>CAMYUQ010000001.1 GCA_947302045.1 uncultured Clostridia bacterium
ATATACGCGGGATAAGCGGGCTCCATGATCAGCGCGGTATTGCTCTTGTCGAACAGGTCGAGAATGTCACCCAACTCGTCGCTCGCGCCGCTCGAAACGAAAACTTCCTCGGCAGAGAGCAGAACGCTGCGTTTGGTATAGTGGTCGGCAATCGCCTCGCGCAGAAACGGCGCACCCTGTTCGGGCATATACCCGTGGAACGTCTCTTTCTTCGCCTGGTCCTCCACCGCTTCATGCAACGCTTTGATGACAGCCGGACAGAGCGGCAAAGAAACGTCGCCGATCCCGAGACGGAGCAGTTTCGCGCCCGGGTGATCGGCAAGATAGGCGTTCACCTTTTGCGAGATGTTGTAGAACAAGTAGGAATCTTTCAGATTGGCATAGTTCAAATTCGGGATCATAGGGACGCATCTCCTTCGTAAACGGTTTCGGCAGGGCCCATCATGACTATGTTCCCGTTCGAGGAAACGGTGATTTTCAAAACGCCGCCGTCCAGACAGATCGAAACCGGTGTATCAGGCAGACAATATCCTTTTTTCACAGCGGCGGCAGCCGACGCGCAGGCGCCGGTTCCGCAAGCCATGGTGACGCCGCTGCCTCGCTCCCAAACGCGCATACGAAGTTCGGTGGGAGAGATCACCTGCACGAACTCAACATTCACGCCGTTCGGAAAAGCCACATGATGTTCGATCTGTTTGCCGAGCGTTTCGACGGGGGCGTGTTCCGCGTCCGTTATAAAAATCACCGCGTGCGGATTGCCGACCGAAACAGGCGTGCAAACGACCTCGGTTTTGCAGAGGGATAGACAGAGATCCTCTGCGGCTTGCGCCGTCCCCATATCCACCGTAACCTCTTTGACTTTGCCGCCCATCAAGCGCAGATCGAGTGTTTTCAAACCGGAAAGCGTTTCGATCATCAGATGGGTTTTATCGGTATAACCTTTGTCATACACATATTTCCCGACACAGCGGATGCCGTTTCCGCACATCATCGCTTCGCTTCCGTCGGCATTGAAGATCCGCATTCTGAAATCGGCGACGTTCGACGGCGAAATATAAATCATACCGTCCGATCCCGCCCCAAAATGGCGGTCGGAGAGCTTTCGGGAAAGATCGGCAATGCTTTCGGGAACCTCTCCGTAAACATACAGGTAGTCGTTTCCGAGCCCCTGCATTTTGGTAAAGTGCAACATCATTGTTTGCCTTTCATTTTTTCAAACGCCGCGCCTACAAAGCCCTTGAAGAGCGGGTGCGGTTTGTTGGGACGGGATTTGAATTCGGGATGATACTGCACGCCGACGTAGAAATCACGGTTGGAAAGTTCGATCGTTTCTACCAAAAGTCCATCCGGCGACATTCCGCCGACGGTCAGACCGCATTCCTGCAATTCGGCGCGATAATCGTTGTTGAACTCATAACGGTGGCGGTGGCGTTCGCTGATCTCACGTTTGCCGTAGCACGCCTCCATTTTGGTGCCGGGTTGAATGATACACGGATAGGCGCCCAGACGAAGCGTGCCGCCCTTGTCGATCTCGTCGCTCTGTCCGGGCATGAAATCGATCACTTTATGCTTGCATTGTTCGTCAAATTCACCCGAATTGGCATCTGCGATGCCGGCAACGTGGCGCGCGTATTCGATAACGGCAATCTGCATACCGAGGCAGATACCGAAGAACGGGATCCGATGCTCCCGCGCATATTGCGTCGCCGTGATCATGCCCTCAATGCCGCGGTTTCCGAATCCGCCCGGAACAATGATACCGTCTAAACCGTCGAGCGTTTCTTCCACCGTTTCTTTGGTGATCTTCTCCGAATCGATCCAATGGATCTTGATATGCGTATTATAAAAGTATCCGGCGTGGCGGAGTGCCTCGGCGACCGAAAGATAGGCATCGTGGAGCGCCACGTATTTGCCAACCAGTCCGATGTGCGTGGTGTAGGGTCTGGATTTGATGCGATCCACCATGGACGACCATTCGGCAAGGTCGGGCTTTGGCGCGTTGATGCCGAGTTCCCGGCATACGACCTCGGAAAAGTGCGATTTTTCAAGCATCAGCGGCGCTTCATAGAGATTGGGAAGCGTGATGTTTTCGATCACGCAGTCCTTTTTGACGTTGCAGAAGAGCGAAATTTTATCGAAAATGGATTCTTCCAGCGGCTCGTCACAGCGTAGAATAATGATATTCGGATTGACCCCCATGCCCTGCAATTCCTTGACCGAATGCTGGGTGGGTTTGGTTTTATGTTCTTCCGACCCGTGCAGATACGGCACGAGCGTGACGTGAATGAAAAGACTGTTTTCCCTTCCCACTTCCAAAGAGATCTGCCGGACCGCCTCGATAAAGGGTTGCGATTCAATATCACCGATCGTGCCGCCGATCTCGGTGATGACCACGTCGGCGTCGGAATGTTTGCCGACGTTGTAGACGAACTCCTTGATCTCGTTGGTGACGTGGGGGATCACCTGCACCGTCGAGCCGAGGTATTCGCCGCGCCGTTCCTTGTTCAGAACGTTCCAGTAGACCTTGCCGGTCGTCAGGTTGGAATACTTGTTCAGATCCTCGTCGATAAACCGCTCGTAATGACCGAGGTCAAGATCGGTTTCCGCACCATCCTCGGTTACATAGACCTCGCCGTGCTGATAGGGGCTCATCGTCCCGGGATCGACGTTGATATAAGGATCCAGTTTCTGCGCCGCAACTTTCAGTCCGCGCGCTTTGAGAAGCCGGCCGAGAGATGCCGCGGTGATGCCTTTTCCAAGCCCCGAAACGACTCCGCCCGTTACAAAAATATACTTTGTTTTCATGCTTTCCCCTCTTTATTTTCCGCTGTTGCCATAGTTGGAAAGGACACGCGCCGACGGATCGTTGACGTTGCACCCCTCCCACGATTTGTTCGGCATCCAAAAATCTACGATCATTTCCGACTGCCCGGGATAGTATTTTTCAAATATCTCGCGGTACAGGAGAGATTCTTTCGTGAACGGCTGCGCGTGGCTATACTGTTTTCGCTTTGCCTCAAATTCTTCGTCGGAATACTGCCTCTCTGCGTATTCTTTCAGATCGTCCACCATCGAATGCCCGACGGCGTCCGAAAACGCGGCTTTCTCGCGCCAGAGAATGCCGTCCGGCAGATACCCCAGCCCCTCGAAAGCGTGGCGGAGCAGGTATTTGCCCATGCCGTATTTGTTCAATTTCATTTCGGGATCCAAACTCATGACATACTTGACGAAATCCAGATCGCCAAACGGAACCCGCGCTTCGAGCGAGTTGACCGAAATACAGCGGTCGGCGCGCAGAACGTCGTACATATGCAGTTCGTGAACGCGCTTCTCGGCTTCCTTCTGAAATTCGACGGCGCTCGGCGCAAAATCGGTGTATTTATACCCGAAGAGTTCATCCGAGATCTCCCCGGTCAAGAGAACGCGGATATCGGTCGTTTCATGGATCGCTTTACAGACCAGATACATTCCCATGCTTGCGCGGATCGTGGTGATGTCGTAAGTACCGAGCAATTCGACAACCGTTTCCAATGCCGCAAGAACTTCTTCGGGGGTCATAAAGACCTCCGTATGTTCCGAACCGATAAATTCTGCGACCTGACGGGCATATTTGAGGTCGATGGCGTCCTCGCTCATGCCGATCGCAAAGGTTCTGATCGGCTTTTTGCTCTTCTTGGCGGCTATGGCGCAGACCAGCGAAGAATCTAAGCCCCCCGAGAGCAGAAACCCGACTTTTGCGTCCGCAACCAGCCGCTTCTCCACCCCCGCAATCAGCTTCTCGCGGATGCTTGCGCAGGCAGTCTCCAAATCGTCGCGGCAAACGCTTTTCGCGTGGGAAACGTCGGAATAGCAAATGAATTTTCCACCCTTGTAATAATGTCCGGGAGGAAACGGCAGAATCTTCTCCGTCAGCCCGACGAGATTTTTCGGCTCACTCGCAAACAGAATCGTTCCGCTTTTGTCGTACCCGTAATAAAGCGGACGGATCCCGATCGGATCGCGGGCGGCGATCCATTCGTCCGTTCTGCCGTCGTAGATCACGCAGGCAAACTCTGCGTCCAGCTTCCGGAAGAGATCGACGCCGTATTCCAAATACATCGGCAGCAGAATCTCACAATCGCTGTCGCTCTCGAACGCGTATCCTTTTCTTTTCAACCGGTCCCGTTCCGCGGCAAATCCGTATAGTTCGCCGTTGCAGATCGCATAACAGCCGTTTCGTTCAAACGGTTGCATTCCCTCGGGGTGCAAGCCCATAATGGCAAGCCGATGGAAGCCCAAAAGACCTTTTCCGGTGTCCATCACGCGGCTGTCGTCAGGCCCGCGCGATTTCGTTTTTGCAAACGCGGCTTCAAACGCGGCAGGGTCTTCCGTTTTGCCGCAATATCCGAATATCGAACACATTGTTTTGTCCTTTACTCCACATCCTGCAAAGCATCGTAACCCTCTTCGCCTGTGCGGACCTTTACCACATTTTCAACATCGTAAACAAATATTTTTCCATCTCCGATATGTCCGGTGTAAAGCACCTTTTTCGCCGTTTCGATGACAGAGCGGACAGGCACCTTGCTGACCACGATATCCACCTGGATCTTCGGGAGCAGGTTTGCTTCCACGGGAACGCCGCGGTAGTATTCGGGCTGACCTTTCTGCACACCGCACCCCAACACGTGGGAAACGGTCATGCCGGTGATACCGATCTCCATCATGGCGTTTTTGAGTGCCTCAAAGCGCGGCTCTTTGCAGATGATCTCGACTTTGGTAAACTTGGGAGAACCGTCGTCGATCGCAGGCATCTTTTTCACGGGAACTGCTTCCGCAACCGGCGTTTCGCCGCTGACGGCAACTGCGCCCTCAAACCCGTAATCCAGACTTTCCACGGCAGGCACGAAGTCTGCGTAGGCGCTCGGCAGACCATGCTCGGTTTTGTCAAGCCCCTTGATTTCTTCTTCCACGGAAACCCGAAGCCCGACCGTTTTTTTCAAAATCAGGAAGGTCAGGGTCATCATCACTGCCGTCCATGCAAGAATACAAACGATCCCGAGCGCCTGAACGCCGAGCAGGCGGAAGCTGCCGGTATAGAACAAACCGTTCAGCCCGGCAGGGGCAGACGGATTTGCAAGCAATCCGACCGCAATCGTTCCCCATACGCCGTTTGCAAAGTGGACTCCGACCGCACCGACGGGGTCGTCGATATGCAGTTTGAGATCCAGAAATTCAACCACAAAAACGACCAGAAATCCGGAAACAAGTCCGACCACCGTTGCGCCGACGGCATCCAAAGCGTCGCATCCAGCGGTAATGCCGACCAACCCCGCAAGAGATGCGTTGATACACATGGAAACGTCGGGTTTTCCGTTTTTGATCCAGGTAAAGATCATCGTGGTGCAGGTAGCAACGGCAGGGGCGATCGTCGTTGTAACGAAGATCGAAGCAAGCGAATCGCCGTTCCATGCCGCCGCACCGTTGAATCCGTACCATCCAAACCACAGGATGAAACAACCGAGCGCGCCGAGCGTGACCGAATGTCCGGGAATGGCGTTGACCTTTGTGACCTTCCCCGCCTTGTCCTTAACATACTTGCCGAGCCGGGGACCGACCATGATCGCACCGATCAGAGCCGTTACGCCGCCGACCGAATGGATCGCGGCGGAACCGGCAAAATCGTGAAATCCGAGTTTGATAAGCCAACCCGCCTGGTTCCAGACCCAGCCCGCTTCGATCGGATAAACGAAGAGCGAGATCACGCCGGAATAAATGCAGTAGGAAAGGAATCTCGTCCGTTCCGCCATGGCTCCCGAAACGATGGTTGCGGCGGTTGCACAGAATACGAGGTTAAAGACGAAAGCCGGAGCGTTTCCGCTTTTGAGGAAGCCGCCGAAATCGGTCAGGATGTTCAGGTTCGGAACTCCGACAATACCCAGAACGTAGTCCTCCGCCATCATCAGCGAAAAGCCGAGCAAAACGAACACGACCGTTCCGATGCAGAAATCCATCAGGTTTTTCATAATGATATTTCCGGCGTTTTTGGCTCGCGTGAATCCGGTTTCAACCATTGCGAATCCGGCTTGCATGAAAAAGATAAACGCCGTACCGATCAGAAGCCATACGGCAAACACTTCTTTCGTTGCCGCTTCTTTGACCAGTTTTGCAAGTTCTTCGGGTAACATGGGGAAAGTCTCCTTTGATTTTTATCGGACGCTGAACAAAATATCCGCGTAGCTCGGGAACGGCCAATAGCTCTTTTCCGTCAGCGTTTCCGCCTCGTCGCAGGCAAGGCGCAAATTGCACATTTCGGGGAGAACGGCATCGCGGATCTTCCGGGATTCCGCGAGGATGTCCTCCGCATCGTGCAGAGAAATCACGGTGCTCTGCAAATCGGCAGCGGCCGCCGCGATCCGATCGGTCAATCCAGAAAGTCTGGCGATCAGATCGGTTTCATACGAACAGGCGATCGTTGGCGAAATCGCCTTTTTCGCGGCCGCATTCCGCGCAAGATCGGCGACAAACCGTTCCACGGCGGGAGCGATCTGCGTTTTTGCCATATCGATCATCGTGTTTGCCTCGATCACAACCGACTTGCAGTAGTTTTCGAGCATGATCTCACAACGGGACTGCAATTCCGCTACCGTAAACACTTTATGCGCCGTCAGCATATCGACGTTCTTCTTGTCGAGCAGATGAGGCATACAGTCGGCGGTCGTGCGGTAGTTGAGCAGACCCCGCACTTCGGTCGCTTCTTTGATCCATGCGTCGTCGTAGCCGTTTCCGTTGAAGATGATGCGCTTGTGATCCTGAATGGTCTGTTTGATCATCTCGTGCAAAACAACTTCAAAGTTCTCCGCCCCTTCCAGACGGTCGGCATAAATTTTCAAACTTTCGGCAACCGCGCTGTTGAGCATGATGTTGGCGCAGGCAATGCTGTTGGAGGAGCCGAGCATCCGGAATTCGAATTTGTTTCCGGTAAAAGCGAACGGAGAGGTACGGTTGCGGTCGGTGGTGTCGCGGTTAAATTTCGGAAGGACGTGAACGCCGAGTTTCATCTGCGTCTTTTCCACGCCCTGATAGGGCGTGTCGGTTTCGATCGCATTGAGCACCGCGGTCAGCTCGTCGCCGAGGAAGATCGAAATAACGGCGGGCGGCGCTTCGTTAGCTCCCAGCCGGTGATCGTTTCCGGCGGTTGCAACCGAGATGCGAAGCAGATCCTGATAGTCGTCCACAGCTTTGATCACCGCGCAGAGGAAGAGCAAAAATTGCGCGTTTTCATAAGGCGTTTCGCCCGGAGAGAGCAAATTCTGCCCGTCGTTCGTTGCGATCGACCAGTTGTTGTGTTTACCCGAACCGTTCACGCCGGCAAAGGGCTTTTCGTGAAGCAGGCAGACCAAACCGTGCTTTGACGCGACTTTTTGCATGATCTCCATGGTCAGCTGGTTGTGATCGGTCGCTACGTTGGTGGTGGTGTAAATGGGTGCGAGTTCGTGCTGCGCGGGAGCGACTTCATTATGCTCTGTCTTTGCAAGAATGCCGAGCTTCCAGAGCTCTTCGTTCAGTTCTTCCATATAAGCGGCAACGCGGGGCTTGATCACGCCGAAATAGTGATCGTCCATCTCCTGTCCTTTCGGGGGCTTTGCGCCGAACAGCGTTCTGCCGGTAAAGCGCAGATCCGGGCGGGCGTCGTACATTTCTTTGGTGATCAGGAAATACTCTTGTTCCGGACCAACCGAGGAACGCACGTATTTTGCCGTAGTGTTTCCAAACAGCCGCAGAATGCGGAGCGCCTGCTTGTTGAGTGCCTGCATCGAGCGAAGCAGCGGTGTTTTCTTATCCAGAGCGTGCCCGCCGTAGGAACAGAACGCCGTGGGAATGCAGAGCGTCTTTCCTTTGATAAACGCGTAGGAAGTCGGATCCCACGCGGTATAGCCGCGCGCCTCAAAGGTGGCGCGCAGACCGCCGGACGGGAAAGACGAAGCGTCGGACTCGCCCTTGATCAGTTCCTTGCCGGAAAACTCCATAATCACGCCGCCGTCGGGCGAGGGGGTAATGAAACTGTCGTGCTTTTCTGCAGTGATGCCGGTCAGCGGTTGGAACCAATGCGTAAAATGCGTTGCGCCTTTTTGGATCGCCCAATCCTTCATGGCCGCCGCAACGGCATTGGCAACGGTCAGATCCAGCTCCTTTCCCTCGTCGATGGTTTGTTTGAGAGATGCGTAGACCTTTGCGGAAAGAGACGCTTTCATTACTCTGTCGTCAAACACCATGCTTCCGAAATACTCCGATACCGTTTTCATTCTTTTTTCTCCTTTTCTTTTTCGGAAAAGACAGAGCGTCCTTCATGCTTCGCAACATGAAAGACGCCCTTGCCCTTCTTTTTCTATTTGTCCGTAAAAACGAAAATCGCGCCTTTGAGCCCATGCCCAAAGACGCCATTGCCTTTTCACGAGAGTCATTATACAACGCGAAAAACGATTTGTCAACCCCTTTTTTCAAAAAAATCGAAAAAATTTTTGTTTTCTCTTGACAAACCGAATTTTGCGGCGTATAATACAATTCAATGAGCAAAGGCGTTCATTTCGCGCGGGAAATTTCCCGCCGGGAGTGAGCGCGCTTTTTCTTTTTTTATAGGTACAAAGGAGGAGTTACAAACGATGAATATGCGCGAGGGAGAGGTACGCATCCCGTCGGGATGTGCGATCGCCGCGGTGATTTCCAAAGAAGGAAAGCGCATGACGGCGGAAAAGATCATGGACGCCATGAAACCCATGCACGACCGTTCCAACGGCCTGGGCGGCGGATTTGCCGGCTACGGGATTTATCCCGAATACCGCGATTTTTACGCTTTCCATCTGTTTTTTGACAGCCGCGACACCAGAAAGCGGTGCGAAGCATTCCTCAAAGAGGGATTTGAAATCGTCCGGGGCGAGACCATTCCGACAAGGAAGATTCCCGCGATCACCGACGAACCGATCATCTGGCGGTATTTCGTCTCGCCGCTTCGCTCGGTGCTTGCCGACCTGCAACTCGATGAAAAGGAATTTGTCGCGCGGACGGTTATGAAGATCAATACCGAGATGAAGGGCGCTTACGTTTTTTCAAGCGGTAAGAACATGGGAACGTTCAAGGCGGTCGGGTATACCGAGGACGTCGGGGTGTTCTATCGGCTGGATGAATACGAAGGGTACAGTTGGACGGCACACGGACGCTATCCGACCAATACCCCCGGTTGGTGGGGCGGCGCGCACCCATTTACCCTGCTCGATTATTCGGTCGTCCACAACGGGGAGATTTCCTCCTACGACGCCAACCGACGCTTTATGGAAATGTTCGGCTACAAATGCACCCTGCAAACCGACACCGAGGTCATTACCTACATTTTAGACTATTTGATCCGCCGTCAGGGGTTGACGCCGACCGAGGCGGCAAACGTGATCGCCGCACCGTTCTGGACTACGATCGACGGCAAAAGAGACGCATACGAAAAGGCAAAACTGCAATACCTGAGAACCGTTTTCCCGAGTTTGCTCGTCACCGGTCCCTTTTCCATCGTTCTCGGCTTTGACGGCGGACTGATGGCGCTCAACGATCGATTGAAACTGCGTTCGATGGTGGTTGGCGAGCTGGACGACAAAGTGTTCATCGCCAGCGAGGAAGCCGCCATCCGCGCCATGGAGCCGAACGCGGGAAAAATCTGGTCGCCCGCCGGCGGAGAACCGGTGATCGTGGCGGTCAAGGAAGGAGCATACTGATATGGGAGTTGAATTTATCTATCCGGAATTTGAAGTGGTCCGTAATGAATCCCGCTGCATTCGCTGCCGCGTTTGCGAGCGGCAATGTGCGAATGAGGTGCATTCGTTTGACGCGGAGCATCAGGTGATGCTCTCGGACGAAACCAAGTGCGTGAACTGTCAGCGTTGTGTTTCGCTCTGCCCCACGAGGGCACTCAAAATCGTCAAGAGCGATTGCACCCTGCGCGAAAATGCCAACTGGCAGAACGATACGATCAAAGAGATCTACAAGCAGGCGAACAGCGGCGGCGTTCTGCTCTCATCGATGGGCAATCCGAAACCGCTCCCCGTTTATTGGGATAAGATCCTGATCAACGCCTCACAGGTCACCAATCCGCCGATCGACCCCTTGCGCGAGCCGATGGAAACGAAGGTCTTTCTGGGAAAGAAGCCCGAAAAGATCACACGCGGCGCGGACGGATCGATCGACTGCACGCTTCCGCCGCAGGTCGAGCTTGCCATGCCGGTCATGTTCTCGGCGATGAGTTACGGTTCGATCAGCTACAATGCCCACGCGTCTCTTGCTCGTGCGGCAACCGAGCTGGGGATCCTATACAACACCGGGGAGGGCGGATTGCACGAAGATTTTTATCAATACGGCAAAAACACGATCGTGCAGGTCGCATCGGGACGCTTCGGCGTGCATGAGGATTATCTCAATGCCGGCGCGGCGATCGAGATCAAGATGGGACAGGGTGCAAAGCCGGGCATCGGCGGGCACTTGCCCGGAGCAAAGATTGTCGGAGACGTTTCCCGGACGCGTATGATCCCGGAGGGATCGGACGCGATCTCCCCTGCTCCGCACCACGATATCTATTCTATTGAAGACTTGCGGCAGCTCGTCTTTTCGCTCAAAGAAGCAACGAGATACCAAAAACCTGTCATCGTTAAGGTTGCGGCGGTTCATAATATTGCCGCCATTGCCAGCGGCATTGCCCGGAGCGGAGCAGACATCATTGCCATCGACGGCTTCCGCGGCGGAACCGGCGCCGCTCCCACGCGCATCCGCGACAACGTGGGGATTCCGATCGAGCTTGCGTTGGCGGCGGTCGATCAGAGATTGCGCGACGAGGGGATCCGCAACAATGTATCGCTCGTTGTCGGAGGTTCGATCCGCTCGGCATCTGACGTGATCAAAGCCATCGCCCTCGGTGCCGACGCCTGTTACGTTGCTACCGCCGCACTGCTCGCGCTCGGCTGTCATCTCTGCCGCACCTGCCAGACCGGCCGGTGCAACTGGGGCATCGCAACCCAGCGTCCCGATCTGGTCAAGCGCCTCAATCCCGATATCGGTTCCGCGCGGCTCGTCAATCTGATGACGGCATGGCGGCACGAGATCATGGAAATGATGGGCGGCATGGGCATCAACTCGGTGGAAGCGTTGCGCGGCAACCGTCTGATGCTTCGCGGCGTCGGGCTGAACGAAAAAGAATTGGAAATTCTCGGAATTTCCCACGCGGGGGAATGAAAAATGAAACGTGTTTATGTCAACGAAGAATGGTGTCTGGGCTGCCATTTGTGCGAATATAACTGTGCGTTTGCCAATTCTGGCATGAAAAACATGGCGATGGCTCTGAAAGATCAAGCGATATTTCCGCGCATCCACGTTGAGGGTGACGACAAAATCACCTTTGCCGTCTCCTGTCGGCATTGCAGCGATCCCATCTGTGTCAAAAGCTGCATTGCCGGAGCGATTTCCAAGCAGAACGGCGTGGTAAAGATCAACCGGGAAAAGTGCGTTGGTTGTCTGACCTGCGTCCTTGTCTGTCCCTACGGTGCGCTCGCACCGGGCAAGGACGGCGCTATGCAGAAATGCGAACTGTGTCTGGAAAACGCCTGCGGCTCGCCCGCCTGCGTTGCCGGATGCCCCAATAACGCCATTGTTTATGAGGAAAGAGGGAACGAAAAATGAGACGATATGTAATCATCGGTAACGGTACCGCCGCCGTCGGCTGCGTGGAGGGGATCCGCTCGGTGGATAAAACCGGAGAGATCACCATTATTTCCGAAGAGAATCATGCGGTTTACAGCCGTCCGCTCATTTCCTACTATCTGGAAGGAAAAACCGACTTGGAGCGCATGAAATACCGTGGCGATTCCTTCTATGCGGATAACGGTTGCAAAGTCCTCTTCGGGAAGCGTGCGGCTTTGCTGGACGCAGAAAAGAAACAGGTCGTTCTGGACGACCAAACGACGCTTCCCTACGACAAGGTTTGTGTTGCCGCCGGGTCGCGCCCGTTCGTTCCGCCCTTTGAGGGGCTGGAAACGGTTGAAAACAAATTTTCCTTTATGACGCTGGACGACGCGCTTGCCCTGGAAAAAGCACTGAACGAGCGATCCAAAGTCCTGATCGTCGGCGCCGGGCTGATCGGGCTCAAATGCGCCGAGGGGATTTGCGGACGCGTCAAGAGTATCACGGTTTGCGACCTTGCCGACCGGGTACTTTCCAGCATTCTGGATTTTGACTGCGCCGCCGTTGCGCAAAAGCACCTGGAAGAAAACGGCATCCGCTTTTTGCTCGGCGACACCGCCGTCCGCTTCGAAGGAAACCGGGCGTGTATGAAGAGCGGTAAGGTGGAAGAATTTGACGTTCTGGTACTCGCCGTCGGCGTTCGCGCCAATACGGAACTCGTCAAAAATGCAGGCGGAGAAGTCAATCGCGGGATTGCGGTCAATCCCAAAATGGAAACTTCGCTGCCCGATGTTTTTGCGGCAGGCGACTGTACCGAGGGCTATGATTCCTCGCTGGGCGCAAACCGCGTGCTTGCCATTCTTCCAAACGCCTATTTGCAGGGGCAAACCGCAGGCGGCAACATGGCAGGCGGCAACGTTGCCTTCGAAAATGCGATCCCCATGAACTCGATCGGCTTCTTCGGCTTCCATATCATGTCGGCAGGAACCTACGACGGTGAGCGGATCGAAGAGCGGACGGAAAAAGCGATCAAACGCTTTTTCGTCAAAGACGGATTCTTAAAAGGATTTATTCTATTGGGCGAGACGGAGCGCGCCGGAATCTACACTTCTCTGATCCGCGAAAAGACGCCGCTCGATACCGTTAATTTCGATTTGATGAAAAAAGTTGCCTCGAATTTGATTTATTCGCAAGAAAAACGTAGAAAAAAGTTTGGAGATGTAGTATAATATGATTATCGATACACAAAATCTCGATCACCGCGCGATCAACGAAGCGATCCGCAAGGCCGGAAACGACTGCGAAATCACCGGTTGTCTCGGTCAACGCTTCCTTTGCGCCGGAATGACGGGCGGGAACGTGACGATTTCAGGCGGCATTCCCGGCAACGCGCTGGGCGCATACCTCAACGGCGGAACCGTCACCGTCCGCTCAAATGCGCAGGACGCTGTGGGCGATACCATGAACGCCGGCGAGATCGTCATTCACGGCAACGTCGGAGATGCGGTAGGTTACGCAATGCGAGGCGGAAAAATTTACGTTCAGGGCGACGCCGGCTACCGCGCCGGTATTCACATGAAAGCGTATCGGGAAAAGATCCCGGTGCTTGTCATCGGCGGAAAAGCCGGCAGTTTCCTCGGTGAATATCAGGCGGGCGGCGTCATCGTCGTGCTCGGGCTGACCGAAAATGATCGGCGCATCGTGGGGAACTTCCCCGGTACGGGTATGCACGGCGGCAAAATGATCCTGCGCTCGGAATGCCGGGACGTCGTTTTTCCCGGTCAGGTCACTGCAAGAGCGGCAACGCCCGAGGATTTCAAAGAAATCGAAACCTACGTTTCTGAATATTGCGCCTTGTTCGGCGGCTCGACAAAGGAAATTCTGGATTCCCCGTTCACCGTGGTCACGCCGGACAGTAAAAATCCCTACCGGCAGCTTTACGTTGCCAACTGAAAAAAGGAGGACACCATGAACTATTCCAAAGAAGAGGTCCTGCAATACGTTGCCGAGGAGGACGTCAAGTTTATCCGTTTGGCATTTTGCGACGTATTCGGAAAACAGAAGAACATTTCCATTATGCCGGAAGAGCTGCCGCGCGCGTTTGCGTACGGCATCGCGTTCGATGCTTCCGCCATCGCAGGATTTGGCGACGAGGCGCACTCCGACCTCTTTCTGCACCCCGATCCCGAGACGCTGACCTGGCTTCCGTGGAGGCCAGAACACGGCAAGGTGGTGCGGATGTTCTGCACCATTACCTACCCGGACGGCAGACCCTTTGAATGCGATACCCGAACGCTCCTCAAACAGGCAGTCGACGACGCAAAAGCGGCAGGTTATACCTTCTTTTTCGGTGCGGAGCAGGAATTTTATCTCTTTGAGCTGGATGAAAAAAACGAGCCGACCAAAGTCCCTTACGACAAAGCCGGCTATATGGACATTGCCCCGGAGGATCGGGGAGAGAACGTCCGCCGCGAGATCTGTCTGACGCTGGAACAGATGGGCATCCGTCCCGAAAGTTCCCATCACGAGGTGGGCCCCGGGCAGAACGAGATCGACTTCCGTTACGCCGACGCGCTTGCCGCCGCCGATAACGTTATGACCTTTCAAACGGTCGTTAAAACGGTGGCTCGCCGCAACGGGCTTTATGCTGATTTTTCTGCAAAACCGCTCCCCGGCGTTCCCGGCAACGGGTTCCATATCAACTGTTCGGTCAAGCCGGGAGAGACCCCTGCGGCGCAGGAAAAACCGGTTGCCGGCGTTCTGGATAAGATCGTTCCCATGACCGTTTTCCTCAATCCGACCGCGCAGTCCTACGAGCGTCTCGGGCAGATGAAAGCGCCCAAATACGTTTCCTGGTCGCACCAGAACCGCTCCCAGTTGGTGCGTATTCCGGCGGCGGAGGGCGAATACCGCCGCGCCGAACTGCGTTCGCCAGACCCCTCGGCAAACCCCTATATCGCCTTTGCGCTTATGATTCGAGCCGGACTTTACGGGATTCAAAACGGGTTGACGCTCCCGGCTCCGGTGGACTTGAATCTTTACCGCGCAGACAGTGCGGCAACGAAAGACCTGCAAACACTTCCAACCTCGTTGGAGGCGGCAAAAGCCGCGGCAAAAGCAGATGAATGGATCAAAAAGAACATTCCCGAGAAGATTCTGAATCTTTACTGCAAGTAATTTCCGATTGAAAAATTCGGTGAAAGGAGGGGACGGAATGTGAGTCTGAAAGAACAGGTTTACAGCGTTTTGGTCGTTTCGGCATCCGAAAAAATCAATCTGGCATTATCCGAGCAATTTTCCGTTCCGACCTTCTCGCCGGTTCAGGTGGTTGCGGGCGTCAGCGTCGCAAAACGAGCACTTGCGGAACGGGATTTCGACTTCGTGGTGGTAAATTCCCCGCTGCCGGACGACACGGGCGTTCGATTCTCCATTGACGCGGCAAACGATTCCGGGGCTGTGGTGCTGTTTCTGGCAAGAGCCGATCAATATGAAGACGCCTATGAAAAACTCGCCGCAAACGGAGTGTTCCTCATGCAAAAACCGATTGCGAAAACGGTATTGCAAATTGCTTCCGAATGGTTGATCAGCGCACGCGAGGGCTTGCGCAAGAGCCATAAAAAAACGATGTCCATTGAGGAAAAGATGAACGAAATCCGGCTCGTTAACCGCGCGAAATGGTTACTCATCAGCGAGCTGAAAATGAGCGAATCCGACGCTCACCGCTACATTGAAAAGCAGGCAATGGACCGATGCGTTCCGAAAGGTCTCGTTGCGGAGGAAATTATCAAATTATATCACTGATCGGATGCGGAGAAAGCGATGAAAATATACGATATTTCCCAAGAGGTTTTCGGGTGTCGGGTATATCCCGGCGATCCTATGCCGGAGAGAGAGCTGCTCCGGTCAACCGATAAGGGCGACATATATAATCTGACGGTTTTTCGGATGTGCGCGCACAACGGCACGCACATAGACGCGCCGTTCCACTTTTTCAAAGATGGAAAAACGGTTGACGCCCTCTCTCTGGATGCGCTGATCGGGGCGGCTTACGTTGCGGAGCATCACGGGGTCGTCTCGGGCAACGACGCCGTGAAGATCCTCGAAAAAGCGGAAAGGCAGAACCCGGAGGCGGCAAAAAGAGTCCTGATAAAAGGAGACGCAGTCGTCTCCTCTGATGCGGCGCGCGTGTTTGCCGCAAAGGGGATCTCCCTGCTCGGAAACGAATCCCAAACCGTCGGTCCCGAAAATGAACCGATGGAAGTCCATCTGATCCTGTTGGGAGCGGACGTGATCCTGTTGGAAGGGATCAACCTGGCAGAGGTTACGGAAGGAGTCTATTTCCTGAATGCCGCACCGCTGAATCTCTCCGGCGCGGACGGTTCGCCGTGCAGAGCAATATTGATCGACAACGAAGGATAAAATCAAAACAGCCACCGCGGTGGCTGTTTTGATTTTGTTCTTTATTTGAGGATCACATTTTCCGCTCCCAGAAGCGCTTGGAATTCCCGGACAAGGTAATCGCTCAAAGCGATGCCCCTCCCCGAAAAATCGTACTGCCCGACGGAGGCGTCGTAGTAGGCGATCGGGAAAGAACCCTCGAAAATTTCCGCCAGGTTGACCGCCTTTCTATACTGCTCGCTCTCCCGGTCGGGAACGCGCAGATACAACCGTTTGGGCATTGCAGGTCGGGTGTTTCCTTTCGGTTCGGACGGCGACACTTGCGAAACCGTCGGATCCGGTTCGGTGTAGCGGTCGTTTTCAATCAGTTCTTCCAGCCGGTTCAGATTCAGTTTCGGCGGCTCATCCTCTCGCAGGGAGAGCGTCCCGGTGGCAAAAACGGCGTTATCCGAACGGATCAGACGTCCGTATTCGGCAAAAAGATTCGGAAACGCGATGCATTCGATCTCTCCGAACTGGTCTTCCAGTGAAAAGAACGCCATTCGCTCTCCTTTTTTGGTGTTCTTGACCGTTACCGAGGTGATCATCCCGGCAACCGATACGCGCGTGCGGTCGGCAAGGTCCGCATCCTCTCCGACTAGAGTTGAGATCGGCGTCGGATGCAAAACGGCAAGCTGTTTGGAAAAGCTCTCCATCATCTCGCCCGAGAAGAACATCCCTGCCGCTTCCCTCTCCATCATCAGCTTCTCCCGCACACTGAATTCGGGAAGATTCGGGTAGGAAAACAGAGACGGTTGCTCTGCCGCGTTCGGCATGGAAAAGAGATCCAACTGTCCTGCCAGATTGTTCTTGTCCTTTTCCGACGCCTGTTGGATCAGCCGTTCGTGAGCCGCCATCAGACGACTGCGATAAACGCCCAAACGGTCAAAGGTTCCCGCCTTGATCAGCGATTCTACCATCCGTTTGTTCAAATCCCCCGCGCTCATGCGGCTGATAAAATCTTCAAACGAGCTGAATTTCCCGTTTTGCTCCCGTTCGGAAAGGATCTGTTCGAGAAATTGTCTGCCCACATTTTTGATCGCCAACAGTCCGAACCGGATGTCTTTTCCCGAAGTGGAAAACGGGATCCGGCTCTCGTTGATGTCCGGCGGAAGTGTTCGGATCCCGCGCGCGGAACATTCTCCCATATATTCGGCGATTTTGGTCTGATTGCCGAGCACGCTCGTCATCAGCGCCGAGAGATAGGCGCTCGGGTAGTGCTGTTTGAGGTACGCCGTGCGATAGGAAATCAGCGCGTAGGCGGCGGCGTGCGACTTATTGAACGCATAGTTTGCAAAGCTCTCCATATCGGAAAAGAGCTTTTCGGCGACTTCCTGTTCCACCCCGTGTCCTTTTGCACCCATGACAAAAGCTTCCCTCTCGGAGAGCAGAACGTCGGCTTTCTTTTTGGACATGGCGCGGCGAACGATATCGGCGTGTCCGAACGAATAGCCCGCCACGTCCCGGAAGATCTGCATGACCTGCTCCTGATAGACCACGCACCCGTAGGTGGACCGCAGGATCGGTTCGAGCAGAGGCGTTTCGTAGGTTACCTCCTCCGGATGATGCCGGCATTTGACGAACCGCGGGATCGAGTCCATCGGCCCCGGACGGTAGAGGGCGATCGCGGCGATGATGTCGTCGATCCGCTCGGGCGCGAGTCCGGTCAGCATTTTCTGCATCCCTGCCGATTCCAACTGAAAGATGCCGGACGTTTTTCCGGAACTGATGAGCTGATAGGTTGCCGCGTCGTCAAGCGGGATTTTTTCAATATCAAATTCCGGCGCCTCTTCCCGGATCTACTCTTCCACGTCCCGGATAATGGTCAGATACCGGAGCGCGAGAAAATCGAATTTCAGCAGTCCGAGTTTTGCGACCGTGTCCATATCAAACTGGGTCACGACCGTTCCGTTGCTCATGGAAAGCGGAACGTAATCCGAAACCGGGCGATCCGTGATGACAACCCCCGCCGCGTGAACCGATACGTTGCGCGGCATTCCTTCGAGCGCCATCGCGGTATCCACCAGCCGCCGCACCTGCGCGGAACCGTCGTACAAACGTTTCAGATCCGGCATTTTGAGTGCTACCGGAATGGTGATTCCGAGCTCCTGCGGCACAGCGCGAGCCACGACGTCCACGTCCGCGTAGCTCATTCCGAGCGCACGTCCGACATCCCGGATGGATGCGCGCGCCGCAAGCGTTCCGAAGGTAATGATCTGCGAGACGTGATCTTCTCCGTATTTCCGGCTCACGTAATCAATGACTTCATCCCGACGGTTGTAGCAAAAATCGATATCAAAGTCTGGCATACTGACGCGTTCCGGGTTGAGGAAACGCTCGAAAAGCAGATCGAACCGCAAGGGATCGACGTCGGTGATCCCGATGCAGAACGCCACCAGACTCCCTGCTCCCGAACCTCTCCCAGGGCCGACCGGAATGCCGGTTTGTTTGGCATAGGATACATAGTCCTGCACGATCAGAAAATAATCTTCATATCCCATCTTTTCGATGACCGAAAGCTCGTATCCGATCCGCTCCCGGTATTCGGACTCGCTATGCAGGTCAAGCGAGAATCTCCCTCCCGACAACCGTTTTGAAAAGCCCTCTTCTGTCACTTCCCGCAGATAAGCGGCGGCGGTCTTCCCTGCCGGACAGGGGTATTTCGGCAAATAGGTGGTGGAGAAATCAAAGGTGACCTGACAGCGGTCGGCGATCCGAACGGTGTTTTCGAGTGCCTCCGGATACCCTTTGAAGAGCATCGACATTTCATTTTCATCTTTGAGATAGAATTCATCGGTCGCAAATGCGGCGGGACGACCGGCATCGACCGTTGTGTTGGTCTGAATGCACATCAGAACCGCCTGCTTATCGGCATCCTCCCGGCGCAGATAATGGCAATCGTTGGTCGCCACCGTCGGGATCCCGCATTCCTCGGCGAGCTTTGCAAGCACGGGAAGCATGGTTCTCTGCTCGGGCAGTCCGTGGTTCTGCAATTCGATGAAGAAGTTTCCCTCTCCGAACAATTCCCGGTATTGCAGAGCCGTTTCTTTGGCACTCGCGTAGTCTCCTTTTGCGAGCAGCTTCGGAATCTTTCCGCCGAGGCAGGCCGAAAGCGCAATCAGTCCGCCCGCGTGGCGGCGAAGCAGTTCTTCATCGACGCGCGGCTTGTTGTAAAAGCCCTCGGTAAAAGAGAGCGACACCATTTTGGAGAGATTGCGGTATCCCTCATTGTTCTCACAAAGCAGGACGAGATGATCGGCATAGCCGTCGTCGCCGCGGGTCTTTTCAAACCGGGAACCGCGCGCCACATAAACTTCGCACCCGATGATCGGTTTGATTCCCGCTTCGGTACAGGCACGGTAAAATTCCACCGCGCCATACATGACGCCGTGGTCGGTGATCGCAACCGCGCCCTGCCCGGCTTCCGATACCCGCTTCGGGATCTCCCGGATCCGGCAGGCGCCGTCGAGCAGACTGTATTCACTGTGCAGATGCAGGTGTACGAACCGGTTCACAAACAGTTCCCTCCCTCTTTTTTATGATCCGGATATCAGATCCGCCTCCTCCAACAGTTTACGCAACCGATGGTTCAACCCGGATTTGGTGACCGGCGGATTATGCAGTTTTGCCAGCGTTTCGAGAGACGCCTCGGGGTTTTCCATCCGGAGTTTTGCCGTTATCCGCAGTTCCGTCGGAAGCGATTCCAAACGACCTCCGGCAATCAGCTTTTCGATCGCCGCCGTCTGTCTGCCCGTTGCGGCCACGTTGCGGCTGATATTTCGCGTATCGCAATTCGTGGCACGGTTCTCGTTGTTCCGGATCTCCCTCTCGATCCGTCCGTCCATCATGCGGAAGATCATCTGGTGCGAACCCATCAGAGCCACCAATTCCTCCACCGTTCCACGGTCCTTATAATAAAATCCGGTTCCGCGCGACCGTTTCATCTGCCGGGGCGGATAGCCGAGGCAGGATAAAGACGAATCCGCATAGCGAGCAGAAAGCTCGTCCGCGTAGAGAAATTCCAAATGGACCGACCTGCGCGGGTCATTCACCGTTCCCGCCGACAGAAACATACCCCGCAAAAATGCGGAGCGGCATCCGTCGCAGGAAAAGATCGGTTCCTTTGTCTGTCCAGCCCCCTCTTCCAGCCGACGAAACTGTTTTAACAAGGATGGACTGCTCACGGATACCGTTTCATAGTGACGACCGCACCGACCGACGCGGGAACGCCTCGCTTCGACGCCGTATTGCAGGCGGACGAGGTCGCATAGCGTGTCCGCCGCCGGAACGGATTGCAACTGCCACACGAGCGTTTGATCTGTTTTGATCGCCGCCGGCAAAAAACCGGCGATCATGGATTTTCGGCAACAGGGACGTTTTACGGGGACAGAAGCCAGCTCCGCCCGCAACAATTCGGCAAACGACATTCCGCTTCCCTCCCCACTTTTTCATTCTTTCACGATCTTGATTTCCGGCTCTAATTTCACACCTGTTTGAGACAGCACCCGATCCTGAATTTCCGCAATCAGTTTGCAGATATCCGCAGCGGTTGCACCTTTGCGGTTGATGATGAATCCCGCGTGCTTTTGCGAAACTTCGGCTCCGCCGACGCGCAATCCTTTGAGTCCGCAGTCTTCGATCAATTTTCCGGCAAAATATCCCTCGGGACGTTTGAAAACACTGCCTGCGCTCGGATATTCGAGCGGTTGACTCTGCCTGCGCTTCGCGGCAAGTTCTTCCATTCGCGCGGCGATCTCTTCCCGCTTTCCCGGTGTAAGGTGGATCGACGCACCCAAAACGACCCATTCCGGATGTTCTGCGAAAATACTGGTTCGGTAGCCGAACTTCGCTTCCGAAGCCGGGAGGATCACCCGTTCATCTGTATCCATCCGGTAATATTCCACCTGCGATACGACGTCCTTCATTTCGGGTCCGTATGCGCCTGCGTTCATCCGGATCGCACCGCCGACCGTGCCCGGGATGCCGTGTGCAAATTCGAATCCGGTCAATCCGGCGTCGCGTGCGTAGGTCGCGGCAGAGGCGAGAGAAACGCCCGCCGCTGCGAAAAAGCCGTTTTCTTTCGGTCTGATGTTCCGCACGCCTGCCGTCAGGATCACCGCACCGTCAAAACCCGTGTCCGGAAAGAGCAGATTGCTTCCCTTTCCGACGATCAGATACCGGAGCCCGAAGCGGTTGACCGTTTGCAGGCAGAAGATCAGTCGTTCCTCTGTCATCGGTTCCAGCAGATAGCGTGCCGATCCTCCCACACGGAAGGTAGAATAACCCGACAGCGGAACGCGCTCCCGGATCCGTATTTCCGCCGCCTGCATGGTTTGCAAAAAAGCTTCCATTCCCGATCCTCCCGCGCGTTTCTTTCTTTCTCATTATACTCTGTTTTCACCGGAAATGCAATACCAATAGCAGAAAAAACGGTTTTCCCGAAAGAAAAAGCGAGAGCGGTCTCGGGTTTGTCGATCGGCAAACCAAAAACCGCTCCCGGGAAGAATCTTTATTTCAGTTTTGCAAGGGCTGTCCGGACGCCGTCCAGATTTTCGGTATAGCGCGCCAGTTTGGTGCGTTCGGCTTCCACAACCGCCGCCGGTGCTTTGGCAACGAAGCTCTCGTTGGCAAGCTTGGCGTTCACGCGCGAGATTTCGGAAACGAGCCGCTCTTCTTCGGCAGTCAGTCTTGCGCGTTCCTTTTCGGTATCCACCAGATCCGAGAGCGGCAGATAGACCGTTGCCGAATCGGTGATGATCTGCACCGCGTCGTCGGCAGAGATGATATCCGGCGTGAAGTGATCCGAAACGATCACCTCGGAAGCCGACGCCAACCGACAGAAGAACGGATGCGTGGCCGTTCCGAAAGAATCGGGATATTTGGTTTCCAGATACACCTTCGCTTTTCTGGAAGGCAGAACGTTCATTTCGTTGCGGCGCATCCGGATCGCCTTGATCGCCGCGATCACGCGCGAGATCTGCAAGGATTCCACCGGATAATCCAGCCCCTGATCCTCGCTCGGATAGGAAGAGATCATGATGCTCTCCTCCTGCGAATCGTGCGGAAGCGCCTGATAGATCTCCTCTGTGATGAACGGCATGAACGGATGGAGCAGTTTGAGGATCCCGGTCAGCACGTAGCAAAGAACGTTCTGCGCCGCGAGATTTTCTCCCGTTCCCTTTTCCGCGAGCCGACTCTTGGTCAGCTCGATATACCAATCGCAAAAGATATCCCACGTGAAATCGTAGATCGCCGAGAGCGCGACGCCGACCTCAAAATTATCGAGCGCGCTGACGACCGATTTCACGGTCTTGTTGTACTCGGAAAGGATCCAACGATCCTCAGCGGCAAGTTCGGAGGATGCCGGGAGCTTGACCTTCTCGATCGTGAGATTCATGCGGACGAATCTTGCCGCGTTCCAGAGTTTGTTGGCAAAGTTGCGCGCCGCTTCCATCTTCTCATCCGAGAACCGCATATCGTTTCCGGGAGAGTTGCCGGTCGAGAGCGCAAAGCGCAGGGCGTCCGCACCGTATTGCTCGATCACTTCGAGCGGATCGATCCCGTTGCCGAGCGATTTCGACATCTTGCGCCCCTGCGCGTCCCGCACCAGACCGTGGATGAAGACGGTGTGGAAGGGTTCTTTCCCGGTCTGTTCCAGACCCGAGAAGATCATGCGCGCGACCCAGAAGAAGATAATGTCGTAACCCGTGACCAGAACGCTCGTCGGGTAGTATTTTGCCAGATCGACTGTCTTTTCAGGCCAGCCCAATGTGGAGAACGGCCAGAGTGCCGAGGAGAACCAAGTGTCCAGAACGTCGCTGTCCTGTTCCATCTTGTTGCTTCCGCATTTGGGACAAACGGTGATATCGTCGCGTGAAACGGTCATTTCTCCGCAGGAGCGGCAGTAGAACGCCGGAATGCGGTGTCCCCACCAGAGCTGCCGGGAAATGCACCAGTCGTGGACGTTTTCCATCCAGTTGATATAGATTTTGGAGAACCGTTCCGGCTCGAATTTTACGCGTCCGTCGCGCACGACTTCGAGCGCCGGTTTGGCGAGCGGCTCCATCTTGACGAACCACTGATCCGAGGTGATCGGCTCGACCGTCGTGTGGCAACGGTAGCAGGTTCCGACGTTATGGGTATGCGGAACGGTTTTGACGAGGTAACCCTCGGCTTCCAGATCGGCGACCAGGGCGCGTCTCGCCTCGTAGCGATCCATCCCCTCATATTTTCCGCCGTAAGCATTGACGGTTGCGTCATCGTTGAGCACCTTGATGATCGGCAGACCGTGGCGCTGTCCCACCAAAAAGTCATTGGGGTCGTGCGCCGGGGTGATCTTGACGCACCCGGTTCCGAATCCGATCTCGACGTATTCGTCGGCAATCACCGGAATTTCTCTTCCCACCATCGGCAGGATCAGGGTCTTTCCGATCAGATGCGCGTGTTCGGCATCGTTCGGGTTGACGGCAACGGCGGTATCGCCGAACATGGTTTCGGGACGCGTGGTCGCGACCTCTACGTATTCATCCGCGGATCCCTTAACCGGGTAGCGGATATGCCAGAAGAACCCGGACTGCTCGGAATACTCCACCTCGGCATCCGAGAGCGCCGTGATGCAATGCGGACACCAGTTGATGATACGGTTGCCGCGATAGATCAGCCCCTTTTCATAGAGGTTGACGAACACCTCGCGCACAGCTTTGGAGCACCCCTCGTCAAAGGTAAACCGCTGACGGGTCCAGTCGCAGGAAGCACCCAGCTTTTTGAGCTGACCGGTGATGCGGGCCTCATATTTATCCTTCCACTGCCAGACGCGTTCGAGAAACTTTTCGCGCCCGAGGTCGTAGCGGGTCAGTCCTTCTTCCACACGCAGGCGTTCTTCCACCTTGATCTGCGTCGCGATCCCGGCGTGGTCGGTACCCGGCACCCAAAGGGTGTTGTAGCCCTGCATCCGTTTGTAACGGACGAGAATATCCTGCAAGGTTTCATCGAGGGCGTGTCCCATATGGAGTTGTCCCGTCACGTTGGGCGGCGGGATCACCACCGAAAAATGTTCGGCGTTGTTGGTGACATCGGGGGTGAAATATCCCTTTTCGCACCAATTCTGATAGATCCTGTCCTCAAATTCGGACGGATTATAGGTTTTCGGCAATTCGATCGGTTGATTCATAGAAACCTCCTCAAAAAAGAAAGCCCCCACCCTTGCACAGGGCGTGGAGCACGCGGTACCACCTGTTTTTGTTCTCAAATCCGATAACGGCGGAACCGTTGCAGACTACTGACTTCACCCGCACCGCTCGGGAACGACTTCGCCTTTCCGTGTTCTCCGGCTCGCACCGTCCGCCGGCTCTCTTTGCAACCGTAAAAAGCTACTCTTCTCCGTCTTTGCGTTTACGCGAATAGTATAGCACAGCTTTTCGGCTTTGTCAACCGTTTTCGGATATTTTTTCAGCAGAGCCGGAAAAACAACTTTTATGTAGGCAGTTCTCTCTTCTTCTTTCAAGATCAAGAATCTGTTTCTTTCGGCGTTGGCGGAAAAGGGATATACCTACCAAAACGGCAAGGTCGTTTCGGCGCGCAAGCCGGAGGAAAAAGGCGAAGGAGACATATCGTTTCTAAAAAGTATGACGGGGCAACCGTCTATGTTTCGTTCAAGAGCAATCAATTCAAGAACGCCGACAATGCTTCCCCGACAAAAGATGCAGATATTCTCTTCTCCCGCGGTATGAACGCGCGCGTCGCGGCGAACAACACCGGAAAGCCGATCGACTCGACTACAGTACCCCCGCCGCGAATGAGGTGGGGGTGCTTCATTTTGCTTGGAAAACAGATCAGAACACTGCCACGGGCATCAGTTTTTCGATCAATCCGATCATGCGGGGATCCTTTTCAAATAGTTTGAATCTCTCCCCTTTCAGTACTTTCAGAAGCAGTCCGGACTGGTTTTCGGTAAAATTCTTTACGCCGTCCGCGCAGGATAATTTCACCTTGTTTACCAGAAAAGAAGTGTACATTCCGTCTTTCAGCGTATCGGATTTGATCGCGTGTTCCGCGGATTTTTCAAGACATTCAAACATTTTCTCCGTATCGTTTAATTTCAAATAATCTTTCGCCGTTTCCCGGTAGAATTCCGCATATCTCACATGAAAAAAACCGCAGTTTCCGTCCGAATAAAGCAAATCGAACAACTGAATCAAAAATTCATACGCCCGGATCGTCTCTTCCGGCGTGTATTTTCCCTTCATGCACATCATTTGCGTATTCAGATTGATCATATCAAAAAGGGCTTGCACGTTGGTCTGGCAGTATTCGACCGCCTCGTCGCCTTCCAGCAGGCGCGGCATCAATTCATTGACGGTAATAGAGTAGTTATACGCCATTTTCGCGTATTGCTTTGCGGATTCCGCATCTTTTTTCGCATAATAATAAGTGAAACAAAGGCATTGGATCGCCCCGCCCCGTAGAACGCTGTCGGTAGATTCTTCCAGAATCCGCTTGCCGTATTCGATGATCTCGTCGGCGTTTTCTTTGCGGTCTTCCGCAGACAGAGCATACATCAAACCGTGAATGACCGACATCTCGTTCGGAAATTCTTTTTCCGCCTCTCTCCAAAGGGCAACGCGCTCCGAAGTTTTGCCTTCGTGGAACAATTCCATGTCCTTTTTCTCATACGAATTCAGTTTTTTCTCTTTTTCGATCGTTCCGACGCCGAGAAGATCGTCAATGCTCACATTGTAATAGGAAGCGATCGCGGGCAGCAAGGTGATATCCGGATATCCTTCCTCCCTTTCCCATTTGGAAACCGCTTGCATCGTGATCCCGAGATACGCCGCCAGTTCTTCCTGCGTATTGCCCTTTTCCCTGCGCAATTTTTTGAGTTGTTCGCTCAGATAAATGTTCATTTTCTCCTCCCGTATTTCGATAATAAGAAACAAGCGCCTGTTCTTGCTTTCAGTATAACAGATAACCCACCGAAAAGCAATAACCGTATTGTTGACGAGCGGTTGTTTTTTTCAACGAATGGTTTAGAAAATGACAAAAGCAAGATTGCAGACGCCGCGTACCATTTACTCATCCATCAGGTCGCAACCTTGCCGGCTTATCATCCGCTCTGCTTTGTCAACTACTTTCCCGATATTTCGCAAGAAACGCAAAAATAATTTCGGAAAACTCTTGACAAAGTACGATCAGCGTGATATAATATTCAAGCGTTGAGCATGGCGGGATAGCTCAGTTGGCTAGAGCAACCGGTTCATACCCGGTAGGTCATGGGTTCAAGTCCAATTCCCGCTACCATCGGCCCGTTGGTCAAGAGGTTAAGACACCGCCCTTTCACGGCAGTAACAGCAGTTCGATTCTGCTACGGGTCACCAAACGTAACAAATCCGAACTATTTCGTAAATCGAAATTGGTTCGGATTTGTTTTTTACTATAATTACTCAAGTTAATGCCAAATGTACCGCCGAGAGCAACCTAACGGTTACTCTCGGCGGTTTGTGTTAAACATTTGCAGCTACCTCTTTAAAATATCACAAAAATATGATATAATAAATACGGCTTAAACGCGACCATTTGATTTCGAACGAATATTATAAATGCGTTTGTAGTGGAGTTAACGATTTGTTATATTTTTTTTCTGAGTATTTACTGCTATAATGTCATCAGAAAGAGTAGCTACGATCTTTCTATCAAATCATGAAAGAAGGAATGAATATGTTGAATTTTGGTCAAAAAATTAAGAAGTTGCGCACGGATGCAGGCTTGTCGCAAGCGATGCTTGCTGAACACATTGGTGTTTCGGTTCAGTCTATATCCAACTGGGAATGTAATAACACCATGCCGGATATCTCTCAAATTGTTCCGCTTGCAAGCATCCTTTGTGTTTCAACCGATTATTTACTCGGAGTCGGATTCGACGAAAAAGCCGATCACGAAGCACTTATCCGCAACGTGAACACCGTTTGGGCAAATTATTCCGTCAACACAAAAGAAAACAATGCCGATTTGTTGGTCGCTGATCTGTATAAAGAGTATCTGCGCAAGTATCCTACCGATTACGAGGCAAAATATAAGTGCGCTTTGGCTTTATACGATTATCTTTTGGTAGACAAGGTAAGAGGAAAATTTCATATTGAAGCAGATGCCTATGAGTCAATCTACACTCCGTGCAAATCGATGCTGTCCTCGGTTTGTAACAACACCTTGAAAATAGAGCTTCAGATAAATGCCAATCAGTTGATGATCGTGCTTTTGCTCTTGAACGATAACTTTGATGAAGCTCTGCATTTCGTTGAAATGCTTCCGGAAACGTGCGGAATCAAATGCGAGGCACAAAGCAAGGTGTTGTACGCTCAAAAAGCAAACGGCAAGGCAAATCAAGTAAAGTTGATGGCAGATAAAGAAAAATGCTTGAATTACCTGATGGCATTGTACGAGAGCGTGATTTCCGGTGCATATGAGAAAGATAAATCACTCTCGGTATTGGAGCACGCCGAAAGCACTGCAAAAACGGCAGTATCTTTGTATATGGATGCAACAACGCTTGCCGTGAATTCTTATGAAAAAATGCCGTATTGCTATCTGATCACGGCGTACACTATGATGTGCAAAATTCATTTGCTGAATAGCGATTACGATGCTGCATATACAGCGCTTGACAAAGCCGCAAAAACAGCGTGTGAAATGTATGTGTGGGTAAAAGGAAAGACACAAGATAAAGAAATTTTGGCAGATTACAAGTTCTTTGCTGAAAAGACCCCTCATTGGGCATTTAGTTTTAGCGGCTTGTATTCAAGTGAAGATAATGATTTCACAAGGTCGGAATGTTATAAAAACGCAGTTAAAGAAATCGAGAAAGTTCTTTGTGATGCTTAATATTTGCACGTTAAATTAACAAGTCTATAAAACAAACACCGCTGAGAGCGACCAAACGGTTACTCTCGGCGGCGTTTATTTTTTTAATAATACGATATGTGACAGCACTTTACAA
Organism: uncultured Clostridia bacterium; assembly: GCA_947302045.1. Classification (GTDB taxonomy): domain Bacteria; phylum Bacillota; class Clostridia; order Oscillospirales; family CAG-272; genus UMGS1865. Next base: position 28,118 of record CAMYUQ010000001.1, read on the forward strand.
AATGTGGAATATATGATATAATTGTAATTGTTTATAATGCTTTCAATTTATCTTCCGTAACCTTGACCTGAGATTCGAGAAAAATAAGGAACGCTTGATCGATGGTCTGGTCAAAGCGATATTCGTTTACGATGATTATATCAAGCTCATCCTCACCTTCGATGATAAGCCCATCAACATCCCTACAACCGAAGAAATTGAATATATGGCTAATAGTTCGGACATTCAATCGTCCGCTTCACCACGAAAAAAGCACTGCGAAAGCAGTGCTTTTTTCAACGAAGCGTTCCGCTTACGCGGAACGTGAAGCGCACTTCGTGCGTGAAGTGTGCCTTCGGCACGATGACGGAACGTCTTCACTTGCCGCAAAACGGCAAACTTCATGGCAAGCGAAAGCAAGCCGCTTCACTTGTCCGCAATGGCAAACATCACTGATCTTTCACCTCATTCCATAGAAAGAGCCCGCCGTTGGTTCGGCGGGCTTTTTGATTTGAATGGCGTTTTCAGTAAGAAATCGCTACGCCGATGACGATGAAGAGGATCACCAGCGCGAAATTCACCAAAAAGAGCAACCAACTCTTTTTCACCCACCGGAAATAGTCCACGCCGATCATGGAGAGCGAGATCAGGAGAACCGGCGAGGTCGGGAACAGGACGTTCGTGTAGCCGTCCGCAAACGTATAGAGCAATACCATCATCTGTTTGCTCAGTCCGATGTTGACCATCGCAAGCAGTCCCATCACCAGAACGGCTTTTGCGGTCGAGGATGAAATGAAAAATTCCAGCGCGAGGACGATCAGGTAGATCAGAAGCGCGATCAGGAAAATATTCTTCCCTGCCGAGAGCGTGTTGATCTGATGTACTACGGTCGGCAGAATCCTGCCCTCTTCAAAGATGTATTTTACAGATGCCGCGCAAGCGATGAAAACGACCGTCGGCAACGCGCCGAGCAGTCCTTTCCCGAAGCTCTTGAAAACAGCGCCCGGAGTTCCTGTTACGAGAATCCCCGCAAGGATCCCGAAAATCAGGAAATATGCGATCAGGATCACGACCGTATACGACCGGATCGCGGAAATACTTGACGCCGCAATAATAAGCAGTAGGGAAAGGATCAGGAAAACTGCGTAAACGAGCTGCGTCTTCCGGGTGTTCCGGGAGGCGTTCTCGTATTGTTCTCCGCCGTCTGCCGCCAGCGTCTCCCGCAGTTGCCTGTCGTGCGAGAGCGTCACGCTCTTTTCCGGATTCTTTTCGATCCCGTGCACATAAAAGAACAGATACCCTGCAAACAGCAAAAACATAACGACGAAGATAATCAGTCGATACCAGATATGCTCCATGGGGTTGACGCCGATGATCTCGGACGCAAGCAGGACCGTGAACGGGTTGGTGATCGCCCCGGCAAATCCGAATCCGCACGCCACGATACAACACAAAAAGCCGGTAAAGGAGTCGTAGCCGAGCGTTACGCAAAGGATCGCGATAACCGGCAGCATCGTCAGCATTTCTTCAAACAGTCCGAGGAAAGAACCGAAGCAGTAGAACAACAAAGAGATCAGGATCAGAAGCGTTTTCTTTCGGTTCTGAAATTTTGTCGAAACGGCTCCGACCATCGCCCGGATCCCGCCGACGTCGTTCATCACCTGGAAAGACGCAGAGATCACAAGCAAAAAGATCGTCAGCATCAGCAGGGAGAGCCCGTCAGACGAGAAGAATACAAGAACCGGCGCAAAAATCGCCTTCACCGGAGAAATTCCGCTCCGGTCATTGAGCCGGATGTAATTCAGATAATCGACTTCTCCGTTACCCAGTTTTCCGAATTCCCCTCTCGGGATCACATAGGTCAGGATCGCGGATACCGCCACCAGCGCAAACAGCAGGATCGTTACCTGCAAAAAGGTCTTGCGAGAAATATTGATCAGCGGTTTTGCTTTTTGCTTTTGCATTTCAAATCGTCCTTTCTGTCTTTTTCTCGGAATGATTTTCGGTTTCTTTCCTGCGGCGTGCCGTCAGCAGATCGACGATCATCGCCCACCGCACCACCTGACGGCGATTCTCACGGGGATAGAAATAATACAACCGGTTCTCATGGTAGAGTTCAAACTCCTCCCCACAGGAAAACGGAAGAGCCGGAAGCTCGGAAATTGCCACGGAAAACTGTTCGGATCCGGAACGGTAGGTGAATTCCCGCGCGTTCAGCGAGCAGATTCCCTTCTCCCGTTTTCTGACCTTTCCGTTTGCGTCAAACACCTTTATTTTTACATTGCACTCCAAAGCTACCGTATCAAGCTCTTTGGCTTCAAGCTGCGCGATTTCGCGGTAATATCCGGAAATACTGCCGGGAGAGCCGATAAAGCGGTACCGTTCATCCAGCGTATGGACCGCGCCGCACGCGGAGCAGACAAGCGAATTGCCCTGCCCGACGGTCGTATAGAGTTCCCCGCAATCGGCACACCGGTAAAGGATCTTTTCCAATCCTTTCGCCTTTTCCGTCTGCGGGTAAACGTTTTCGGAAGTTTCCGAAGCGTCGCGGTTCAGGGTCTTGGCGATCAGCGCGTTCAACTCCGCATCGGTCATCCCCGGCAGTTCCTCCCGGCGGATGACACGGGCAACCTTGACGTCGATCCGGGACGGGAAGGATTGCTTCCTCCATTTCGGCTTTGCAAAATAGGCGCCCGCAATATTGAGAAGAACGATGTCGACGTTGAGCTTCCGATAAAACGACGCCGCCTCTTGCAGGATCGGGTTTGAACGCCCGTCCGGAGAAAGCCGCCCCTCCGGGAACACAGCGACGGGATAGCCGCGCTGGATCATCCGCAGGATGCCGACCGTCGTTTCAAAATCCGGAACGAACAGCCGTTTGGAGATCATGCCGCCTTTTTTCCAAAGCTTCCGGAAAGGCGCAAGCGTCAGGTAATACCGGTTGACAACGAAAGACGCGCGGTGATCCGGATCAAACAGGGAAACATAATAAAAATCAAAGAACGATTCGTGATTGCAAAGGATCAGATAGGGAGGGTTCAGCTCCGGCGGAACCGGATCCACCCGGATTTGTTTCTTTTTGGAACAGATCAGGCGAGCAAACCGGAGAAACGCGACGTTGAGGATCGAATCGGGGGTCCCGCTGTTCTCCCGGAAATAGATTTTGTCCAGAAAAAGGAAAATGAGGATAAAAAGCGCCGCCGCTAACAGAACGATAATGGCGATGAGCAAGCCGATCGGCAAAGAATTGGAAAGAAACGCCTTCCCTGCCGCGCCCATGAGATTGGAAACCACAATGGACGGGATCACACCCGCCGCAACGGTCAGAATATAGGGACCGTAACGGATCCGCGTACTGCTGCCGTAATAACAAATCGCGCCGAACGGAATGAGCGGCATGAAAAACAGGAAGAACAAAAGCAGGATCGTATTCCGTTCTTTTTTGGAAGCCGATGAAAGTTTTTCGATCTTTTCGCGGCTCTTTTCGTACGCGGAGTTGTTAAACCGAAAGGTGCGAACCAATATAAAAATAATGGTTGCACCCAGGCAGACGCCCAGATCGCAAAGGAGCAACGCGACTGGGAAAGGATAGCTGAGTCCGCTCGAAATCTGGATAAACTCCGCCGGAATAAAAATCACGACCATTTGGAGCGCTTCCACCAAGGTCACCGTAAAGAAACCGAGCACGCCCTTTTCCCGAAGCAAGGTACGCGCCCCGTCCAGATCATTGTTGATCTCCAACTTCAAAAACGGGACGAGGATCTCCCGCAAAAAGAAGAAAAACAAGGCAATGATTGCGATCAGTGCCACAACAATAACCGATTTTTCGATCCATTGTTTTTTCGTTTTCATAAGCATTGCCGTCTCCGCTGAAAGATCGGATGTCAAAAAAAGATTGCATCAAAACATAACATCTTGTTTATTATACGCGAGAACCGCCTTTTTGTCAAGTACGGGAGAGATGTTTTTTCAGTGGAAAAACCTGCACCCGCGCGCGACAAACCTTTTTTGAAAAACATTTCTTGCATTCTTTGCAAAAATGTGGTATACTGAAATCAATCCAAACGGAATATGGAGGGAAATCACATGATGGTATCTTCCAAAGGTCGGTACGCCATGCGGCTTGTCATCGACCTTGCCCAACATACCGATACCGGCGCGGTATCGCTCAAAGAAATTTCGGATCGGCAGGAAGTTTCCCTGAAATATCTGGAATCGATCGCGTCCATGCTCAACAAGGGCGGGATCATCAAAAGCATGCGCGGAAAAGAGGGCGGATACCTGCTCGCCAGACCTGCTTCGGAAATTTCGGTTCAGCAGATCATGGCGATCACCGAGGGTTCCCTCGCGCCGGTCGCCTGCCTGGAAGAAAACGGCGCTCCCTGCGGCAGAAGCGAGCTCTGCCTGACCTTCCCGCTCTGGCAAAAGCTCGACGGGATCATCGAATCCTATCTCTCCGGCGTCAGTATTCAGGATCTGATCGACCGCCGGATCTGATTTTGCGGAAAATATTTGAAAATCCTATTGACAAGATAGGAATTTGGTGTTATAATTCCTATGAAAAAGATAGGAATTGAGAAGGAGTTTTTCATGTTTGTTTATGCCGACCACGCGGCAACCACAGAAATGAGTCCGGTTGCCATTGAAAAAATGACGGATGCGCTCAAAACGGTATGGGGCAATCCGTCCAGCTTGCATACCGTCGGGCAGGAAGCAAAAGTCGTTCTGGAAAAGGCGCGCGAAGAGATCGCCGCCGTACTCGGCGCCGAACCGAGGGAGATCACCTTTACCTCCGGCGGCTCCGAATCCGACAATCAGGCGATCCTTTCGGCTGTTGCGCTCGGCGCCGCAAAGGGAAAAAAGCATATCGTTTCCACCAAATTCGAGCATCATGCCGTTTTGCACACTTTGCAGAAACTGGAAAAACAAGGGTATGAAGTTACCTACCTCGACGTGCATCAAAACGGAATCGTTGCCGCCGAAGACGTTGCCGCCGCGATCCGCCCGGACACCGCTCTGGTGACGGTTATGTTCGCAAACAACGAGATCGGAACGATCCAGCCCGTCCGGGAGATCGGAGCGGTGTGCCGCCAAGCAGGCGTATTGTTCCACACCGACGCGGTACAGGCAGTCGGGCATCTGCCGATCAACGTCAGGGACGACAACATTGATCTGCTTTCCCTTTCCGCGCATAAATTTCACGGTCCGAAAGGGATCGGCGTGCTGTACGCGCGCCGCGGCGTGCGGCTCTCTTCCCTGATTGAGGGGGGCGCACAGGAACGCGGAAAACGTGCGGGAACCGAAAATATCCCCGCGATCGTCGGTATGGCGGCGGCGCTGACCGAAGCGGCTGAAAATATGGAAGCCAACACCGCAAAAGTGACTGCCATGCGGGAAAAGCTGATTCGCGGACTGAGAGGGATCCCGTATGCACATCTGAACGGAGATCGGACGCGCCGCGTGCCCGGAACGGTAAACTTCTGCTTTGAGGGGATCGAGGGCGAGTCGCTCCTGCTCCTGCTCGACGCCAAAGGAATTTCGGCTTCGTCCGGTTCCGCCTGCACGTCCGGCTCGCTTGATCCGAGCCACGTTCTGCTGGCGCTGGGGCTTCCGCACGAAGTGGCGCACGGTTCCCTGCGGCTCTCAATCGACGAGACCAATACGGACGCCGAGGTTGACTATATGATCCGATCGGTGGAGGAAGTCGTTTCCTATCTGCGCCGGATGTCCCCGGTTTGGGAAGATTTGGAAAACGGGAAACGCAAGCATTTCTTTGCAGAATATGAAAGTGAGGAAAAATAAAAATGTTATACAGCGAAAAGGTAATGGATCATTTTCAGAATCCGCGCAACGTTGGCAAGATGGATGACGCCGACGGGATCGGCGAGGTCGGAAACGCAAAATGCGGCGACATTATGAAAATGTATATCAAAGTAAGCAACGGTGTGATTACCGACGTAAAATTCAACACGTTCGGTTGCGGAAGCGCGATCGCCTCTTCTTCGATGGCAACCGAGATGATCAAGGGAAAACCGATCGACGAGGCGTTGCAGTTGACCAACAAGGCGGTTGCCGAAGCGCTTGACGGTCTGCCGCCGCACAAAATGCACTGCTCTGTTCTGGCAGAGGAGGCAGTCCGGGCGGCCGTGAAAGACTATTACGACAAAAACGGGATCGCCTACAATCCGGAAGATTTCAGAGAGAACAGCTGCGCGCACTGCCACGAATAAAGGAATAAACACCCCAAAAGAAACCTGCTTTTGGGGTGCTGATTCTTTCATTTTGGGAATTTAGAAAAAATTTCCACGATATTTTTTCCAAAAAACGACTTTTTGCATAAAAAGGGCTTGACAATCCGGCTTTCCTGTCATATAATACTACTATTCTAACCTACACCTGCGTGCGCTTGCCTCTGTTGAGACACGCGGTTTTGTTTTTCAACGCCGTCGGGCGTCAGAACAGAAGAAAGAGAGGAGATCGTTATGAACACTTTTGCTGAATTGCTGCATCAACAATTCACGTGGCAACAGATCGGGGAGCTGGTTTTGCGGATCGTGTTTTCCTGCGTTTGCGGTGCTCTGATCGGAATTGAACGCAGTAAACGCTTCAAGGAAGCCGGCATCCGCACCCACATCATGGTTTGCTTTGCCGCCGCGCTGATGATGATCGTTTCCAAATACGCCTTTTTAGAGATTGCAGGTATCACCAAAGGAGCCGACCCTGCCCGTATCGCGGCGCAGGTCGTGACCGGCGTCAGCTTCCTCGGCGCGGGTGTGATCTTCCGGAACGGCGCGACCGTCAAAGGTCTGACGACCGCGGCAGGGATCTGGGCAACCTCCGGCATCGGATTGGCGGTCGGCGCCGGAATGTATCTGATCGGTGGGATCGCGACGGTAATTATCGTCGCGTTGCAGTTCATCATGCACAAAGTGCAGGTGGGCGTTGACGCTTTTTCGGTTTCGCACCTGCAATTCACGGTTTCCAATGACGCCTCGTTCCGTCAGCCGTTCCTGGACTTCCTCAAAGAACACAAAACACAAATTGCCGAAACCAGAATGGAAGCAAAGGAAAACGGAGAGATCACATACGACCTGATCCTGCGCGTCCCCAGACAGGATTCGGTTGAGGACATCACCGCATATCTCATGGAAAACGAAACGGTCAAAACCGTTTCGATCCTGCCCGGTACTTAAACAAATAAAAAACGACGGTTTGTTTTTCAAACCGTCGCTTTTTCTATATATTGCCTCCAAACTGCGCGAAGCACAATATAACTCGTCGAAGATGAATATAACCGAAAGAAACCTGATTTGGTAGACAAATCAGGTTTCTTTCATGGTGGAGCGTAAGGGATTTTTCCGTCGCTCCGCGACTCTCGCCTCGCTTCGCTCGTTGCCTCGTCGGCGGAAAACCCGCCCCCGGCGGCTTTTCCTTCCGCCGCTTCGCGGCTCCCTCCTGGTTCGAATCCCTACCAACAACAAAACGGGCAGGCGATTGCCTACCCGTTTTGTTGGCGCGGCGTAAGGGATTCGAACCCCCGACCTTTTGGTTCGTAGCCAAACACTCTATCCAGCTGAGCTAACGCCGCATTTCCGATAGCCCGTATATTATACAACAATTCCTCCTTTTTGTCAAGCCCTTTTTTCAAAAAACTCGTCGCTTTTTTGCGCGTCTTTTTCCCTGACGCAAAAAGATGCCGTTTTCCGATTGCTTTTTGATATTTTTTATGGTATAATGAGGAGTAGGGACCAATTTACAAAGGAGAGATGCAATGATTCTTTTGATCAATGCCTGTGTGCGAAAAGAATCCAGGACCAAACTGCTGGCAGATCGTTTTCTTGCGAGCACGGGTCAACCGATCGAAGAGGTGCGATTGCATGAAATTTCATTCCCGGTCGCGGATGAACGATTTCTCAACAAACGCGACCGTCTGATTGCGGAACGCAGATTCGACGATCCGCTCTTTGTTCTCGCGCGGCAGTTCGTAAACGCCGATGAGATCGTGATCGCCGCGCCCCTCTGGGATCTCTCTTTCCCTGCCGCGCTCAAACAGTATCTCGAACAGATCAACGTGGTCGGTCTGGCCTTCGGCTATTCGCCAGATGGACGTCCGGTCGGGTTATGCCGGGCAAAATCCCTGACTTATATCACGACCGCCGGCGGAGATTTCCTCCCGGAAGAATTCGGGTTCGGCTACGTCAAGGCGCTGGCGCAGACCTTTTACGGCATCCGCGACGTGCGGCTGATCAAAGCGACCGGACTGGATATCGACGGCGCGGACGTTGACGCGATCGTAAACGCCGCCGAAGAAAATCTGTAAAAATCTACTTCGGGAGGTGAATCGCTTGAATCTCGAAACAGAACGTCTGATCATGCGTCCGTGGACGGAATCCGACGCGGAAGAATGTTTCCGATACGCAAAAGATCCGCGCGTGGGACCGATTGCCGGATGGCCGGTACATACGAGCGTCGAAAACAGTCGGCAAATTATTCGCGAGGTTCTTTCCAAGCCGGAAATCTACGCGATCGTATGGAAAGAAACCGGACTGCCGATCGGCAGTATCGGATTGCATTTTCACAGCGATCTCGCAACCGCGGACGACGAATGCGAACTCGGTTACTGGATCGGCGTTCCCTTCTGGGGGCGCGGGATCACACCCGAAGCCGCGCGGGAAATGCTGCGCCACGCCTTTGAAGATCTCGGCATGGCGCGCGTCTGGTGCGGTTACTACGACGGTAACCTGCGCTCCAGACGGGTACAGGAAAAGGTCGGTTTCCGGTATCAATGGTCGAACGATGCCGTACCGGTCCCGCAGATCGGAGAGGTACGCAAAGGTCACGTCAATCTGCTCACAAGAGAAGAATGGCTCGGAGGAAACCGGCATGAATGACTTTATTGCTTATTGCGGACTGAATTGTGAAGTTTGCGAAGCCCGCATCGCAACGATCCGGGACGATCAGACTCTGCGCGTAAAAGTCGCGCGGGAATGGTCGCTGCTCAACGGCGTTGAAATCACGCCCGATATGATCCATTGCGTCGGCTGTCGGATCGACGGCGTGAAAACGCCCTACTGCGAATCGCTCTGCCCGATCCGGAAATGTGCGCTTCAAAATAAAATGGAAACCTGCGGCGCTTGCGGCAGGATGAAAGAATGCGAAAAGGTGGGCATGATCCTGCAAAACAGCGAGGTGGCGCGAAATAATTTGAAAGCGTAAAGCAAAGAGAGAAAACGACATGAGAAAATACCCGCTTGCCGAAAAATATCAAACGCCCGAACTCATGGCGAAGATCATGGGTCCGAATCCGCTCAAACTCGAAGAAGAACTGCTCACGGGACATAAAATTCCGGTAGGCAGTCTGGTCTGCGACCTCGGAAGCGGTCAGGGGCTGACGAGCGTCTTTCTCGCGAAAGAATACGGATTCCGCGTCTATGCCGCCGACCTTTGGAGCGATCCGGAAGACAACCGCCGCTTTTTCAGGGAAATGGGCTTGACCGAGGAACAGATCGTCCCCGTGAAAGCCGACGCGACCGCCCTGCCCTTCGCAAAAGATTTTTTCGACGCGGTGGTCTCGACCGATTCCTACAACTATTTCGGTCGCGATCCGGACTACCTCGACGAAAAGTTGCTCCCCTTTGTGAAAAAAGGCGGCTATCTTTATATCGCCGTTCCCGGTATGAAAAAGGACTGTCACAAAAATCTGCCTCCCGAACTGCTCCTTTCCTGGACGCCCGAACAACTTGATTATCTGCATGACGTCGCCTATTGGAGAGGGGTCGTTTCGCAATGCAAGAGTGCGGAAATTCTGGACATTTCGGAGATGGAATCCAACGAGGAAGTCTGGGCGGACTGGCTCAAACAGGAAAACGAATATGCCATCGGCGACCGTGCGGCGATGAACGCCGGCGGCGGGAAATACCTCAACTTTGTAAAAATCGTTCTGCGGAAACACTGATTGGACAATCGGCGACTATGAAAAAGTCGCCGTTTTTCATCTTGCAATCGCCGAAAAACCGTGTTATGATAGAAGTGTAAAACGAAAAAGGAGGCACCAACCATGGACGAAAAGACCTACACACTGAACGACCTCGCTATGATGACCGGTTTTACCACCCGAACGCTTCGCAACTATCTCTTGCAAGGACTTCTCAAAGGAGAGAAGATCGACGGCGTCTGGCGGTTCACACCGCAAGAACTTGAAACTTTTTTTGCCGAACCGTTCGTCAAGGAAGGGTTGCGGATCAAGCACAGCGCGGCTGTATTTGATTTTCTTGCGGATAAGCATAAAAAAGAGAACCGGATCTGCATCATTCTGGATCTTCCCACTGCCAGAAAAGAAGGTCAGCAGATCTCATCCTTCTTTTGTGAACAGATGAACCGCATCTCGGACACGACCTTTACCTTTGACTGGGACCACAACTTCGGGCGCGTGATTCTTTCGGGCGCGGAAGATCAGGTGATGAAAATTCTGGAAGCGTATAACGCTTTTCGACTTGAAAATTGATTTTCGATATCAAAACGGCGGCTTGCGAAATGCAAGCCGCCGTTTTGATATGGTTCGCGAATTATCTTCTCTTCTCCGCCACTTCGAGCAATGCGTCAGCGAGGAACTGATCCACCGTTTTGGTGACCGTCTCGCCCGCACGGTTGCGGACCGCCACCGTTCCGGTTTCGATCTCCTTCGCACCGATCACGAGCATATACGGCACCTTTTCCATCTGCGTTGCACGGATCTTATAGCCGATCGTGTTGGAAGAATCGTCGAGTTCCACCCGCAATCCCGCATCGGCGAGCTTTTCTTTGAGCTGTTTTGCGTAGGCGATATGCTCGTCGCCGATCGGCAGGATCCGCACCTGCTCGGGCGCGAGCCAGAGCGGAAACGCTCCCGCGTAGGTTTCGATCAGGTAGGCAAGCGTACGCTCATAGCAACCGAGCGAGGTCCTATGGATGATATAGGGCAGTTTCTTCTCGCCGTCCCGGTCGGTATAATACATTCCGAACTTCTCGGCAAGCAGCATATCGATCTGAATGGTGACAAGCGTATCTTCCTTGCCGTAGACGTTGCGATACTGCACGTCGAGTTTCGGTCCGTAGAACGCCGCTTCGTCGATCCCGACCGTATATTCGACGCCGAGGTCGTCCAGAATCTGCGCCATGACTGCCTGCGCCTTTTCCCATTGCTCGGGCGTGCCTTCATATTTGTTCTTCGGGTTTGCCGGATCCCACTGCGAGAACCGGAAGGTGCATTTATCGAGCAGTCCCACCGTTCCGAGGAAATACTTGCAGAGTTCCAGACAGCCGCGGAATTCCTCTTCGAGCTGCTCCGGGCAGAGGATATAGTGCCCTTCGGAAATGGTGAACTGCCGCACCCGGATCAGACCGTGCATCTCGCCGCTATCCTCGTTGCGGAAGAGCGTGGAGGTTTCGGTCAGGCGCATCGGAAGTTCTCTATAAGAACGATTCTTATTCAAATAAACCTGATACTGGAAGGGACAGGTCATCGGACGGAGCGCAAAGCACTCTTTGGTTTCGTCGTTCGGATCGCCGAGAACAAACATCCCGTCCAGATAATGATCCCAGTGTCCCGAAATCTTATAAAGTTCCCGTTTCGCCATGAGCGGCGTTTTGGTGAGGATGCACCCCTTCTTCTGCTCCACGTCCTCGACCCATCTTTGCAGAAGCTGGATCACGCGCGTCCCCTTCGGGAGCAGGATCGGCAAACCTTGACCGATATAGTCCACCGTGGTGAAGTAGCCGAGGTCGCGACCGAGTTTGTTGTGGTCGCGCTTGACGGCTTCCTCCTGCGCGGCGAGATAGGCGTTCAGTTCATCCTTGGAGGGGAACGCCACGCCGTAAATGCGTTGCAGAACCTTGTTCTTCTGGTCGCCTTTCCAGTAGGCACCGGTGCACTGCGTCAGCTTGAATGCCTTGACAAGCCCGGTCGAAAAAAGGTGCGGACCGGCGCAGAGGTCGGTAAACTCTCCCTGCCGATAGAAGCTGATGGCCTCTCCTTCCGGCAGTTCCTCAATCAGTTGAACCTTATACGGCTCCTGCCGCTCGGTCATGAGCGCGATCGCCTCGGCGCGCGGCAATTCAAACCGCTCGATCCGCAGATTCTCCTTGACGATCTTCTTCATCTCGTCCTCGATCTGTTTGAGGACTTCGGGCGTGAAAGAGACGTCCGAATCGATATCATAGTAGAATCCGTTTTCGATCGCCGGACCGATCGTCAGTTTTGCGTTCGGGTAGAGCCGCTTGACCGCCTGCGCCAGAATATGGGACGCAGTATGGCGGAACAGGTGCTTCCCTGCTTCGTCGGCAAAGGTCAGGAGCTTGACCGAATCCCCGTCGGAAAGCGGTTCGGTCAGCGCAACGGTCTTGCCGCCGATTTCTGCGCCGATCACTTCCCGCGAGAGCAAGTCATTCTCTTTCGCCGCTTCGTAGACCGTTGCCGGCGCGGCAATTTTCAGATCTTTTCCGTTGATTTTCACATTCATGTTTTCTTCCCTCTTTCTATTCGTTAAAAAATCTTTTACAAAAAAACAACACACCCCGCACAGCCGTACACGGCTATGTTCGGGGTGTGGATTTCGGTCCGCACGGTTCCACCCGGACGTTTCGCTCATTCGGAATCATTCAAGGTAGCGGGCAAGTGGTATTCTGCGCGGCGGCAACGGAGATCTTTCAGCCGGGGATCTCTTCTCTTTGGATGCCGTGGGCGCGCGAACGGGTCTTTCCCACAAAAAAGTTTAAGAATTGGCAACGTTGCGTTTCGACCGCGGATTGACGTACTCACGCCAATCCAGATCGCCGCGATCCAGCGCCAGAATCAGCACTTCCGCCGTTGCGATATTGGTTGCAACCGGAATATTATACAGGTCGCACAGCCGGAACATTTCCTGCTCCATCTCTCCGGAGCTTGACCCCGGACGGGTATTGCCGAAATAGAGCAACATATCAATTTCGTTATAGGAGATCCGGGACGCGATCTGTTCTTCTCCGCCCTGAGAGCCAGAGAGCAACCGCTCAACTTCAAGCCCGGTCGCCTCGGAAATATACTTCGCCGTGATACCGGTAGCACACAGGTGGTGCTTACTCAAAATGCCGCAATAAGCAATACAGAACTGGGTCATCAACTCTTTTTTCATGTCGTGCGCGATGATGGCGATTTGCATAACGTTGTGATCCCTCCCCTTTCTATCCTGCTTGTTTCTATTATACCATTATGCGTGCCCGGTGTCAATAGCCGCACCGCATTTTTTGTGAATTTTTCATTCGTACTGCGCCCGCGCTCCGCCGATCAGTTTCGGCCGGGTGCGCGCGCAAAGGATCGATGCTTCACCGATTTTCGAGACGCCCAGACGAACCGGAACCGCTACTGCGCGCAGGTGCATTCCGATCAGGGTCCCTCCGATATCCAAACCCGCATGGGCGCGGATCTGCTCCACGGCGACCGGATCGGCGAAGTTGTTCCACGCGGTGGTTGCGAAAGAACCGCCGGCTTTCGGTTTCGGAACGACCCAAACCAGTTCCAGACCATAGGCATCGGCACAGGCACGCTCCACGATGATCGCCCGGTTGAGATGTTCGCAGCATTGCGCCGCCAGATAGATTCCCCTGTCCCGTAAAATCGGGTATATCGCCGAAAAGACCGCTTCCGCGGCTTCCAGGCTGGATCCGTGTCCGATCCTCTCTCCCACGATCTCGGAAGATGAACAGCCGACCACCAGAATCTGACCGGGTTTCAGCCCGGCAACTTCCAGAAGCTCCGATACGGCACGCGATGCCTGCTCCCGAATTTGTTCTGTCATTGTAAAACGCCTCTTTTCCGCAATGCAATCAATTATTGGATCCTGTCGCTCCCGTCATCGGGAATGACCTCGTTCACCGAAGCGATCGCGCATTCGATCATATCATCCGTCGGTTCCTTGACCGTAATATGCTGTAACCACACGCCGGGGGCGGAGATCATCCGCGTGAACCGGTTATCGTGCCGTCCCGCAAACTTGATCAGCTCATATCCCAATCCGACGATCAGCGGGATCAGCGCAAGGCGAACCAATACCCGCGGCAGGGTTGGCAGCGTACTTCCCGAAATCGCAATGGCGATCGGGTCGATGAAGAAAGAAATGAAGATACTCACCAAAACCATCAGGATCAGGAAAGACGTTCCGCATCTGGGATGGAATCGCCGCTGCAACCGAACGTTTTCCACCGTGAGCGGCAGACCCGCTTCATAGCAGAAGATCGTTTTGTGCTCGGCTCCGTGATACATAAACGTCCGCTTGATGTCCTTCTCCAAAGAGATCACCAGCATATACCCTACGAGCAGGATCACTTTTAGAACGCCCTCAAACGCCGATTTGATCAGAGAATTGAGCGCCGCGCCGTTTGCCTCTCCCTGCGCTGCCGGAACGGCGCGTACGAACAGCTCAAACAACTTGGACGGAACGTAGACAAACAGCCCGATCGCAATGGCAAGCCCTAAGACCACGCTGACGATCATCGTGGCCGTCATGACCCAGGCAGGCAGTTTTTTCTCTTCCTTTTCCGCCTCTTTCCCGGATTCCGGTGTCTGTTCCGACGGCTCTTCCGGTACCGACTCGACCGGCTCCTGCTTTTTCCTCTTTTTCGGCTTTTCTTCCACGACTTCGTTCAGCCCTGCAAGCTCCGCCGACCGCATCAGTGCTCTGTAACCGACCGTCATGGAATCAATATATCCGAAAATGCCCCGAATAATCGGCAGTTTACAGATCTTCGGTCTGTTCGCACCTTTGGTTTCTTCCACTTCGGTCACGATCTCGCCCTTCGGCGTGCGCACCGAGAGCGCGGTCTTTTTCGGGCCGCGCATCATGATTCCTTCCATCAATGCCTGCCCGCCGATTGACGTCCGGATGGCACAGGCATTCCGTTCCTGTTTTTTCAAGGTAAAATTCCTTTCAGAGAAGCTTTGAGATTATTATACACCCCACATATGAACGCCGTATTAACAGAGCGAAAATTCCCGATTGACAGGCGTACAAACCGAGCCGGATATTCCGATCCTTTTCAGTTCCGCCAGCCCCGCTTCCGCCTCCCGTTCCGTTCGGAAAATACCGAACACAGACGGTCCGCTCCCGCTCATCATGGCACCCACGGCACCCTTTTCGGTCAGCGCGTTCCGGATCACTTCCACATACGGATTGCGTTCACAGATGACACTTTCAAATATGTTATCCATCCGACCGCAAACGGTCGAAAGATCCCCTTTTTGCAGGGCGTCTATCAGTTTTTCGGGATTTGACGCTCCGACAGCATGCGTAAAATCGCCGTATCGGCGATCCAGCTCCGCGTAAGCCAGCGGAGTGGAAACGCCGTCCCCGGCGCAAGCGATCACCAGAGAGCAAGGCGGCAATCCGGCGCATGGGGTCAGCAAATCCCCGATTCCCTGCGTTCGCATCGTCCCACCCCGGATGCAGAATGGAATATCGGCGCCGAGTGCTGCTCCGGTTTGGCAAAGTTCCCCGGCGGAAAGAGGGAATCCGAACAACCGGTTGAGGGCACGCAAGGTTGCCGCCGCATCCGCGCTTCCGCCCGCCAAACCGCCTGCCATAGGAATGTTTTTTTCAATGTGAATATGCACGCTTCCGGTTCTCCCGGTCGCTTTCAGCAGTGCGTCCGCCGCCCGGTATGCCAGATTCCGTCCGTCGGTCGGCATTGCCGGATTTCCGTCGGCAGTCAGGAAAACCGTATTTTCTGCCGCCGCTTCAAAATCAACCGTCACCGCGTCCCGGAGAGAGACCGTCTGCATCACGCCGTCCAGAATGTGATACCCATCCGTCCGCTTCCCGACGATCTGCAGGGAAAGATTGATTTTCGCATACGCCGATTCCGTCACGCGCCCCGTCATTCTTCTCCCTCCCGGCTGTTTTTGGTTGGATTGCACCGCTTTTCGATCCTATTTTACCACAGAGAGGGATAATTTGCAAGAATATTTTGAAAATCTTGCGAATTCTCTTGACGAATCGGGAAAAATGATATAAAATAGTATGAGATATGCCAATTTATCTACCGCGCACGCACTCGCGCACGCAGGAGGAAAGGAGGAAGACCATGGAAGAGAATCAAACCGGCAAAAAGAAATGGTTGATCGGGATCGCCATTTATACCGTTTTACTGTTTGCGGTTTTGCTGATTTCCAAGATCGAGCCGCTGGCGATGTGGTTCGGCACGTTCTTTTCTCTTTTGCGCCCTCTTGTGATCGGGCTCGTGATTGCCTATCTGGCAAATCCGTTCTTCCGCCTGTTTGAGCGGAAACTCTTTTTCCGGGTCCGCCCCAAATCCCTGCGACGGGTTTTGTCCCTGCTCTGCACTTACCTCGTGTTCCTGCTTATTCTGGCTCTTTTGGTGATCCTGATCGTTCCGCAGCTTTCTTTCAGCATCCGGAACTTTCTCGTTCACATTGAGGAGCGGGTGGACGATTATCTTCCCTCTCTGAACCGGCTGATCGATCGTATCAACGGGATCCTTCCGGCAAAAAGAGACGGAACGCCCGCCATTGCTCCGCTGACCCGGGAAGCGGTTTTCGGATGGATCGGCAATCTCGGAAAATCGCTGACCGGTATGCTGACCGACCGGATCGGCTTTTCCAACGTTTCAAAAATTTGGCAGTTTCTTTCCGGAACGGCAGTCGTTCTGAAAAATCTGTTTCTGGGACTCTTCCTATCCTTGTATTTTCTTGCATCCAAAGAGCGGCGGTATGCGCAGGTCATGAAGACGCGCCGCGCGCTGTTCAGCGACCGGGTCAATCGGCGGATCACCCATATCTGCACGGTTGCGGATCGGTCTTTCGGCGGCTTTTTGCGCGGTAAGATCATCGATTCCCTGATCGTCGGGCTGCTGGTTTACCTGGCTTGCCTGATCTTCCGGATCCCCTATCCTCTGCTCGTCGCCACCATCGTCGGAATCACCGACATCGTCCCGGTCATCGGTCCCTTTATCGGGGTCATTCCGACGGCGATCATCATCCTGCTCACAGACCCCGTCAAAGTGATATTCTTCCTGCTCGCCGTCCTGGTAATTCAGCAGATCGACGGAAACATCATCGCACCGAAGATCTTAGGCGAGCAAACGGGCGTCAGCTCCCTTTGCGTCATCATTGCGGTGATCCTCATGGGCGGACTGTTCGGATTTGTCGGTATGCTGATCGGCGTTCCGTTGTTTGCAACCGTTCTGGAACTTCTGGACGTTTATCTCGACAAACGGTTGCGGGAGCGCGGACTCTCCGACGACGCGGGGCATTTCTGCTCCGGAGCCACGTACCTGCCTGAACCGGAGATTTCAAAAGAGGTCAAGAAAGAAACGCTGGACGAAAAATATACGCGGCTCACGCAGGAAGCCGGAAACGGCGACCTTTCCCTGATGGAGCGAATCCAGCTCCGCACTTTCCGTCTGGCGCGCAAGCATCATCTCTATTCGGATTTTTCCGAGGAAACGATGGCAAAATTCGCCGAGGAAGAAAACGCGGTATTTTTTGAGACCGTTCAACCTGCGCAGGATGCGTCCGAGGAGCCGGATGTCGACGCCTCGGCGGACAAGTCGGATCCCACGGAGGGAGGTGCGCCGACATGAAGTTCTCCCGCAAAAAGACCGTGATTGCCGTTTGTGTCATCGCCGTTCTGATCCTGGCAGTCCTTTTTATCGTCAATGCCAACGCCCTGAAAACGTGGGTACGGTCGCTGCTGCTTCTGTTCCGTCCGATCCTGATCGGATTGGGGATCGCTTATCTGCTCCACCCGGTTTTCCGGCTTTTGGAACAGCGCGTATTTCGTCTGGTTCACCCCCTGTGGCTGCGCCGTGCGATTTCCCTGTTCTTCTCCTACCTGTTCCTGCTGGTGCTGATCGCATTGCTGTTTGCTCTGATCGTGCCGCAGTTTGTTGCGAGCGTACGCACCTTCTCCGCAAATTATACGTCCTATCTCTCGGCGGGGATCGAACGTTACAACCGTTCTCTGGAATCGCTCAACGCCTTCCTCGACCGGTTTGATATCTCGCAGAACATCCTGCGTCAAAGCTCTGTCGAAGAGCTGGAATCCTACCTTTCCAACCTCATCCGGGATACCTCCACGTGGACGTCCTTCCTGGAATCTCAGAATCTGGGACGCGTCATCGGCGCCGCGCGCAGCACCGTTGCGATCATCATAGACGTTCTTTTCAGCTTCTTCATTTCTCTGTATCTGCTCTCCACGAAGGAGAAACGCTACGCGCAGGTCATGAAGCTCCGGCGCGCCATGCTCAGCGACCGGGTCAACACCGCCGTCACGCAATTCTGCACCGTTGCGGACAGGGCATTCGGCAACTTCCTGGGAGGAAAAATGCTGGATTCCCTGATCATCGGTTTGATCACTTACGTCGTATTGCTGATCTTCCGGATGCCGTATCCGGTTCTGTGCGCCGCGATCATCGGCATTACCAACATGATCCCGTTCATCGGTCCCGTTTTCGGCGCGATCCCGACCGGACTGATCGTTTTGCTGACCGACCCCGCAAAGGTGATCCCCTTCTTGCTGATCGTTCTGGTCATTCAGCAAACCGACGGACACGTTATCGGTCCCAAAATTCTGGGCAACAGCAACGGTATCAGCCCGTTCTGCGTTCTGGTCGCGCTCTTCACGATGGGTGAGCTTTGGGGATTCTGGGGAATGCTCTTCGGAGTTCCGTTGTTCGCAACGGTGATCGAACTGTTCCGCTCCTTCCTCGAACAGCGGCTGCATACAAAAGGTCTCCCTGCCGCCACCGAAAACTATTACCCCCCGGACAGCATGGTGGACCCTGCGCTGGATACGCAAACGTCGACAGAAAAGAATCTGCGCGGATTTGAAAAGCGGATCCTTCGGCTCAAAGCCGCGCAGGAACGCAATCTGCCGCTTACCCGGCGTCAGCGGCTGAACCTCTGGTTCTACGAGGTCGGGAAAAAGCTCTCTCTCTTCCCGCAAAGATCGGTCAAGGCGGAAACGCAATTCTCCGCGGAAGAGGCCGTTCGGGAACGCAAATCGGAAATCAAAAAACAAAGAGGATAAACACATGAACGAAACCGTAAAAAAGGGCGGAATCTCGGTGCAAACCGAGCATATCTTCCCGGTCATCAAAAAATGGCTCTACTCCGAAAAGGACATCTTTCTGCGCGAGATCGTTTCCAACGCCTGTGACGCGATCACCAAATTGCGTCGGCTCTCCTCGCTCGGCCAGTACGACGGCGGCGACGAAACCTATCGCGTTGACGTGACGCTGGATAAAACCGCAAAAACGCTGACGGTTTCCGACAACGGGATCGGTATGACCGCCGAGGAAGTAGATAAATATATTTGCCAGATCGCCCTTTCGGGAGCGCTCGATTTTATTGAAAAATACGAGGGTGATAACCAAAACAACGGGATCATCGGGCATTTCGGGCTCGGATTCTACTCCGCGTTCATGGTAAGCGATTCGGTGGAAGTTCTGACCAGATCCTACACCGGCGCACCCGCCGTACACTGGACCTGTTCGGAAAGCGGCTCCTATGAATCCGGTGAGGGCTCCCGGGAAGCGCACGGAACGACCGTTGTGATGCACATTTCCGACGAGGAAGCCGAATATCTGGACGCAGGCAAAATCGAGGGGATCCTCGATAAATACTGCGCCTTTATGCCGGTGGAGATCTATTTCGAGAACGAATCGGACGACACGGACGGCAAGAGCAAGAAAAAAGACAAAAAGAAGGAAGAACCCAAGCCCATCAACGATACCACGCCTCTGTGGCTGAAAAATCCGTCGGATTGCACGGCGGAGGAATACAAGGATTTTTACCGCAAGGTCTTTCACGATTTTCGTGAACCGCTCTTCTGGATCCACATCAACGCCGATTATCCGCTGAATTTCCGGGGGATCCTCTATTTCCCGAAGATCTCAAACGAATATGAATCCATCGAGGGGCAGGTCAAGCTCTACTACAATCAGGTCTTTGTTGCCGACAACATCAAGGAAGTGATTCCCGAATACCTGCTCATGCTCAAAGGGGTTCTCGACTGTCCCGAACTGCCTCTTAACGTATCCCGCAGCTATCTGCAAAACAACACCTACGTTTCAAAGGTATCGGCTCATATCGTGAAAAAGGTTGCCGACAAGCTCAACAGTCTGTGCGGAACCGAACGGGAAACCTACGAGAATGTCTGGTCGGATATCAGGACGTTTGTGGAATATGCCTGTATGCGGGATCGAAAATTCTACGACCGCGTCAAGGATTCGCTGCTTCTCAAACTGACCGACGGAAAATTCCTGACCACAAAGGACTATCTGGAAGCCGCAAAAGAGAAGCACGAAAACACCGTTTATTATACCTCCGATCCAGCGGCACAGGCGCAGTATATCGCGCTCTTCGACGCGCAGGGCGTGCAGGTTGCCGTATTTGACCACAGTCTCGACTCTCAATATCTTTCCACGCTGGAAAGCTACGAGACGACCGTTAAATATCTCCGCATCGACGCGGACGTGGCCGGTGCTTTGAAAGGAGACGGAGAAACGACCGAAAACGCCGATCTGACCGCTCTGTTCCGCAAGATCGCCGGGGATGAAAAGCTGAAAGTCGAATACGTTGCCCTCAAAGACGGGAGCGTTCCGTTGCTCCTGACCGTTTCCGAGCAGTCCCGCCGGATGGAGGAGATGATGAAGCTCTACGCCATGAGCGGAATGGGATCCATGCCGCCCTTCCCCTCCGAAGCGACGCTGACCGTCAACACCGCTTCCCCGCTGATCGCAAAACTTGGCGGCATGGATGACAGCCGGCGTGAACAGATTGCAAAACAACTCTACCGTCTGGCATTGCTTTCGCAAAGAAAGCTGACCGCGGAAGAACTGAAAGAGTTTCTTTCCGGCAGCTATGAAATTCTGAACCTGATCTGATCGCCGAGGGATCGGACACACCCGAAAAAAGAGAGGTTACCCGTTTATGAAACAGTATCGCATCGAATATGAGAGATGGCTTTCGGAGCCGGCAGTCAGCGACTCCGAAAAGCAGGAACTCCGCTCCATCGCGGAAAACGAAACCGAAATCGAATTGCGGTTTTCCAAAGGTCTGACCTTCGGAACAGGCGGATTGCGCGGCGAAATGAAAGCCGGGCTGAACGCCATGAATATACATACCGTAGCGCACGCCACCCAGGGGCTTGCCAACCTGATCCGGAAGCAGAACCGTGCAAACGAGGGCGTCGTTGTCGGCTGTGATTGCCGGAACAATTCTCCGCTGTTCGCCAAGACCGCGGCAAGCGTTCTTGCGGCAAACGGAATTAAAGTCTACCTGTTCGATGCACTGCGCCCGACTCCCGAACTTTCGTTTGCGGTGCGGGAACTGCACTGCGTTGCCGGGATCAACATCACCGCCTCCCACAATTCCAAACAGTACAACGGCTACAAGGTGTATTGGGACGACGGCGGTCAGCTTCCGCCCGAACACGCCGACACGGTGTTTGCGGAGATCACAAAGCTGGATATTTTCCGGGACGTCAAACAAACCGACTTGCAGGGAGCAATCGACGCCGGAATCGTTTCGATGATCGGCAAAGAGATCGACGAAAAGTACCTTGCCGCCGTGCAGGCGCAAGCGGTCAACCCCGCCGCCGTGAAAGAGGTTGCAAACGATCTTTGCATCGTTTATACGCCGCTCCACGGAGCCGGTTACCGTCTGGTTCCCGAAATCTTGCATCGCATCGGTCTGAAACGTCTTTATACGGTTGACGAACAGATGGTGAACGACGGGAATTTCCCGACCGTAAAAAAGCCCAATCCGGAATATCCGGACGTATTTGCGCTCGGGATCGACCTGGCAAACCGAGTGGGATCCGATTTGATCATCGCGACCGACCCGGACGCCGACCGCGTTGGCGTTATGAGCCGCACCAAATCCGGAAAGTTTGTAACGATCTCCGGTAACCAGATGGGAGCCCTGCTGGTTCATTATATCATCACGGCATATCGCCGCACGAATACCATGCCGAAAGACCCCTACGCGGTCAAAACCATCGTATCCTCCGAACTCGCCACGCGGATCTGCGAGGCAAGCGGCGTTAAGATGTTCAACGTGCTGACCGGATTCAAGTTCATCGGCGAGGTGATCAAGAATCACGAAATCAGCGGCGAGGGAACCTTCCTCTTCGGGTTTGAGGAAAGCTACGGATACCTCAAAGGAACCTACGCCCGTGATAAAGACGCGGTCGTTGCCGCGATGCTGATCTGCGAAATGACCGCCTACTACCGTAAAAAGGGCATGACGCTCTCGGACGCGCTCGATCAACTGTTTGAGCAGTTCGGCTTTTGCTATGAATACAGCGCGGAGATCTACATGGAAGGGCTGGACGGCGCCGCCCGGATGGAGAAGCTGATGAATACCCTGCGCTACAATCCGCCCAAGGAATTTGACGGCGAACCGGTCGCCGTTGTCAGCGACTATCTGACCGGAACCGTTCGATCCGGCGAAACGGTTTCTCCGACCGGACTGCCGAAGTCCAATGTCCTTTCCTACCGTTTGAAAAACGATGATCTGATCGTGATCCGCCCGTCCGGAACCGAGCCGAAAATCAAGTTCTACTATCTGCTTCGCGCGAAGGACGCCGCCGACGGGGCATCCAAATCCAAGCGCTACGAAGCCGCGCTTTTCCGGTTAGCCGGAATTTGATCCACTTCCCCACTCCAACGAAAGGAGGAACACAAGAATGTCCGAGAACGAAGAACTGAACGAAATCGTTTCAAACGAAGATCTTGTGGAAAACAAAAAAGAACATCTCCGGGAATTGCTCGAAACAAAGCATTATGCCGCTTTCATTCGCGCAATGGATGAAATGATCCCGGTTGACGCCGCGGAATTTCTCTCGGAGCTTCCGACAAACCGCGCGTCGGTCGCATTCCGAATGCTCAAAAAAGATACCGCCGCCACCATTTTCGCAGAACTTGAACCCGATCTGCAAACGTCTCTGGTTGGCGCCATGACCGACCGCGAAGTCCATGACATTCTGGAAGAGCTCTACGTCGACGACGCCGTCGATATGCTCGAAGAAATGCCGGCAAACGTCGTCAAACGGATCCTCAAAAACGCCACGAAAGAAACACGCGCCGAGATCAACCGCTTCCTTTCCTACCCTGAGGACAGCGCCGGAAGCGTGATGACGAGCGAGTTTATTGACCTGACCAAAACGATGACCTGTACCCAGGCGATCGAACACATCCGGCGAACCGGTATCGACAAAGAAACGGTCTACGTTGCCTACGTGACCGATTCCTCCCGGGTTCTGGAAGGCGTGGTTCCGCTCAAACATCTGCTCTTCTCGGAGCCGGACGAGATCATCGAGAACATCATGAATACCAACGTGGTCTATGCGCATACGCAGGATGACCAGGAAACGGTTGCGAACATGATCTCGCACTACGACTTGATCGCTCTTCCCATCGTGGACAAAGAGGAACGGCTGGTCGGGATCGTAACGGTCGACGATGCTCTGGACGTCCTTGAAGCCGAGGCAACCGAGGACATTGAAAAAATGGCGGCTATTTTGCCGACCGACAAGCCCTACCTTAAAACCGGCATCTTTGAAACTTGGAGAAAGCGTATTCCGTGGCTGTTGCTGCTGATGGTTTCGGCAACCTTTACCAGCACCATCATCACGCATTACGAAGTCGCCATCGGACGATACGCCGTTTTGACCGCGTTCTTCCCGATGCTCATGGATACCGGCGGAAACGCCGGCGGGCAAACGTCCGTCACCATTATCCGCGGACTCTCTCTGGGAGATATCCGGATGCGGGATATTTTGCGCGTCCTCTGGAAAGAGCTGCGCGTTTCTATGCTTTGCGGCGCAACCATTGCCGCCGCCACCTTTATCAAAGTCTTTGCGATCGACTTCAAATTCAAGCCGTCTGTGATGGTCGGCGAAGCCCTGCAAAACAATCTGCAGATCTGCCTGATTATCTGCATGACGGTATTCTTCGCGATCGTTGTGGCAAAACTGGTCGGCGCAACGCTGCCGATCCTGGCAAAGCGCATCGGATTCGACCCTGCCGTGATGGCTTCTCCGTTCATTACCACCATTGTGGACGCCGTCACGCTGGTCATCTATTTTGCCATCGCTTCGAGCATTCTCAAATTTTAGGATCGCAAGCAAAAGAAGGGATCCGAAAAGCCGGCGACTTTTCGGATCCCTTCTTTTTCTATCGGAATATCAAAGCAGGATCATTCCTGAATCAAATTCTCCAAATCTCCGTAAACGACTTTCGCCCCGATCAATTTGTAGGGGGACGTTTCGTCTCCCGCCGAAAGAAAATCGTAGCAAATTTGCGCCTGTTCACTGCTTGTAAAATAATAGATAAAGATGCCGTTTTCTTTCATTGCAGAAACCGCACAGGGCATAGAATTTTCTTCCACGCCGAATTGCGTTTCGAACTCGCGCGTTGTTTCAACGGAAATATACACGATATATCCGTTGCTTTCCAGAAGCGCGCAGTCAACGAGAGCAGGCCCCCATTCTGTTTCGCCGGAGATACCGGAGTCATCATCGTCATCCCCTGTCGGATCATCCTCATCCTCGTGATAAGACGGAATGAACTCCTCGATCATCTTTGCGCCTTCCAGACGGTAGGAATCGCGGTTCCACCATGCTTCATAGCATTCACGCGCAACTTCCTCGGAGACGAAGCGGTAGATATTGATTATCGCGCCTTCATCATTCACCCCGCAAATTGCCTCAACCACAGTCCCCTCAGGCATATCGAACATACGTGCCTGGCTGTCAAGCTCCGATTCGGGGCAAACCCAAACTTCATATCCCTGCTCGATCAGTGCGGCCTGATCCGGCGTTTGGGGCTCGGTCACCAGATTCCATTCCACTCCCCCGTCATCGTCCGGATCTTCATCCGGATCGTTCCCCCACGGGTCAAACATCCCTCCCAGGAAATCCAACATCCCTGCATACGGTGCCAGTCTGGTCTGAACGTCTTCCATGAAGGCATCCAGCTCGAATTCGCTCATGCCGAGAATATTCACATATTCCTCCGGAGCTGCCGGCATATCATCTTTTTCCCGAACCGTCAGCAGAAAATCCGGGATGATCGACAGAACGGTTCCGTTCTGCTTGAATTCCGGGCGACCGAACATGAAAACTCCGTCGCCGATCTTGTAGAGAAATCCGATCTCATAAACGGTGGACCGCAGAATCCCGGTTTGCTCTACGCGGATCTGCACGTTGCCTGTTTCCTTATCGTAGGTGAACGATCCGGAGAAATCGCCCAGCCCGGTAACGGCAAGACCGGTCGTGTTGAAGCGGATCGTTTTGATGTGCTCGGTTTTCTCGACCGAAACGTTCACGGTGACCGTCACCTGAACACCTACCTGAGGAGCAACTACTGCCGTCAAACGGCATCCGGAAAATTCCTCTTCAAATCCGGCAAGTTCCAAAGAGAGCGCAATCGGCATTCCGTTCACTTCAAGCTCGGTATCCAGGCGGACAACGCTTCCCGTCGCATCGGTTGAAATGACGAGTTTGAATTCAAACGGCTCCGCATCCTTAATTTCATCTATGGCTTCGTTGATCTCCTGCTCAATCGAAAGCTCCGCATCCACGGGAAGATTCTCCGTGCCGTCAATCGCGCCCGGCAGCTCGACCGACATTACCGCGGAGATCATTTCATCCAACAGCGCGGAAAACTCCGGATTATCTTTGATTGCCTGGTAGAATGCATGGAGCATTTTTGCAACGCCTTCGTTATCGATACGCACCGCGATGCAGTATGCGTTGATCTCCCGATCCATCGAAGAAACCGTTTTCGCTTCAACCGAAATGTCGGCACCTCCCACAACGCTGCTGAGCAGAATACTGCCGATCTGCTCGGTCAACGCTTCCCGTTTCTGCAAAAGTTCCGGGATTTTGCCGAGGACGGCAGGGATCATGCTCGTATAAGCGTCCATCACCTGATTCATACTGCTGCCCTCGTCGGTGCCGGAGATCAGCGCGCCCAACACGTCGGCGAAATTCGTCAGATCAATGCCGTACGTGCCGCCGAGCAGCTCCTCACTGCCGATAACAATCCGGTCGGTGGGGTCGATGTAGGCATCTGCGCTGATGCTTTCCTCACCCATACCCGCATTCAGCTTCAAGGCATATTTTGTTCCCGTTTCCCAGATTTTTGCGCGCAGGGAGATCGGTTCGCTTTGCCCCGTGATCGATTCATTCAGGGTCGCTTCAAACTGTACGGATCCGGATTGCACAGCCGCATCCAATACCTTGGAGAGCTCGGCAACTTCTTCCCAGTTCTGAACCGATTCCCCGGTTTTGAGCAATGATGCCGTCAGTTTCTGTTCCGGCGTCATATCGCGGTATATTTCTTCCGCGGTTGGCTCCTTTTGCTCATTTTCGCGGTTCTTTTTGCAGGACGTCAGCGCGGACATGGCAAACAGAACGGCCATGCATAAAACGAATGCAAAAATGCGTTTCATTTTCATTGTTTTGTTCTCCTTTTTTATAAAAAATGGATTCGCAAGAAAAATGTTTTTTCTCATGGAAAGTATAGCATATTTCTTCTTGTTTGTCAAGTGTTAAAAATTGCTTTCCCGAAAACGGACTATGATCTGACAACATTTGAAAAAGCGGACAACGATTCCACCCACCCGAATCGACTGTCCGCTTTTTTTATGACTTTTGTTTTTTCTTTTTTTTGTATTTCGGGGTAATTCCCTCCGCCTCGTAATCCGGTTCAATATAGGGCTTTCCGGTTATACGGCAGAGAAACTTTTTCATATTCTCCCGACGTCTTGTTCCCTTGGGAAGCAACCTGCCGAACTTCCCCGCCCCCGGTCTGTATGCCCACCGGATCTTTCTTGCAAGCGGGTAAAGGAACTTCGGGCAGTGCCTTTTGAGAAACTGCACGAACCGCTTTTTTCTTCCGGTCGTCTGCCCCAAGGAAGAGCCGACCGCACCGCACATCGTTGCAAGCAGTTTTTCATAGAAAGGCGTTTCTTTCGCGACCTCCCAGAAATAGGGGGAAAGATCGCAATCCGGGTCATTCCACGGCTTCCGGTAACCTGCGTAATGCACGATCCACGGATTCTTCCGTGCTTCGTGGTAACTTCTCCTTATCGCATCCGGCGACGCCTCCACGAGAACCGGAACGCGGATCCTGTCGCAATCAATCAGGAGATTCCAACGCATATCCATCGTGTAGTCATGTTCATAACAATACCGGTTCAGAATATCCTGATCTCCGTACCGATAGTACCCGGAAGAAGCAAACGTCAACCACTCGTCAACCGTATGCGCCGCCAGCATAGCCCGCGTATTCAACAGCAGGACTCCCGCCTGAAAATAGCGATACGGGTTCGGCATTTTCAGGTTTTCTTTCACGTATTTGCAAGCGTCTTCGTGCAGAGTGATCTGCCCCTGCATATCCGGATCCGGCACCGCGCCGATCCAGCAGTCTCCCAGATCGGTCTCATAAAGCTCGGCTACGTCGCGGCGGCAAATCAGGTCGCTGTCCAGATACAGAACCTTGTCGTAGTCCGGCAGAATTTCCGGGATCAGGAAACGGTAGTAGGTTTCCACGCTGATGTGTTCCTGCGCCCGCAATTTGTATTTTCCTACGATGAACGCTGTGTTCAGGAACCGGATGCTCACCTGCGGAAGATCCTTGCGCATGGATTGGATCCACCGCTGATTTTCCCGGTCAATATCACTGTGCAAAACGACAATATCGTAATACTTTTCCGGATCCGCATGATCCAGAACAGAACGGATCGCCACGGCGCAAACCGGCGCGAAGGAATTGTTCGCCGCCAGAACAACCGGAATTGTCTCTTTCCCGGGGAACGCCGCCGGCAGAACCGTTTGCAACCGTTCGGGATTGCGGAACAGCATGGTTTGCAACTCCTGAACTTTCAGGTTCGGATTCCGCTTTCTCTGGTAGGCGAGGAATATGCCAAACAGCCGCTCCGCCAAATGCCCCGGCGTCCGCAAACTTTGTCTGGAATAATAGGTCATATCGAGGTTCGGCTCCAAAGCTTTGAGAATGGTAAACAACCATTCGCAGTAGGAGAAAAAGAGTTCCCGCTTCATAACAAACAGCTGGCAGAAATACCCTTGTTTGCCCGCAAAATATTCTTTCGCCGTTTCCAGATAATCCGGGTAACACGCCTCGATCGCCTCCATGAGCCGGTCGACGTCCTTTTCATAAAGCAGAGGCGCTTTGGCGTAGTGATCCCGAATAGACGAATAACGCTCCGGGAAGGCGCCCACGTTTACCGGCTTGCAGGTTACGATGTCGTATCCCTCGATCCTTTTTTCGATCTGCTCTTTGCAAAGACCGTAATCCCGAATCGCTTCATCATCGATGGCCCCCGCAAGAACGTTGCCGTAAAAATCCGTTCGGTAGGTCTTTTCGGAGAAAGAAAGGAATCTTCTGTAATGGCAAAGTCCGTAATAATCCGCCTGACAGTTCTTCCATGCCCAATATTGCAGGGTAAGCTCGCAGTAGGAAGGATTCTTTTCGGAAATATTATCCCCGGTATCATCGCCTTGCAAATCTGTCAGGGGATTCCGATCGAAAACGGCTCCACTCCGAACCGGAACAAAAACCGGATCCGGCGGACAGTTTGCCGCAAGATCGATTCGATGGGATACGAAAATCTTAATATCCATCTCAAAAGCTCCTTCTCTTCATGAGTTTATCTTTCGTCAAATATCAAGGTCCTACGCTCTCGGTCTGATGCAAAATGCGATCCGCTTTTTTCTTCCACCGCAGTCGGTTGACTGCTCCCCGCAGCCGACTTCCCGGTGGCAACAGAAAATTGAGATACCGCTTTGCCGCCGTATGGTGACCTGCGTCGTCGTAGCAGGTAAAATGCAGGCGCGGCACCGTTTTCACCGCAAGTCCGCTCTGCATCGCCCACGTCAGATAGATCCCGAACAATCGCTCCGCAAGATACCCTTCGGTGCGCGGTTTGGCATCCGGCCTCTCCGCCCGGAACTGTTTCAAAAGCGGAAACAGCCATGCGCAGTAGTCGCAAAAGATCTCTTTGCGCGCAAGGAACATATTCCCGTAATACTCTTCTTTCCCGTTCAGATAGGCGTCCGCCGCCGCACGGTACGCCGGCTGTGTTTTACATAAGATCCGGTAAACCGTTTGCAGATCCCGGATATCCTGCATCGGAAAGATCGCATATCGTTGCCAGACCGTCAGCCCGGTATATTCCGGCAGAGGCGCTACGATATCGGTATTCTGCAAAAGAGGCAGCAACGTTTTTGCCTCATAGAGCGAGGGATCCGGTTCTTTTTCGATCCGGTACGGTCGCCTCCCCTTTCTGGGAACCGGATCAAGATACCGCCGGTAGTGGAAAAAGCCGACCACATCCGGAAGCGTTGCATTTTTCCAAACCCAGTAATGCGCGCGCAGTTCTGAATAATTCTGCTCGTCCGCGATCTGAATACCGTCTGTACGACCCGCGTCAATAGGATGCAGAACGTCGGTTTCGGGGAGTGGGAGCGGTTTGTGATACACCGTATAGATTGCGACCGAAGCAACCTGACGCGCAGTTTTCCTCATCGGAATTCCTCCGCACAAACGTCCAGTGCCGCACGGATCACTTTGTCCATATCGAAATACCGGTACATCCCGAGCCGTCCGCCGAACAGAACGTCTTTGCGGGTTTGCGCCAAAGCCCGGTACTTTTCGTATAGCGCGTTGTTCTTTTCATTGTTCACCGGGTAATACGGTTCAACGCCCGGTTTCCACTCTGCCGGATATTCCCGCGAAATAACCGTTTTTTCCTGCGTACCGAAGGTAAAATGCTTATGTTCGATGATCCGCGTATAGGGGATTTCCCGCTCGGTATAGTTCACAACGGCATTTCCCTGATGATTTTCTTCCTCCAAAACTTCTGTTTCAAACCGTACCGACCGGTATTCCAAAGGACCGTAACAAAAATCGAAGAATGCGTCTATCATACCGGTATAAACCGTTTTACGTGCGATCTGCGGCTGATTTTTCACCAGATCGGCATAATCGGTATTGAGCCGCACTTCCGAACCCTCCAACAGTTTTTCCACCAGCTTGGTATATCCCTCAACCGGAATCCCCTGATACCGGTCGTTGAAATAGTTGTTATCATAGCGGAAGCGGAGCGGCAGACGTTTGATGATAAACGCAGGCAAATCTTTGCAGTCTCTTCCCCACTGTTTTTCGGTATATCCCCGGATCAACTTTTCGTAAACGTCCCGCCCGACCAGTTTCAGCGCCTGTTCTTCCAGATTTTTCGGCTCTCCGATGTTCAGCTCGCGGATCTGCGCCTCGATGATCGCTTTTGCCTCGGCAGGCGTGCGGATCCCCCACATTTTGCTGAACGTATTCATATTGAACGGAAGATTATAAAGCTCGTCCCGATAAACCGCGACCGGCGCGTTCACATAGTTGTTGAATTCCGCGAACCGGTTGACATATTCCCACACTTCGCGGTCGGACGTATGAAAAATATGCGCTCCGTAAACATGAACCGCAATTCCTTCAATCTCTTTGGTATAGATATTCCCCGCAACGTGGTCGCGCCTGTCAATCACCAAACAGGTTTTTCCTCTTTGCGTCGCTTCTCTTGCGAAAACGGCTCCGAACAATCCGGCTCCGACAATCAGATAGTCATACATCCGGGATCCCTCCGCATTTCAGTTTCCCCATTATACCATATTTTTCTATGTTTGTCAATGAATAATGCACCGGAAAGTCAAATCTGCGCAAAGAAAAAACGCGCGATCCACATTTTTCAAACTTTTTTCAAAAAACACTTGACAAAACCCGCTATCTTTGGTATAATAGCAAGGTCAGAATGACGGAACGCTGGTATGGCTCAGTCGGTAGAGCACGTCATTGGTAATGACGAGGTCATCAGTTCGATTCTGATTACCAGCTCCACAAAAAACGGTTGCAAACGCAACCGTTTTTTGTTTTGTAAAAGCGACGCGGCGGAAACATTCCCGAACAGAGGAATTTCCCGCCGCGCCGTCGCTTACGGTTCTGTCGGCGGTTGCTGTTCGCCGATGGCTTGCGCTACACGCCTGAAATTCTGTTGGATCGTCTTGACCGAATAAAGATGGTTGCGCTTTTTGAGGATCCGGATCATATTGCGGATCTCATCGCGCAATTCAGCTTTCCGCTCTGCGCTCGTCGTCGGCATCGACCACTCGGCAAACAGAAGCGACAGCTCCAATTCTCCGTGGTAGATGATCTGCGTTGATTCGGGCACGCGCCAACGTTTGATTTTGCGTCCGCGCAGGAAAGTCCCCTCCGGAATGACAAGTACTTCCAGTTTTTCGCACCCCGAAAAGACGCCCTTCCCGATCTGCGCGTTCCGCTCCGGCAAAATAACCGTTTCAAGCTCACGGCAATCGGCAAACGCACGGGTTCCGATCCGATTCAACCGGAACGGCAAACTGATAGACCGCAACGCGCATTTCCGGAACGCGTCATCCCCGATCTCCCGGAGCCCACGCGGTAAATAAACCGAAGAAAGAGCTTTGCATCCCGAAAAAGCATCTTCACCGATCTCAACCGTCTCCGCCGGCAAAACGATCTCTTTCAGCTCGGCACAGTATTGAAACGCGCCGTCCGGGATCGCCGTCAGTCCGGCGTTGAGCTTTACCGTGGAAAGGAGATCGCAATATGCAAACGCTTCGTTTCCGACCCGTTCGACCCGATCGGGCAGGTTCACGCACTGTAACTTTCTGCACCCGAAAAAGGTACGGATCCCGATTTCTTTGAGCGATTGCGGCAGTCGGATCTCCGAGAGAGACTGACAGTCGCAGAACGCATAGTTCCCGATAAAGGCGATCTGATCCGAAAACTCGGCCTCTTCCAACGCCCGGCAACAGGAGAACGCGTAGTTTGCGACAAATTTCACCCCCACCGGAAAACGGATCTTCCGCAACCCCGCGCACCGACTGAACGCGCCGATCCCCAGATAAACGGTTTCATCCGGTATTGCGACCTCGATCAAAGAGGTGCAATTTGCGAAAGCATAATCTCCGATGGTTTGCAAAAGCTCCGGAATATGGACCTTGTTCAGAGCTCTGCAATCGAAGAAGGTACCGGGGCGGATCGCCGTCAGCTTTTTGGGCAGAACCAGCTCTTCCAAAGCGGAGCATTCGGCAAACGCATATTCCCCCAGCATCTGCAATTCAGCGGGTAGATTGATTTTTTTGAGCGCTTTGCATCCGCGGAACGCTCCGTTTCCGAGAAAATAAAGGGTTCGCGGCAAACTGACCCGGGAAAGCGAACTGCAATTTGCAAACGCTTCGTCTCCGATCGTCCGCAAGCCGGAGGGGAGACTGATCTGTTTGAGTCCCTGGCATTCTCGGAACGCGCCGCGATGAATTGCCGTGACGCGCGGTCCGAGCACGATCTCGGTCAGCCGTTTACACTTTGCAAACGCTTCTGTCGCAATGATGCTGACGTCTTCCGGCACGGTAAACACCGTCTCATCTCCGTAGTAGCGGATCAGTTCTCCGTTATGGATCTCGCATACGCGCGACAATGCCCGATTCTTTTCTTTGTCGGCACTGATATTCCGGCGCAAAACGCTTTTCATGGGGGTGCGTCCTCCTTTCCCGCGGATTTATCGATCGTAAGGTTTATTCTTCGGCTTCTTCTTTTTTCTTATCCGTTTTCTTTTCGATTTTCTTGACCGCCGCCGCTCCTGCCGCTCCGGTCAGGATGGCATTGAGGTCAATTCCGGTGCTCTCCCGAACGCCTTCCATGATCTGGCTTGCGCTGTTCATCACGTCCTTGACCATCCGGGTTGAATTTCCGTCTCCGTACATCACGATCCGGTCGGTTTGCGCCAACGGAGCCGCGGCATTCTTCACTACTTCGGGCAGAGCGTTGAGATACATTTCCAGAACCGACGCCTCTCCCATCTTTTTCTGTGCTTCGGCTTTCTTTTCGATCGCTTCCGCCTCGGCGAGACCTTTGGCGCGGATACCTGCCGCCTCCTGCTCCATCGCATAGCGCAACGCTTCCGCTTCTGCCTTTTTCGCCTCCGCCTGCTGCATAATCCGGTATTTTTCCGCCTCTGCCAGCTTCTGGCTCTTGATCAGCTCTGCCTCTGCGTTCTTTTCCGCCTGATATTTGAGAGCATCCGACTGTTTCCGGATCTCGGCGTCCAGCTGTTTCTCTTTGAGCGCGATCGCCTTTTCCGCCAGCTCAGCTTCTTTTTCCTTGCGGGCAATATCTGCGTTCGCCTTCGTGATCTCAATGGTCTTTCTCTGGTTTTCCTGCTGGATCGAATAAGCCGCGTCCGCTTCTGCGCGCTTGGTTTCGGAACGCACCTTCATATCCGCCTGCTGAACCGCCAGTTCGGCATTCTGCTCCGCGATCTTCTTCTCCGCCTCAACCTTGACTGCATTTGCCTCCTGCTGTGCGTTGGCAGTTGCGATCGAAATGTCCCTTTGCGCGTTCGCTTTTGCGATCTGGGCATTCTTGCGGATCTGCTCGACGTTGTCGATACCCATATTTTCGATCGTCCCAGCCGCGTCCTTGAAATTCTGAATATTGAAGTTTACCACCTCAATACCCAGTTTTTCCATATCCGGCACAACGTTTTCGGTGATCTTTTTCGCAACGCCCTGCCGATCCTGCACCATCTCTTTGAGCCCGACAGAGCCGACGATCTCGCGCATATTTCCTTCCAGCACCTGCGTGACGAGATTGATCAGCTCCTGCTGACGCATATTGAGCAATGCCTCGGACGCTCTTTGGAGCAACTGCGGATTGGAAGAAATTTTGATGTTTGCAACGCCGTCCACCGTTACGTTGATAAACTCGTTGGTCGGAACCGCCTCGCTGGTTTTAACGTCCACCTGCATCACGCGCAGGGAAAGTCGGTCGACCCGGGTAATGAAAGGCATTCTCCAACCCGCTTTACCGATCAGGATCTTTTTCTTTCCCAGACCGGAAATGATATAGGCGGTGTCCGGCGGTGCTTTCAAATACCCCATAAAGAACATCAACACTGCAAAAGCCGCTACTCCCAAACCAATTAACACACCTGTCATCTCAAAATATCCTCCTTTGATTTTTGATTTTTATTTTGTGTCCGGTTTTGATTTCAATTTTCCGACTCGGGATCCAATCCCATCTGCAACATCAGTTTTTTGTTGAACTCGGCGGCGGTATTATATCCCATCCGTTTCTGCCGGTTGTTCATCGCCGCGATTTCCAGAATGATCGCGAGGTTTCGTCCGGGACGTACCGGAACCGTTACGGCGGGGATCTCCAAGCCGAGAATATTGACCGTTTCCTCCTCCATTCCGAGCCGGTCGTACATCTTCCCTTCCACCCAGTTTTCAAGCTGAATCACGAGGTCGATCCGCTCGGTGTCCTTGATCGCCCCCATACCGAACAGGCGGCGCACATCCACGATCCCGATCCCGCGCAGTTCCACGTAATGGCGGATCATCTCCGGTGCAGAGCCGACCAGCGTCTTTTCGGAAACCCGTTTGATCTCCACCGCGTCGTCGGCGATGAGCCGATGTCCGCGCTTGACCAGTTCGATGGCGGTTTCGCTTTTTCCGACGCCGCTGTCCCCGAGCAGGAGCAAGCCCTCGCCGTAAACCTCCACCAGCACGCCGTGCCGGGTGATACGCGGTGCGAGGTAAGTATTCAGCGACGCGATCAGGCTCGACATGATCGGGCTTGTTTTGATCGGCGTACGCAGGACTGGAACCTGCTGTTTCTTTGCCCTCTCGATCAGAGCGTCGTCAACCGGAAGATCTCTTGTATATAGGATCGCCACCGGTTTTGCGTCCACGAGCTTTTGGAGCATCAACCGCTTGGTGCTCGGTTCGAGCGACGCCAGATATTTCGTTTCGGCTTCCCCGATCAGCTGGATCCGTTCGGTATCAAAAATTTCATAGAACCCTGCCAACGCAAGGCCGGGACGGTTGACTTCCGGCGTTTGGATCATGATCTGATCAAAATGTTCGGGACGAACGATCACCTCAAAGTGAAATTCATCCACAATTTTGGAAAGCGCGATCTCATAGGTCGCTTTCATCCAATCCTCCCCCTTTCTCCCTGCACACTCTCTGTTTTCCTCATTATACCATATTTTGTACGGAAAAGCAAATGGTTTTTGCAAAAAAGCGGTGAAATGTTTATGGTAATATGTATTGCGAAAGGGTTTTGGAACCTTTTCAAAAAAAATACGCCCGAAAAAGGGCAAAGAAAAGGAGGTCATCGAGAAAGATGGCAACAGCAGAAAAGGTGACGGGAAAGGTCACGGAAAAGGCAGCAGAAAAGGTACAGGAGATGGAAGCGGCGAAAGTCGCCCGGTCGATGGAGGCGCAGGAAGCACCGGAAGAGGCAGACGTTCTTTCGGATGACGAATTGCCTACCGATCTGGAAGGCATGGAAAACACGGGGCTTGTAGTTGAACGCCGGAAAGTGCCGTCCACCAAAAAGAAAGGCGAAAAGATCTGGGTTTACTTTGTTTCCGGTATTCTCCGGAATCGTGAAGTACAAGCCGGACTTCTTGCCTACGATGTCGGCGGCTACTCTCTTCTGGATCTTGTGTTTGATGGTACAACGGAAGTTCCTCTTTGGCGCAAGCATTATGAGGTTCGCGACAATGACGGAAAAGTTTCGATGACCGGTTACCATTATTACGCTGTCAGCGTAGATGATGACGGAACGGCATACCTTGCGCAGGTCAAGCCGTCTGCAAAGTCGGATAATTCGTTCCTTGAAGCTCTGATCAAGAAGTTTTCCCTTGCCGAACAACAGCGAAAGGACGGTGATCGGATTGCATCCGAGGGATAAAGCGAAGCGGTACGCCGCCGAGTTGAGATCCCGAACCGGTTCCGATGGGAAACGATTAACAGACAATCAAATCAATTTTCGGATCGGATATTTGCGAGCCCGACAGGATGCCGGAGAGGCATATCGCGCGTGGAAAGCGTCGCAGCGTCGTGGCAGCTTTGACACCGATGAATTTTATCAGGCCGCGCTGCGGCGAACAAAACAAAAGAAATGAGAAAAAAGGAGAAAACATGAGAAGTTTGAAAAAAGGTCTTTGGATCGTGGGGCTGATTGCCGTGGTAATCGTCCTGCTGGTTCTGGTAGTCAAGGTCTTTGGCGTTGGCGGTAAGAAGGTTACCAATCCGGACAACCTTGTCAGCATTGACAATATCGGCGCGACCGAATATGCAACTACGACCGGCAACACCGGGTATGGCATCAATGTTACGGTCAATGACAAAGGTGCAATCAAGATGACCGGCAAGGCAACCGGCAATATGGAATACGAAATTTGCACGGTTACCCTTACCGCCGGAGAAACCTACTATCTTTCTTCCGGTGTGAACGGTCAATCCCGTGTAGCCGGAACCAACGCAAGCGAAAAGGGTTATGCTCTCGTCCTGAAAGACAACAACGGTGTGATCCATGCGGATCTGGATGGCAAATTCATTGCGGGAAGCAATCCCTATACGCTTGAAATCATCGTTCTGAAAGATACCAATCTGGGTGTCTTTGGCAAAACCTTCAAACCGGTGCTTGTGGAAGGCGCGAAAGCAGGCGCATTCTTGACGGTTGAAGCAGCAGATTGAGATCCTGCACATATTGAAAATAGCCCGTCTGTTCAAAATTGAATAGGCGGGCTGTTTTCCATAGGAGGGTGAAAATTGAAACTCTATGATATAGACGATGAATATATGTTCCGAACCGGCGAAAAAAATGGGAAACACACCTATGCTGTTTATTATGACCGCAAGGCAAAACGGTATAAGGCGATCCAGACAACGCATTTATATCGGAAAGACAATCGGAGAGATGCCGAAATTAAGGCAGGGGCGCTGATGAAAGAACAATTACCGACCTTTGAAGGAATCCCTTCCTGTGTTCGAAATTACGCCTATACAACGGATGTGAATGGAAACAAAATCAATTTGAAAAGTCCTCATGTAAAAGAGCGGACTAAATGGCATCTTTCCAAAAAGACATCCAACCGAATCCGACAATTTGCTTCTGCCGTTTTCCGGCATAAAAAGAAAACACCATCGAGTAAAACAAAACGATAGTTCTCGATGACAAAAAGAGAGGGGAGTGTAAACACTCCCCCGGAGATGATTTTCATCCTGTTATTAGAATATCACAAAAATCTCCGGATGTCAAGTAATCCGGGCAAAAAAGAAAGGAAAAAAGAAAATGAAAAAAGTTTTGAAAAGAATTGGTCTGATTTCTCTGTGCCTTATTCTTCTGGTTATTTCGGCAATCGGAGTTCGCGCGCTTCTGAATGCAAGCAGTACAGGAAAAACGGCTACCAGAACGGGAACGGTTCAAAGAGGGGGAACAACGATTTACCGGAACGGCGTTGCTCTCACGGAATTTGATTTGGATGGGTTCATGGAAGAGCTTGAAGAAAGCGGTTCCGGCGAAGAGGAAGAAGAACCGGCAACGATGTATCAGCATGTTGTAACGCTTCTTTATCAGCCGAGCAATTATGATTATTACTATTATTCTTTTGAGGTTGTTTCGGCCAGAGACTCTGCTTTTACCGACCTTTCGGATATTCCCAATGGATTCTATGAGGGGACTTCAGCTTATGATAATCCCAATAATGTTACAGATAATTGTCTGTTCTTGATTGAACCACGCTCGTTTTATGTCCTTTCAAATGGTTCCTTTTTTCAAACTAGTGTTTCTTTCCTTACCGATGATGTAACGGCAATATCCAACAATACGTAAAAAAGGAGGAACCATGAGAAAGATACTGAAAGCGATTGGTCTGATCTTTATGTGCTTGACGCTTGTGGTTGTTGCGGCGGCAGGCATTCGTGCGCTTTCGCAAACAAGCCAAACGGGAAGCAGAACGACAGCCGGCAAGGTAACCAAGCCGGCAAGCGGATCCGAGCAGGAGCCCGGCACAACTCCCGGGAACGGATCCACGGAAGAGCCCGGAACAACGCCGAGCGAACCGGATCCGGAAAACTCGGTTCAATATAGTCATGCTATTGTTCTTCTTTATTCACCTACGGGAGATTCAACGGATGACGTTCGATATACCGTTGGATTCCGTTCTTCGAGCAGCTCTGCGGTAACAAGTCTTTCGCAGATTCCGAACGCAACTTATATAAGTTCGGGGTCATATTATTCGATTTATAACGGTTCGTTCCGCCTTTATCGGGATGCGTCTTTCTCGGAATATGATGTGATTTCCGTGACGATCGAATCCGATCGTGTCACCGAGGTCAACGG
Organism: uncultured Clostridia bacterium; assembly: GCA_947302045.1. Classification (GTDB taxonomy): domain Bacteria; phylum Bacillota; class Clostridia; order Oscillospirales; family CAG-272; genus UMGS1865. Next base: position 66,383 of record CAMYUQ010000001.1, read on the forward strand.
ATCGTCGCAGGAAGCCTCAACAACGCCGGGAAGCGGATCTACGGAAGAATCCGGAACGACACCCGGGAACGGATCCACAGAAGAACCCGGAACGACGCCGAGCGAACCGGATCCGGGAAATCCAACCTTGTATATTCATTCCGTTCGGCTTGTCTATTCGCCTACGGATTATGATATCTCTTACTATACAATTGAATTCAGTTCTTCGAGTAGCTCTCCTGTTACAAGTCTTTCGGAAATTCCGGATGGCGTTTATCTTTGTGAAGGAAATTATTACAAAATTGAAGATGGTGTGTTCTATCTTGATGCAAGTGGTGGAAACGGTTCGGAGTATGTTCCCTATGGTGTTGGATATGTAACTGTTGACTTCGATCAGGTTCACAGTTGAGAGGGGGGAAAATATTTCAGTGAAAAAAAGGTTGAAACAGATCTGTTCTTTCGGGCTTTTCTGTTTTATGGTTTTTCTTGCCGTTTTCACATCGGTTGCTTCGGCATTTGATCCGCAGGCATCCATTCCGCCGGAAGTAGTCAAGTATTACGATAACCTTGAAATTGAGGGGACGGATCTTTTCCTCGGCTTGCAAGATTGGTTTGAAGATAAGAAAGGTTCAATTCACAACTATGAACAGGGCTCTTTTGAAAATCTTCAATATGGCGAGCTTACCATTTCCAGATGTTCCTATTATATGGCGCAAGCAAGTTTCACTTTCCGGCTTGAAAGCGGGCAATATTATATCATGGATGTGAGCGATTCGGTTTACCAATTCGTGAACTTGAATTTGAAAAATTCGCGGGGCGATTATGTTGACCTGCGGAGTGACGGAAGATCTTCCGGACGGTATTCTTATATTTTCTGCCCGAATGAGGAATTCTGCCTGCTTTCGTTTTCATGCGCAAACTTTTATGAGTTCGACGGGCATTTTTACAAAGTCAGCAATTTTGAATCGGTTTATGACGTTTCGAGAACGTTCTTTGAGGAAGATATGCAATACCTTTTCGACGGGAAGATCGATTTGAGCAAATATTCCACAAAGAAAGCAGCGTCAAACGATCACAAAACCTGTCCCTATATTGATCTCGTTGCGGCGCATTCGGATGTTGTATTCAGCGAGTGGGGGACAGGCTCCGTTCAAAGCGGAAACGATTATCTTTATATCTACAACAGCTATGGGGAACATCCTGTAAGCGGAACGATTCAGTTCAGTTCCGAATATAGTGCTGCGTTGGAAGTCGTTTCCACCTCCCGCTTTTTCACGAAATTTTCAACCAGATGTGCATCTCAATTCAACCAAACCAAAACCAGACGGGTTCCGATTCAATCCATCACTTTGAATTTCCTGAACGGTACTTTCCGAGTATATCCGTTTAAGGATTTTTACATCAGTTTTCAGTACACCAACCAAACAGATTGGGAAGTGGAACACGTTATTTTTGACGGGCAGCAAAAGGTAACTCTTGACATCGATTATACGTATTGGCGGCAAGCGGATTTTTCCAGTAAAGGAATTGGATGGCACAATCAGGTTGACAGCATATATTTTGCTGTTCCGAACGATTTGCTTCAGGGGGATCGCTTGGTTAATGCAAAGCTTGCGTATCAGAAAGTGACAACCAAACCGATTGTAGTAACCAAAACCGGTGATAACATCAATGGAACGTACGTTTCACAATGGTTTGCCGAAACGGCTGCTAATCCGTTCAATGAATTGACACATAATCAGGGTTGGGTGCGATATCAAAAAGGCGTTCCATATTTTTGTGCCAATCCTTCTGGTGCGCTTTCTTCATTGCTTATGGAAGCTAATGGTTCTTATGTAGATTATGATTATTCATTTAATGTACGTTCAGGGTCGTCCAGGTGTGGTGATCATTCGCTATATTCCGTTTATTGGGCTTTTGACGTAAAAGATCCGACAATAGTCGATAAAATTCCGGATAATGGTGTTAATTCTTTGCAGAATTCCGCTTTGTCAGATCCTCGTGCAATTGTTTCTCGGGAACAGTTGGAGGAATGGATGCTGAATTATACCCTTGTTGGCGCTCCAAGTACAGTTCAAGCGGCAACCGCAGACGAAACCGGAACGCAAGCCGTCAATGCTGTTTTGTTCAGTGATATTCAAGAACCGGCTGTTCGTCTTGCATCTGATGTTACCGGTGAAAAACTTGAACAGTTTGGCGCCACACATAATTTTTGGCAAAATCTTTCGGTTGGTTGGAGTTATGCGTTTGCCGTCTTAACCGGTGCAGTTGATGTTTCCCCGGTTGAGCTGGATCGGGCTATTTGGGAAATAGAATCTCTTGATTTTTTCACTGTTGCCGGAGCTTCGGATTACTATAAATACGCCACGTCCGATGTGGATAATATGAAGAGTCTGTATGCTGATTGTCAAAAGAATGATCAAAAAATGTTTTTGGTTCATTTTGATACCAGCCAATATTATTCAGCTTCTTTTTGGGGGAAATATAAAGCAGGAAACGTAGATAACGGTGATGAATCTGTCTTTTATGGTTATCTCGCCATTGAGGATCTGTATTTGGATCTTCACGTTTTGGAGCTGTATATCCAAAACGCGAACGGAAGGGTTACTCCCGTTGCGGTAGATTCCAATCATATCAATGGCATTGCAGATGTTACACCCGCGCCGGACTCTATGGAACTGGGACATGCAGCCGGGGTTGCGTTGCTGAATCAGTTCAATATCGGATGGAGCAACATGCAGGATCTTTTAAAAAAAGCACTTGTCGTGATCCTCATTCTTGTGATCGTGATCGTAACGATCTGGGCGGTCAGCAAAATTGTCGGCATTTTCAAGAAAAATAAAGCGAATCCTTCCGACCGGCCGCGAAGCCGTCACCGACGATGGAGGCGCTGACCGATGATGAACCGCAAGAGAAAACCGGCTGTCAAGAAAAGGCAGCCGGCAAAGGAAACATTTCCGCATTTCCGCAAGTATAGAAAATCTAATCATCCGGCTTTGATTTTGGCAGAGGTCAATGACAACAAAGATTATTTGTTTCGTAAGACTTCTCATAAAAAAACAGTTGCTCGGAAAAGGGGTTATGAGGAAGTAAGCCCTAATCCTAATCCTAATGACCCAGAGCCGATGATTATTGAAAAACGAAAGCGTGTAGATAAAAAGTCAAATTTTTATCCTCGCCCATATCCGTGGAAATATAACAAATAAAAAAAGTAGTGCCAGCAAGAGTTTCCTCCGCAAAAATGACATTCCTTAACAGGTTGTCGCACTACTTGCTATTATTATACCACAAAAAATCAGAAAGTCAACACTTTTGAAGAAAAAAGGAGAAAAAAAACAATGGCAACCAAAAGAACTTATCGCCCGCGTAAGGTGAAAAAGCAATTATCTTTGAAAGAAAGATTGCGTAGATCGCAAGTAGCGCATGATCGGCTTGCTTCGAAGTATCAAAAGCAATATTTGCAGAAAGATAATGACCCTATTGCACATACGAAGGCAACCTATCACAATGCAGTTTTTGTTCATCAGGATGAACAAAATAGGATTTTGAATTCGGAAGAAAAACGACATGTGTTCCAGCGTGCAAAGTCTGCCTTCATAACAAAGAAGCCGTCAAAACGCTCGCCGAATAAAGACGGTTATTCCAAGATGATCCGCGACATGGAAGATCGCAAGCGGGATTTTTTCTCGGACGATTTTGAACGGGACAGCAAAGGCAGGATCAAAGGACACTATACCGTGGACGGCTTTTTTGAGCCGGGATTGATCGAAAAGTCAAGAATATAGTATATCTAAAAAATTAAGCCCATTTGTCAAGACTTTAAAAGAAAAAAGGAGATTCGAAAATGGCAAAAGCAAAAGCACGAAGAACATTTCAGCAGAACGTATCGATCAAAGCGGCGCAGGTGAAAGCGTCGGTGAAAAAGAAGTATGCCGAATTCAAGGTGTACGGAAGCGCGTATGCAAAAGATCTGAAAAAGGCGTATCAAGTCGGCTATTCCCGCGGCTGGGACGATTCCAAGAAGATTCCGAAACGCCTCGGGGCAAAAACGGCAGCTACATACGGTTACGGCCGCGGGATTTCCGAATATCGCCGGATGCACTGAAATTTTTAACTTTTGAACGGGTCAACCGTTCGGATCAGAAAGGACAAGGTAAAGGACATGGAGAAATATTTATTGATTCCGGTTTTCGGTAAACCGGCGTTGGTTGAAGTAGACGAAAAGCACCTGTTGGAAGAGTTCCGGCGGCTTCTGCGGTGCGAACATATCGAAACGGTGAAAATCGGATCCCATTTCGGTCTCATCGTTGACGAGGAAGGAAAAATTACATCAAAACCGTATAACGCAAAGGCAACCTCTCTTCTGGGTGCTTTTTCGCCGGATTGGATCGCAGGGGACGCGATTTTCTGTGGCTTTGGAATGCGGAACGGAGAGCCGGATATTACGCCGGTTGACGGTGTTTTCGCATGAAGATCTTAAAGCGGATCGGCGCGATCCTGCTGGTGCTGCTGCTTCTGTTTCTGCTCGGCTACGTCGGGTATCTGATGCGGGTGATCTGATATGGTAAAACGCATAGATTACCGGCATTTCCTCTGCGGCGGTTTCCTTGCAGGATCGCTTGCCCTGACTTTTACCGTCTATTGGGAAACGTTGAAACGGTTGGGAGAGGCGTTCCGGAATCTCTGGCAGTCGCTTAAACTCTTCTGGTTCTTCTTTCTCGACGAAGAACGTCCGATCGAAGCAACCGTTTTGGAGATGCAGAAGATTCCTTTGGAAAACTATCTTCCGTTCGATATAGATGAATTGGTTCGCAAGCTGAACCTGCTTCCCGCCTCTTTCTTTCAAAAAGAGTATTTTCTCGACTATTCCGTGCAGGCATTGCGGTATTTCCTTTTGTTCATCACGGTTTCCGCCCTGATCGTTTGCCTGCTCCTGCTGTTTTTCCAGATCTGGAAGATCCTCGCTCTTTCCCCGAACACCGATCACGGCAAGGAGAGTAAGCCCTTGCAGGTCTGGAAACATACCGGCTTCCGGGCGTTCTGCGCTGTCCGGGATTGGATCGCGGCTTTCGGTGTATTCCTTGCTGATCACGCCCTCTGGTGGAAGCTCTGGCTGTTTGTTTGGTTCTTCAACCTGAATTTTGCCGGGATCCTCGTCGACGCTGTTGCATGGTATTTCTATTTTGCCGTTACCGCCGACCTGATCTCGCTTGCCGCCTCGCAGTTCTTCAAGCTGGTTCTGGATCTGATCGTCACGTTCTGTTCGCTCCCTGCCGTCTGCTGGGTTGTGATCGGCTTCCTGATCTTTGATCTTTTGCGTCGGCATATCGGCTACAAAATTTTGGAACACCACGAACAGAAAAACCGACAGTTTCTGGAATCCCTGCCGATCGTTCTTTTCCTTAACGGCACAATGGGAAGCAAGAAAACGACCACCATGACCGATATGGCACTTTCCTATGAGATCATGTTCCGGGATAAGGCATTGGAATTGATCTTGGAAGTTGACCTGATGTTCCCGCGCTTCCCGTGGATCCTCTTGGAAAAGGATCTTTGCCGGGCGATGGAAAAGAAGCAGATTTACAGTCTTGCATCCTGCCGAAAGTGGATGGAAAAGCGAGAAAAGGCGTTTTGGAAAGATCCGGATCCTGCCCGGATCTGGGGATATGATATCGGATCCGATCCGTTGGAATATAATAACGATCTGGAAATCGTGGAGATCTGGCAAGCACTTTCAGACTACGCCTGTCTGTATTTCATCTATACCATTGAATCTTCGCTTCTGATCTCCAATTATTCGGTGCGCGTGGACGGCGTTCTATGTCACGCCGGAAATTTTCCCCTTTGGGATAGCGATCTGTTCCGGCGGGATCCCCGGATGATGGAAGCGATCAGCCGGCACGCTCATATTCTGGATTTTGACGTGCTGCGCATCGCCCGGCAGGTTGTGGACGAAAACAAGCTGAAAGGATCTTTTGAATTCGGCGTGGTTCTGATCACCGAGATCGATAAGGAACGCGGCAACCAGAAAATGCTGGAAGGCGTGAAGCGGATTGCGATCGAAACCAACCAGAAGAACGACGGGTTCAACAGCTCTTTCATGATGGGACGTCACCCTGCGACCGTCATGCATTATCCCTTTATCCGCTTCCTTTGCGACGCCCAGCGGGATGAGGCATGGGAAGCAGCGGGACGGCAGCTCTCCAACGAACTCTATATCCGTAAAACGTCGTCCCGGCGTCTTGCCATGCCGTTCTTCGTTTTTTATGATATGCTGTTCGATTTCGTCAAGGGGAAATTCTCCGAATTTTATCCGCAGTACCGTTTCGATTGCGGGAACAGCGGTCTGATCTTGCGTTGGCTGCATACTTGGGCGCATTGGATCGTGGGACACGGTGAACGGATCTATAACCGGTTCGGCTATATGACTGCCGAAATGGAAATGCAGGTCGGCTTGAAAGAAGGCGAAACCGAAACCGTTTCTTACTTTCTTTCCACGAAAAAAGTTTACAGCCGGCGTTTTTCTACCGACTGTTATCGGGCTTTCTTTGAATCCGGCTCCCTGAAATCGAAAAAGGGCTTGCCGAGTTACCCCGAATATAAAACCGCCTGCGCCACTCTTTCCGAGTTGCACAGGCAGAACAGTAATTTCATTCGCGATCTGGAGGGAATGAAAGATGATGATTCTGATTGAAGCCAAAGATCGGGAAGGCAATCCGCAAATGTTCTGGCGCAGGATTTCTTTCGAGTTGTCCGCATATTTTGATCTCGTGGTCGATGAATTTCCCCGGATGGGGCTTTCGCTCGTTGGCTGCTGGCTCGTTTATAACGATGGCAAAAGGACACGGCTTCGGATCACGATTCCCCCGGAACGATTGAAGGGCGAGCAGATTTCTTTATTTGATCCGGTAGTTTGATTTCCATTTTTTGTTGTTTACACCTTTAAATTCTGATATAATAGACGAGGATCGCCGCCATGAGCAAGAAAAAGTACCTTCGTAAAAATGAATTTCGGTATGATACAAGCCCGAAAGTTCGCCGCCCGGACGGGCGTGGACATACCGTATATGTCAGTGCCAAGCAGGGGCACCAGGCAAAGGTAAATGTTATTACACATTCAACCTCATTTTTCGGAGAGTCAACGCATGAACTATCCAAAAACCCGCAAAGAGATACAAGAAACCGTCGTCTGGCACGTTTCAGTTCTCCAAGATGGGAATCAGATACATATCTGAAAAATCCCCCGCGCGGAATTTGGCGATTGGAAAAGAAAGATCGTCGCCGGATATTGAATTTCAATCGGAAGTACAAGAAAAAGAACCCAACCTGAAATGCGGCGTTTCCACCAAGTTCCGAAATGTTTCATCGGCAGGGTTGAGTTCATGGCATTATTATATCACAAAAAACGAGTTTGTCAAGCCTCAAAAACAAAAAAATAAGAAAAGAACCCGATCAAGATACGGCGTCACCACCAAGTTCCGAGTTTTTCATCGGCGTCATCGAGTTCTTGGTATTATTATATCACAAATCCCGCGTTTGTCAACCCCAAACGCGAAAAATCTTTTTCTATTTCAGTAGTCAGTTCTTTTTTTAGTCCCGTTTTTGTCAAAATCATCATTGTCACCGGAAAGGAGAACGCCATGAACGCAGCAGCGACAGTCGAGAGGATCCTTGATTACGATGCCCGGATCAACGCTTATGCGGAGATCATGAAAGTTATTCATGACGGTCGGCACTTTGTTGCCACGCCGATTCAGAAGGCGCCGGACGTTACCCGCTTTCGCCGCACGAAAGACGGCACGGATCTGAACTTTGAAACCGCCTATTATGCCGCCCAGAGATCAAAGGTTAAACGCGATCAGATGGCTGCATGGATCGGGAAATATATGGTGGATCAACTCAACGATATTTTCGGCTATGATCTGGATTGGATCCGCGGTCAGATCCCGCGCTTTGAACGGAATCTTTTTCTTCGTCGCCGGCGATTCCGCAACAAGGCATATTTGAACGAATGGAATTATTTCGTTACGTTTACCTACGACGAGGAGAAGATGACCGAGGAAGCTTTCCGGGCGTCGATCCGGCGTTGCTTATCCAATCTTCATACCCGCCGCGGCTGGAAGTATATGGGCGTTTTTGAACTCGGTGAAGAGGGCGAACGTCTGCATTTTCACGCGCTTGTTCATATCCCGGATGGAGAGATGCCGGGCGTATTGCATACCGTTCGCCGGTATAGTACTAAGCGCCACCAATGGGAAGAACGGCTTGAAAACACGTTCTTTGCCGGTCGCTTCGGTATCAATACCTTTGATCCGATCCAGAACCGGAACGGCATTAAGGGCGCGGTGGAATATATCATCAAATACCTTTTCAAATCCGGCGAAAAGGCAATTTACAGCCGGTCTATTCCGACAGAGTTGGTGGCAATGGTGCAGGACGAACAGATCGCCGCCAGACTGTTCGATTTCTGTCAGAAATACGTTCTTTTCGATGATTCGTTTGTTCTTTGGAGCGACGATGAAGAACCGGAGGTGATTCAGACAGAGTAAAAAGCGGAAAAACAGAAAAAAAGAACGCGGGGGAAGCACCCGCTTGTTTCCGTTCTGTGTAAGCGGCAGAACGGGCGTTTTTGCGGCTTGAAAGCCGTGTTTTCGTCAAAAACGAGTGAAAAACGAGCAAAAAGACGCTTCCGAAACCTTGACCGCCCGGCGCGCCCCGCGCGCCGGCGGCTCGTTCTTATCAAGGTTTCGTCTAATGCTCCCAAGGGTTACGGACAAGGTCAAGGACAAGGAGGACAGACGCCATGCAAAGAGAACGTTTCAGTAGATTTACAGCCACGGATCGGGCAAAGCTGGAAGCCCTGCACAATGCGGGAATCCCGATCCGGGAAATCGCAAAGCAGCTACACAAACATATCAGTTCCATCTATCGGGAATTGAAACGCGGAGAATACGAACATCTGAATACCGATTACACGGTTTCCACCCGTTATTCTTCGGACAAAGCGGAGAGGCGGCACAGTTTTTATTCCGCCGGCATGGGCAGACCTCTGAAACTCGGGAACGATTATGAGTTTGTCCGATTCGTCGAAAAAATGGTGAAGAAAGGATATTCCCCGTATGCGATTCTGCAAGAGATCCGTCGGCAGGGACTTACCTTTCGGACACAGATCTGTCTTTCTACTCTGTATCATTACATAGACAAAGGACTTTTTCTGGGAATCGGTAACAAGGATTTGCTTTTCAAGGGATCCCGCCGTAAAAAGTATGGCAAGACTGTCACGATCAAACGGGCGCCGCGGGGTGAATCTATCGAGCATCGTCCGGAACAGATCAACGAACGGCAAGAGTTCGGGCATTGGGAAATGGATTCGGTTATCGGCAAGCGCGAAAAGGGAAATACCCTTGTTGTTCTGACGGAGCGTTTGACGCGCATGGAGATTATTCTCAAAAGCAAAGACAAAAGCGCATCCAGCACGGTGCAGCTTCTGAACCGGCTGGAACGGATCTTCGGAAATCATTTTCGGGAGATCTTCCGGACGATCACGGTAGATAACGGAACCGAATTCAGTCAATATGAGCAGATGGAAAGATCCTGCTTGACGAAACGGCAGCGGACAAAGATCTATTATTGCCATCCTTACAGCAGTTGGGAAAGAGGATCCAATGAGAATCAGAACGGCATGATCCGGAGATTTATTCCCAAAAGTACCAAGATCGAACCGTATAGCCAGCAGGATCTTCAACGGATTGCTGATTGGATCAACGATTATCCTCGCGCTATTTTTGGCGGTAGATCCAGCCGGGAAGTTTTCGCAGATGAACTCCAAAAAATCGGCGTTCAAAAATTTTTTTAATTTTTTTCGCAAAACTTATTGACATTTGCCAAAAAAGCGGTGAAAAAACTGTTTTTTTCGGAAATGTTCACAAACAGGTCATAAGTGCCCTGTATAATAGTAGCGGAAACCGCTGAAAGGAGAGAACCGTCATGCCGCGCAGACGTTACCGCGTCCGTCATTACAGTACCCGCGAGAGAAAAATGCACCCTGCCGCCATTGTTGGCATTTGCGTGCTTGCCGCCTTGCTGATCGCCCTGGTGACCGGCAATATTCTGCGCCGTACCGTGGACGAAGAAACCTACCGGAAAATCACTTCCGGCACCGAAAGTCCACCTGCGGACGAGCAGACAGAGACGCCGTTTTCTCCCATGGTGCAGGCATACCCTTTCCTGCTCGACGCCTCCCTGGACGAGATCCCGACCGACGCATACGGCTCCTATCGATCGGCTCTTTCGGTTCCGATCAACAAGCGCAACGGTAAAATTCTTTATACCTCTCCGGTTGCCGACCATCTGCCGACCCAGAACGCCGGACCTGCGCTTGCCGACGCCATGGAACAGTTGACCCTTTCCGTTCCCTATGTTTCGGGGATCTTCTACCCCCGGGCGACCGACGGCGCAACCGACGATCTGCGTTACGCCCGCGCGGCGGAGGAAGCGGCGCTCCTGCGCGAATTTTTGCACGCCGGTGCAACCGACGTCGTATTGATGGAACTGCCGATGGATGCGGAACATATCACCGCGACGATGGTCTACCTGCAAACGGTGCGGGAACTGTTGCCCTACGCCACGATCGGCGTTTCGGTCTCGCTTTCCGGCGCGGCAGGCGAGAACGGTTGGGAGATCCTGCCGGAGCTTGCAAAGAGCGGTTGCTTTTTGCTGCTCGACCTGCGGGAGATCGACGACGCGAACGCCGCGGACGGTCTCGCCACCGCCGATTATTTCATCCGGCAGTACGGAATGTGTCCGCTCGCGGACGAAACCCAAACGGAACTCATCTCATTGATCGAAACCACTTTCCATTCCTACCGCATTATCCCGGCTGCGTAAGGGCGGGAAGACCTTGAGGGGGCGCTTTCGTTTCTTGCAAAAAGCGAAAGCGCCCCCTCAAACTCCCCCGAAAGGAAAGAACGGCAAAAAAAGAGAGTTGATTTGTTTGTGCAAGCGCGGAGGAAAGTTTTTCCGCCTCTTTTTCAGAAATCGGCGGTCTGAAAAAACATTTGCAAAAAGTCTCCGGGTAATCCTGTTGCTCACGCCCGTTGGCAGAGGGTAAGCAGGACGTTTCCCCTCTTTCTGCGCAACAGTTTGACCGGCGTGCCGTCCGGCAGGCAGGTTGGCTTTCCCGCCGTTTCCATCTCACGCAGGCGTCCGAGCCCCTCGCCCGAAAACTTCGTCATTGCCTCTTTCGCAGTCCAGATTTTGAGGAATTGTTCTTCGCTCGGCTCCTCGGAAAAGCGCTTTTGCTCGGCTTCGGTAAACCACCGCTCCGCGATCTTTTCCATTTCCGTCTGCGTCCTGCCCCGCAACGCCTCGGCGTCCACGCCGATCCGCGGCGTTTCCACGTCTTTCTCCACCGCACAAACGACCAATCCCGGCGTATGGGAGAGACTGAAATCGACCGGAACGCCGTCCAGATACGGTCGTCCGTTCGGATTCCGTTTCAACCGTGCGGGAGAAAAAGCGTCGCCGAGCAATTCCCGAAGCAGACCGTAGCCGATGAGCGATTCGATTTTTGCGCGTCCGCTCTTCCCCGCAGCGCAAACCGCCGCGGCTTCCTCGCCCCACTGGCTCTTTACCGTCGTTTCATCCGGCAAAAGGTCATACCGGAATATTTTCATTTGCACCATGTTCGCTCTCTCTTCTTTTTTCTTCTTTTTTCGCAAAAGTCCTTGACATTGATCCCCGTTTCGGATATAATGGAGATAGACTTAGAATTATTCTTATTCATTGGAGGTTGCCATGACCAAACAACGTGAATTGATCCTGCAAATTCTCACGCATTCCGATCGCCATCTGACCGCCGACGAGATTTTCTTTCTCGCAAAATTGCAAATGCCGAGTATCGCCATGGCTACCGTTTACAACAATCTCAACGCCATGACCGACGCTGGCATGATCAGCCGCGTTCACGTTGACGGAAGCGCCGACTGTTTTGACCGCATCGTGGAGCCGCACGACCATTTGCGCTGTGACGTTTGCGGAAAGATCTCCAACGTCAGGATCCCGGACCTGAAAGCCGGGCTTTGCGCCTCCGTCGGTTCTGAGATCCATTCCTACGATCTGACGATCCACTACACCTGCCCCGAGTGCAGGAAAAAAATCAATTCGTAAGTTTTCCGTTCCCGCAATACGGCGGCGTGTTTCCGAAAAGAAGCACGCCGCCGTTCTGCTTTTTAATTCTTTTCCTCAACAAACTTTTCGATAAATTCCTCTTTGGTGAGAAGAATATTCCGGGCTTTGTTGCCGTCCGCCGCGGAAACGTAACCGTCCTCTTCCATGCGGTCGATCATCTTCGCCGCGCGTCCGTAGCCGATCGAAAGCTTCCGTTGCAGAAGCGAGGTGGAAACTCTTCCCTCCTCGATGAAGATCCGCAATGCGTCCATATATTTGGCGTCCTCGCCGTCCCCCCCCAGCTCTCCGAGAGAAGGATCGGGAAGCCCGGGCGCATTCTTGCCTTTTGAAGCAAACTGTGCCGAGAATTCCTTCATCTTAGACGTGAAGTTTTCATCGTAGACGGCCGTTCCGTTATTCCGGCGGACAAAATCGCAAACGCTTTCCACCTCTTTATCCGAAACGAACGCTCCCTGCACACGCGTGGGACGCATCGAACCGACCGGCGCATAGAGCATATCGCCTCTTCCGAGCAGTTTTTCCGCTCCGCCGCCGTCCAGAATCGTGCGCGAGTCGGTTTGAGACGCCACGGTGCAGGCGATCCGGGACGGAATGTTCGACTTGATCAGACCGGTCACGACGTCCACCGACGGACGCTGCGTACCGATGATCAGGTGGATCCCTGCGGCACGCCCCAACTGGGCGAGTCGGCAGATAGACGTTTCCACTTCGTCCCGCGCCGTCATCATCAGGTCGGCAAGCTCGTCGATAATGATCACAAGATAAGGCATTTTCGGCATATCCGGATCGTCCGCCGTTACGCGGTTGAATCCTTCAATATTCCGGCATCCGACCTCCTGGATCAGTTCAAAACGTTTCGTCATTTCCTCAACCGCCGCTTGCAGTGCGCCGGTTGCGTCTTTCGGTTCGGTAATGACCGGAGCCAGCAGATGCGGAATCCCTTTGTAAAGCGCAAATTCCACTTTTTTGGGATCGACCAAAACCATGCGCACGTCTTCGGGTTTCGATTTATAAAGGATGCTCATGATGACGCAGTTGATACAAACCGATTTTCCCATACCGGTCGCGCCCGCGACCAGAAGATGCGGCATTTTTGCAATATTGAACAAAACCGGATTATTGACAACATCCGCTCCCAGACCTGCCGTGAGCTTGTTTTCCGACGTCCGGAATTCCTTGGTCTCCAAAAGTCCGCGTAAATAGATCGTGTGTCTGCTGCGGTTCGGAACCTCGATACCGATCGCATTCTTTCCTTCGATCGTCATCATCCGGACGTTCGGGACCGCAAACGCCAGCGCGATATCGTTTGCCAGATTGAGGATCGTCTTGACGTGCACACCTGCGGCAGGCGTGATCTCGTACCGGGTCACCGAAGGTCCGCAGGAATAACCGATGTCTTCGACCCCGATCTTGAAATTCTTTAACGTCTCGGACAGCTGCGCCATGCTGGCTTCCAATTCCGCCCGGCTTTCCGCGCTCATCGGCTCGCTCTGATGGAGCAGGTCGATCGGCGGGAACCGATAGGCCTTCGGCTTGGCGGAAACGGTTGCGCCGGCGACCTGTGTCGTCGGTTTCGTTCCTTTCGGCAACGTCGGGCTGTGGGGCATCATGGACGCATTCTGCGCGTCCAGCTGACGCAGGGTTTCATCACTCGGATCCAGCGACTGCGTTTCTCCGGAAAGCTGATGGAAAACCGAAGCTCCGGGGTTTGGCGCACCCTGCTGCGAATCCTGCGCAGCCCGAGCGTTTTTCGCACCGCCCGACGGTACCGCGACCGGGTTTGCAACTCCCGCCATCGGTTGTTCGGGCGGCAACGGAATATGCCCTGCCGGGCCCGACTTCGTATTCATATCGTCCAGATCAATGAAAACGTTGTTCAGATCAAAATCGCGATCCTCTTTCCGCACCCGCCGGACAGACCTGCCTTCTCCGCTTGCAGAAAAGATCTGATCGGCTTCCCGATATTGTTCCTTGCTCGGTACAGATTCCGAATCGTCATATTCTGTTTCGGGGGATGGCTCGACCGGCTGTTCGGATTCGACCTCGGAGTCTGCCGACGTCTTATCAGGCTCCGCCGCCTTTGCGGCGTCCTGCTCCTCTCTCCGGATCTCCCGTCCGACCTCCGCCGGAATATACAGATCGTCAGGTCTGCGTTCGATCACGGGCATAGGGGGCAGATCCAGCATCGGATCGTCCGGTTCTTCCAACATTTCCGACGGGATAACCGCACCGACCGGATACCCATCCGGCGACTGTTCCTGTTCCGCAGGAGGCGTTACGTTTTTGGTTAGTTCATTTTTGCGTTCTGCGTCCCGTTTCGCCTGTTCCGCCTCCTGCTCCGACAGATTGGCACGTTTTTCGGCTCGCAAAAGACGCCGGTTGCGTATCCGAACCATCAAATAATGCGGTGTGACGCCCAGGAAATAGAAGAACGACGCAAAGAAGAGCAATCCGGAAACGGTGATCGCACCGGGAATTGCCATCCAGATGATCAAAAGGGTACTGATCTTTCCGCCCAGAACACCGCCGCCCTGCATTTTGGCTCCGTATGCAAACCATTCGCTCGCCGTAATGTCACGGCTTTCCGGAGCGAGCGGAATCAAAACGAACACCGAGATAAGAACCGACAGAAGCAACTGCAAAACCATTGCGTTGAGAATTTTCGGGATTTCCACCCGGTTGCGAACGAATCCCCTCCACGCGATCCCCAACGTCAAAAAGATCACCGGAAGCAACAGCGTCGACCAGCCGAATACGCCGAAGAGCGCATAGGAAATATGGTAACCGACCGGTCCCATCCAATGCCCCGCAGGATTTCCTTCCAGCTTGTTCCCGAAGTTGCAAAGCAAGTTGAACAGGATCAGCAGAAACAGGAAAACCGCGATCCCGAAAAACAGGTACGGGAGCGCCCGGTGTACCGGTTTCATGGAACGGTCGACTTTCAGATCAACCTTTTGCTTGTCCTGCTTTTCCTGCTTGGGCGTGGCTTTTCCGTTATTGTCGGAATTCTTTGTCCGGTCCTTTTTATCTTCTCCCCGGTTGCCGTTTCGTCCGGCTCTGCGGGAGGATTCCGCATGAGTCCGTTTCACAACCGAAGATTTACCCGTTCTTTTTCCTTTATGTTCCAAAAGAGTCACGTCCTTTCCGTTTCACATTCTCAATTTATCACCATCTGTGCAAAGAAGTAATCTCCATATTATATTATAGCATATCTCGCCGCAAATTGCAAGCGCAAAGCACTGTTTTTTTCGAAAAAGCAAAAATCATTTCTCTCATTTTCATCCGCCTTTCACTTTCGTGTAATAAAGTGCTTAAAAAAATTCCAATTTTGGAACTAAATATTTCAAAAACCTATTGACAAGAAGAAAAAAATGGTGTATAATCAGATTTGTCAGAGAAAAACGGCTTATATATTGCCGGAACAGAAAGGATTATGGAAAGATGGCTGCTACTAAAAAAATGAAGGGTCCCGTTCAGATCGATCTGGATGCGGACGGAAAGAAAAAAGCGCTTGCAACTGCTATGTCGCAGATCGAACGCGATTTCGGAGTCGGTTCGATCATGAAGCTCGGGGAGAACCGCCATATGGAGGTTCAGGCGATCCATACCGGTTCCCTTTCCCTCGATCTCGCGCTCGGGATCGGCGGCGTTCCGCGCGGACGGATCGTTGAGATTTTCGGTCCGGAATCTTCGGGTAAAACGACCGTTGCGCTCCACATCGTCGCGGAAGTGCAGAAATCCGGCGGCACCGCCGCCTTTATCGACGCCGAACACGCGCTCGATCCGGTCTATTCCCGTGCGCTGGGAGTGGACATCGACAACCTGCTCGTTTCGCAACCCGACTGCGGCGAGGACGCGCTCGAAATTTGCGAAGCGCTTGCCCGCTCCGGCGCGGTGGACGCGATCGTCGTGGACTCGGTTGCCGCTCTGGTCCCCCGTCAGGAGATCGAGGGAGAGATGGGGCAGAATATGGTCGGTGTGCAGGCGCGCATGATGTCGCAGGCCATGCGGAAGCTCTCCGGTGTCATTTCAAAGAGCAATTGCGTCGTCGTCTTCATCAACCAGATCCGTGAAAAGGTCGGCGTACTTTACGGAAACCCCGAAACGACCCCCGGAGGACGTGCTCTGAAATTCTTTGCCTCGGTGCGTATCGACGTCCGCAAAACCGATCAGCTCAAAGACGGCAACGATATTTACGGCAACCACGTGAAGTGCAAGATCGTCAAGAACAAAGTCGCGCCTCCCTTCCGGGTCGCCGAATTCGATATTCTCTACGGCAAGGGAATCTCCCGCTCGGGTGAAATCCTCGATTACGCCATCTCGCTCGATATTATCAAAAAGAGCGGATCCTGGTTCTCCTATAAGGGCGAACGGCTCTGCCAGGGAAAAGAGAACGTCCGGAAGTTGTTTGAAAGCAATCCCGAATTGATGCAGGAAGTGGAAGAGCTGGTGCGCGTACAGAGTGAAGAAGCCAAACTCGGGCCGCAGGAAGAATTTGAGATAGACGATGAGGACGATTTTGACCTGCACCTTGACGGAGATAAGGACGATTTGAACTGATGGAAAATGCGGTTTCTCTACCCGTTTCGGATGGTTTTTTCGCGCAGATCGAAGCCATTCGCGCCCGGCGGGAGGGTGCGGAGATCGTTCTTTTGCTGACAATTTCCGAAAATGGAAAAAGCGAATCCTTCAAGCTGACGATCCCGACAGAAGTTTACTGCGAAAAAAAGCTACGCCGGGGAGTGATCTCAAAGGAGCTTTTCGAGGAACTCCAAACGATCTCCCGCAGATTTGACGCCATCCGCTGCGGCGAAAATCTGCTTGCATTCGGTCCTAACACCGAACAAAGGCTCACGCGAAAAATCATGCGCCACGGTTTTACACGCGACGAAGCGGAAGAAGCAACAAAGATCCTGCTCGAACGGGGATTGATCCGGGAGGAGGAAGATATGCGGGCGGAGGTGGTAAACTGTTTGCGAAAACTTTGGGGCAGGCGAAGGATTGAGTTTTTCCTGCGCTCCAAAGGGTATGCCGATAAAACGATCTCCGGTTTGCCGGAACTGCTTCGCGGAGTGGATTTTCCGAAGCAGTGTGCGCGCCTGATCCGAAAGTACTACGGAGAGGTCCCAACCGACCGCGCCGAGCGCGACCGGATGTATGCTTCCCTGACCCGCTACGGATACTCGCTCGATGAGATCCGGCACGCGTTGCAAATTCTGTGATTTTTCACATAAAAAGTTGATTTCGTAAAACCGCCCGGCAAACCCACCGGACGGTTTTGCGTTTATTTGCATTTTCGGCGAAAAAGCGGTTGACAGACGGCGGTTTTTGTGTTATACTTTTTAGTTGTAATATTCAATAGTGGAAAGGATCATCGCCATGAAATGGACATCCCTGAACGAATTGCGGGAAAAATATCTCTCGTTTTTTGAGTCGAAAGGACATCTGCGCCTTCCCTCTTTTCCGCTCGTTCCGAACAACGACAAATCGCTTCTGCTCATCAATTCGGGCATGGCTCCGATGAAGAAATACTTTACCGGCGAGGAAGAACCGCCCCGTCACCGCGTAACTACCTGTCAGAAGTGTATCCGCACGCCCGACCTCGAACGCGTGGGGCATACCGCACGCCACGGGACCTTTTTCGAGATGCTCGGAAACTTCTCTTTCGGCGACTATTTCAAGGAAGAGGCGATTCCGTGGGCTTGGGAGTTTCTGACCCAGACGCTCGAAATTCCGAAAGATCTGCTCTGGCCGTCGATCTATGAGAACGACGACGAAGCGTACGACATTTGGGTCAAGAAGGTGGGGGTCGATCCCGCCCACGTCGTGCGACTCGGCAAAGAGGACAACTTCTGGGAACACGGGACGGGTCCCTGCGGTCCCTGCTCCGAAATCTATTTCGACCGCGGAGCGAAATACGGTTGCGGCAAGCCCGATTGCAAACCGGGCTGCGACTGCGACCGCTACATGGAAATCTGGAACAACGTCTTCTCCCAGTTCAACAACATGGGAGACGGGACCTATACCGAACTCAAACAGAAGAACATCGACACCGGAATGGGGCTCGAACGTCTCGCCTGCGTGATGCAGGGCGTTGACAATATGTTTGAGGTGGACTCGATCCGCAAAATTCTCGACAGCGTTTGTAAAATCGCCGGCAAAACCTACGGCAAGAACGCCGCCGACGATATTTCCATCCGTGTGGTTACCGACCACATCCGCTCGGCGATGTTCATGATCTCGGACGGCGTGATCCCCTCGAACGAAGGGCGCGGATACGTATTGCGCCGGATCCTGCGGCGCGCCTGCCGTCACGGAAAACTCCTCGGCATTCAGCACGCTTTCCTGCCCGGTCTTTGCGAGGTAGCGATCGGTGAATCCTGCGGCGCATACCCCGAGCTGACCGAGAAGAAAGCGTATATTCTCAAAGTTATCGCGATGGAAGAAGAACGTTTCGACGCGACCATCGACTCGGGACTTTCGATCCTGAACGGACTGATCGGGGACGCGAAAAAGCAGAACAGGAAGCAACTTGCCGGCGAGGACGTTTTCAAACTCTACGACACCTTCGGCTTCCCGATCGATCTGACGCGCGAGATTGCCGAGGAAGCGGGACTTTCGGTTGACGAAGACCGCTTTACCGAACTCATGAAAGCGCAAAAGGTGCGCGCACGCGAGGCGCGTGCGAACATCAGCGGTTGGTCCGGTACGGCAAAGACCCTGCTCGCCGATCTGCCCAAAACGCAATTCACCGGCTACGAAAAGACCGATGAAAAAGCGATGGTCATGGCAATTTTCGTGGAAGAAGCCCCGGTGGACGGCGTTTCCGAAGGGGATTGCACCGTC
>CAMYUQ010000002.1 GCA_947302045.1 uncultured Clostridia bacterium
TCATGGGCACTTTTGGAGATTACTTTCCATAATGTTTAACTATCCATAAGTCGCCGCGTCATCCACGGCGATGACCGTTCCTTCCGTTCCGGGCGGAACCGGGCGCGGATCGCTGCCCATCTGAATCAGGCGGACTCTCGTGCCGGACGGATAGTTCGTTCTTAACCGTTCGGCGGTGCGTCGTAACATTTCCCATTCGTTCATGTGATACCTCCTATTTCGATTGTTTCTTCGGGTGTTTCGGTTGCGCTTTCCAGCATTTGTTCTACCTCAAAGGGAACGTGGTCGTTGTCCACGTGGATGTCCTCGTCAAAGAAAACGGTGTACCAATAGTTGTATGGAATAACCGTTTTCATGATTCCATCATCTCTCTCGGTCATGGAATCGTTATGGTTCACCACGCCGAATGGGGTGATGAGACTGGACCCGTAATGCTCCCCGGAAGAGGAAAGGTCGAGATCGACAAGCCCCGGATAGATAGCTCCGTCTTTTCCCTGTATGACGGCGGGGAAGGTGACAAACCCCATGTCCCGTACCGCAAAGGAGATCCCGTATGTTTTCACATACTCCCCATGGATCTGTTTGAGGATTTCCGTTGCATAGTTCAGATCCCGCTTTTTGTATTCATGACCGAGATCCCGCCAGTTGATGTTGCGGATCACGTTCTCGTTGACCGACCGCAGGAATTCATCCCGCAGTTTCATGCAGTTGAATTCATACCCTTCTTTCTGCGTCAGGGGACGGAAATAGTCCTGCGTGACGGAAAGACAAAGATGTTTTCCGTTTTCTGTCCGGGCGCGGATGTTTCCGGCATCGTCCACGAACGCAACGCGGGCAACGTGATCCTCGTTCAGGTGTTCTTCTCCGAATTCGTCCTGCTCTTTGAGAAGCAGGTACATTCCGGGGAGATACCGTTTTTGGATGATTTCGATCTCCTCTTGCGTCATGACATACCTCCTGCTGTTAGGGTTATTTCCATTGAAAAAGCCCCGAAGGTTTCGGGGTTGCTGATTGTGATTTTCATTTTTTCTTTTTGATCCTTTCTTCATTATTGTTTGCTACTCTTATGATAACGGCGGGGGAGGCGGACGAGAATGTAAAATTGCCTTGGTGATCATCTCCTTTTTCAGACATAGAAAATTAACAATTGAAAAAACGAAAAAAGGGTAGAATCGAGAGAAAAAATCTCTCAATTCTGCCCTCAAAAACGGGATTCGGAGGTTCAAATCCTTATCACATAGGCAAAACCCGCATTTGCATCTTTTTAGTTTCACGAAAAATCGATTTTCAAAAACGCGAGAAAAATGGAGCAAATACGAGAAAAACCGAGGAAAACCTCGGTTTTTCAGGATGCATCTTTTTTGGTTGCATAAGTTGGTGGACCATCAAGGGCTCGAACCTTGGACCAACCGGTTATGAGCCGGGGGCTCTGACCAACTGAGCTAATGGTCCTTTTCGGTCGGCTTCTATTATATCGGATTTTTCCCGAAAAGTCAAGCCCTCGCCCGAATGTTTTTCGGCTTTTCTCGTCGCTTCCGAGAAAAATTGTCAAAAAAAGTTTCAAAAATCTATTGACAAAGGAGAATCGGCGGTGTATAATGTTACAAACCGATGAGAAAGAAGAGTAGCAAAAAGGAACTCCTTTCAGAGAGCCGCCGGCGGTGTGAATGCGGCAAGGACGATTTTTGTGAATGGACTTTCGAGGGCGGACCGAACCGCAATGGGCTTGCGCAGTAGGATCCGACGGGGTGCGTTCCCGTTATCATCCACGCCGCATATCTGGGGTATGTGTTATGAGGGGAAGACCTGTTCTTCCAATCCGGGTGGCACCACGGAGAGATTCGTCCCGGCTATCGAGAGATAGCTCCGGGATT
The DNA here is from genome assembly GCA_947302045.1 of uncultured Clostridia bacterium. Taxonomy (GTDB): domain Bacteria; phylum Bacillota; class Clostridia; order Oscillospirales; family CAG-272; genus UMGS1865. Next base: position 1,875 of record CAMYUQ010000002.1, read on the forward strand.
TTTTTCTTCCATTTTTCCGAACCCCAAACCTAAATTTCAGCCGAATCAGGCAAAAAGGAGAAGTTTGTGATGGCAAACGAAAAGATCCCGTACAAGATCTATCTGGAAGAAAAGGAAATGCCACAAAGTTGGTATAACGTCCGGGCGGACATGAAAAAGAAGCCCGCTCCTCTGCTCAATCCCGGCACCGGTAAGCCCATGACCGCCGCCGAATTAGAGCAGGTATTCTGCAAAGAACTCGTCGCGCAGGAACTCAACGAAACCGATCGGCTCATCCCGATCCCCGAAGAGATCCGCAATTTCTACCGGATGTACCGTCCCTCGCCGCTGGTGCGCGCCTACTGTCTGGAAGAAAAACTGCAAACCCCGGCGAAAATCTACTACAAGTTTGAAGGAAACAACACCAGCGGAAGCCACAAGCTCAATTCCGCGATCGCGCAGGCATATTACGCCAAGAAGCAGGGGCTCAAAGGCGTTACCACCGAGACCGGCGCGGGTCAGTGGGGTACCGCTCTTTCGATGGCCTGCTCCTACTTCGGTCTGGACTGCAAGGTCTACATGGTGAAAGTTTCCTATGAGCAAAAGCCCTTCCGTCGGGAAGTGATGCGTACCTACGGTGCGTCGGTCACTCCCTCCCCTTCCACCGAAACCGAAGTCGGCAAGCGGATTCTCGAACAGTTCCCCGGCACGACCGGCAGTTTGGGATGCGCCATCTCCGAGGCGGTTGAGGCGGCAGTGACCCACGAGGGTTACCGCTACGTGCTCGGCTCGGTGCTCTCGCAGGTGCTCCTGCATCAGTCGGTGATCGGTCTGGAAACCAAAGCCGCGCTCGACAAATACGGCATCAAGCCCGATATCATCATCGGTTGTGCCGGCGGCGGTTCCAACCTCGGCGGTCTGATCTCTCCTTTCATGGGTGAAAAACTGCGCGGAGAGGCAGATTATCGGTTCATCGCGGTCGAGCCCGCAAGCTGTCCCAGTCTGACGCGCGGTAAATATCTCTACGACTTCTGCGACACCGGCAAGGTTTGCCCGCTCGCGAAGATGTATACGCTCGGAAGCGGATTCATTCCGGCTCCGAACCACGCCGGCGGGCTCCGTTACCACGGCATGAGCTCGATCCTCTCCGAGCTTTACGATCAGGGTCTTATGGAAGCCCGGAGCGTCAAGCAGACCGACGTCTTTGAAGCGGCGGAGGCATTCGCCAGAGTAGAAGGCATCCTGCCCGCTCCCGAAAGTGCGCACGCGATCCGTGCGGCGATTGACGAAGCGCTGAAATGCAAGGAGACCGGCGAAGAAAAGACCATCGTCTTCGGGCTGACCGGAACAGGATATTTCGATATGTATGCCTACGAAAAGTTCCACGACGGCAAGATGACCGATTATATCCCCACCGACGAAGAGCTTGCCGCAAGCATCGCCAAAGTCCCACAGCTCTGATCTTTCAAAATTTTGTTCCAACGCCGGGCGTTCTTTCCCCTCCGAAAGAGCGTCCGGCTCTTTTTTAACCGCGCGGTTTGTGCAGGATCTTCCAAATTTTCGGAAACCGTTTTTCCGTCCACCGTTCGCTTGGATTCGACAGGCGGAATGTGGTAGGATAGAGCCACGGGGAGCCGATATGCTCTCCCGAATATCAAAAAAAACGGAGGAATGCAAGATGAAACGAACCGTATGCGGATTTTTAGCGGGCACAGCCCTCTGCCTCGGGGTGATCGGTTGCCGACAGCAACGGGAAACGGAAGTTTTGGAAGCACCGGCACAGCTCGATCAAACCGTTTCGACCGCCGGAACCGACGCAGAGCTGGCGGCATTTCTGGCCGACCTGGATCGGGATCGCGCTCTCTATCTGGAATCGATCGAAACCGGGCTGAAAAGTGCCGCCCCGGAACGGAATTTTGAATTTGAAGAAAAGAACGGCGGGGTGACCGTTACCGAATACATCGGTTCCGATCCCGACGTCACAGTCCCTGCCGTGCTGAACGGTCTGCCGGTCCTGACGGTCGGCGAAAACGCGTTCCGGGGAAAAAAGGTGAAAACCGTCGTCCTATCGGAAGGGATTCGCACGCTCGACTGGTTCGCGTTTTACGGCTGTACCGAGCTCCGATCGATCACACTCCCGGCAAGTCTTGCTCTGGTGGAATACGGTGCTTTTGACGGCTGCAATTCCACGCTGACCGTTCACTGCCCGATCGGCTCCTACGCGGCGACCTACGCCGTCAGCTGCGGAATGCACACCGAACAATCCTGAGTTGCAAATGGGATTTCCTTTCGGAAATTTCCGAAAATCTCTTGACAAAAACGGCTTTTCGTTGTAAGATTATAAAGGAATTTTTTGTTTCGGAAAGGAAAGAAACCCATGAACATTCTGGTTATTAACGCAGGCAGTTCCTCGATCAAATATCAGCTGATCGATATGGATCGCGAACAGGTGCTTGCAAAAGGACAGGCAGACCGTATCGGTATCGCCGGCGGCAACTTCAAGCATAAAGTTGAAGGTCGTCCCGATTACAAGATCGATATTCAGATGAAGGACCACGGCGAAGCGGTCAAGCTGGTGCTCGACACGCTCACGACCGGAGAGACCGCCGTGATCAAATCCCTCTCGGAGATCTCCGCGGTAGGACATCGCGTCCTGCACGGCGGCGAGAAATTCTCGGGCTCTGTCATCATCGACGAAAAGGTGATTGAGGCGATCGAGGAATGCTGCGAGCTCGGTCCGCTCCACAACCCGCACAACCTGACAGGTATCCACGCCTGCGAAAAACTCATGCCGGGCGTTCCGCAGGTCGCCGTATTCGACACCGGATTCCATCAGACCATGCCCGATTATGCCTACCTCTATGCCCTGCCCTACGAGTACTATGAAAAATATCACATCCGTCGCTACGGCTTCCACGGAACCAGCCACCGCTACGTCAGTATGCGTGCGGCGGAGATGCTCGGCAAAAAGCCGGAGGATCTCAAAATTGTGACCTGCCATCTCGGCAACGGTTCCTCGATCGCGGCTGTCAAGGGCGGCAAGTGCTACGATACCACCATGGGACTGACTCCTCTGGAAGGCATCATCATGGGCACGCGCTGCGGCTCGATCGACCCCGCCATCGTTCCGCTCCTGATGAAGAAGGAAAATCTGACGCCGGATGAGATCGACCACATTATGAACAAGAAATCCGGCATTCTCGGCGTTTCGCAGACGACGAGCGACAACCGCGATATTGAAGAAGGCGCGAAAGCCGGCAACAAGCGGTATCAATTGGTGGAATCCATGATCGTGCATCAGCTCACCAAATATATCGGCGGTTACGCCGCCGCGATGGGCGGCGTCGACGCGATCGTCTTTGCGGGCGGGATTGGCGAAAACAACCCGCAGTACCGCACCCGCGTTGCCGAAAATCTTGCGTTCCTCGGTGTCAAGATCGACGAAGAACTCAACGCGAAGGCAAAACGCACCTCGGTGGAATACGATATTTCCGCTCCCGATGCGACCGTGAAAATGCTCGTCATCCCCACGAACGAGGAATGGATGATCGCCAAGGACACCATGGATCTCGTCAGCAAATAATCGCTTAAAAAACTCTCGCCGTTCATCTTTTCTCGGATGAACGGCGATTTTCTATCGCAAAGCTTGACAACTCGTCGAAAAATATGCTATAATGTTAAGTTGTAGTGATTCGTGAATCATTTTATGCCGAGGAGGGGTTTCACACATGAAAATCGATATGGCGGGTTCGATGAGCATCGTCCTTGCCCTCGCCGTTACTCTGTTAGCCGGGCTTTTTATGTCCCGGCTCTCGAAAATCTGGAATTTGCCGGCCGTGACCGCTTATCTGGTCGCGGGAATCCTGATCGGTCCTTTTTGTCTCGGGCGGTTGGGGATCCCGGGGCTCGGATTTTCGAGCGGCGAAGCGGTTGCAAAATTCGGCATCATTTCGGACGTTGCGCTCGGCTTTATCGCCATTGCAATGGGAAATGAATTCCGTCTCTCGGAACTGAAAAAAATCGGTAAGAAGGCGGTTGTGATCGCCGTTTTGCAAGCGTTGACCGCGACTCTTTGCGTGGACGTTGCGTTGTTTCTGCTTCACCTTGCCATGCCGGACAAATTGCCGGTATCGGTCGTTCTGACCCTGGGAGCGATTGCAACGGCGACCGCTCCGGCGGCAACGCTGATGGTGGTGAAGCAATACAAGGCGGAAGGACCGCTCACCAAATTGTTGCTCCCGGTCGTCGCGCTCGACGATATGGTGGGGCTGATCGTCTTTGCCATTTCTTTCGGCATTGCAAAGGCAATGGAACGCGGAGAATCGGTTGACGCCATTTCGGTGTTGGTCAACCCTCTGATCGAGGTACTGGCGTCTCTTGCCGTCGGCGCACTGCTCGGAATCCTCTTCCATTTCTCGGAACGGTTCTTCTATTCGAGAAGCAAGCGGATGAGCATTTCGGTTGCGTTTGTATTTTTGGCGGTTGGCTTATCGCAGATACATCTTCACATCGGTCGGGTGGAGATTGGATTCTCTTCCCTGCTCGTTTGCATGATGCTCGGAACGGTCTTCTGCAACCTCTGTCCGTTCTCGGAAGAACTGATGGAGCGCATCGACCGCTGGGAGGGGCCGCTCATGGTTCTGTTCTTTGTCCTCTCAGGCGCCGGACTGGAACTGAACGTATTCGGCAGCGGCGCGGTTATCCTGATCGGCGTTCTGTTCATCCTGTTCCGGTCGATCGGAAAGATCGGAGGCGCCGCGATCTCCGCAAAAATGATGAAATGCGAACCGCAGGTGCAGAAATATTTGGGCATTACCCTTTTGCCGCAGGCAGGCGTTGCGCTCGGAATGTCGATCATCGCCATGCAGGAACTTGACGGAGACGCGGGTCGCCTGATCCGCAACATCGCGCTGTTTGCCGTTTTGATCTACGAACTGGTCGGACCGCTTCTGACCAAGATCGCGCTCGACAAAGCCGGTGAAATTCGCGAAAAACCGCTCACGCCGCGCAGGAAAGCCAAGCTGATGGCAAAAGCAAAGAAAAACGGAACGCCGGTCGAGTTTGACGCGATCCCTGTCGGCGCCGATGCGAAAGAGGAAAAGAATCCCGATCCAACCGACTTTTCGTAATACCGGTTTGAAATCGTCCTTCCCCGTTTATCCCAATTCAGAACAGCAGGAGGCATCCGATGAAAATGAACCGCATCCCCATCGTTTTTATCTGCGACGAAAACTATGCCATCCCGACCGCCGTCGCCATAACTTCGTTGAAATTGAGCAAGCACAAGACGACGCAATATGACGTTTTCGTGATCGCCATGGGGATCAGCGAAGACAGCAAAAACCGGCTTCTGACGCTCGGCGATGAGGACTTTTCGGTTGCGATACTCGAAAAGAGCATGAGCGAAAAGCAAGCACGGATCGTGCAGGTTCGCGAGCGGGTCACGCACGCGGCGCTTCTGAAATTCGACCTGCCCGGTCTTTTCCCGGATCTCGATAAACTGCTCTACCTGGATTCGGATATGCTGATCCAGAAAGACCTGACCGAGCTCTATCAAACCGAGCTGGGGGATGCCTACGCCGGGGTCGTGAACGACGCGATCACCATCTGGGACAAGGAACATCTGGAATTTCTGCAATTCAAAGAACGGCTCTACTTCAACTCGGGAATGCTCCTCCTGAACCTCAAAAAAATGCGAGAAGATTCCCTGCCGGAAAAATTGCTCGACTATCGGCTCCATGGCATAAACTTCTATATGGATCAGGATACGCTCAACGTCGTGTTTGCAGGAAACATCCGGCTCGTATCGCCGAAATACAACCTGCTGAATTGTTTTTTCATGTGGCATAGCATTGAAGAGGTCGAAACCCTCTATCAAGTTGACTTTCCCCGTTGCGAGGAATTCATCTACCAGAACGCGGCAATTCTGCATTTCGGAGATGAAAAGAAGCCGTGGAGGCACTATATGGGCTATCTTTCCACGCTCTACAACGCCGTCTATAACCGTTCGCCTTACGCAGACAAGCCTTTGGTTCTGGAAGGCGATCCGCTCGTGGCATCCGAGGCCGTTCGCGTGGAGCAGGAACGCAGAATCGCAGAGCAGGATCGGCAGATCTTTGATCAGGCAAACTTCATAAACGATATGCAAAAATCCCTATCCTTCCGGATCGGGCGCGTGATCACATGGTTGCCGCGCAAATTGCGCGGCGGCGCGCGCTGCTTGCGGGAGAACGGATTTTCCTATACGCTGCGCCGTATCCCCGCGCATTTCACACACAAAAAATGAATAACAAACGGAACCGGGTCTGTTGCTTTTGCAACAGACCCGGTTCCGGTATTTTTGAAATTCATTTCAGAAGCTCGGCATATCGGTCATGCCGTCGCGCTCCGCCGCACTGCCGGTACAGCGCAAGGTATAGGTGCGGTTTTGCAGAATCTGCACCAGTTGTTCCATGGAAAGCACCGGTTCTTCGGTGATGATCCCCCCGACGGTACCCGTTCCGATATGGTGGAAATCGGTTCCCGAGGTCGGGATCTTGCCGTATTTGCGGCACCATGCCAGCGCGATATCGTTGCGGGAATCGTGATGCGGATGCCCGTTGTAAATCTCGATCCCATCCAGATAATCCGGGTTCTGCACGACCATCTTATTGCGGAAAGGATGCGCCTGCACGACGAGCAGTCCGTTCTCTTTTGCCAGCGGATAAAAGGTTTTCGGTTCCATTTCAAACAGGTTCGGATGTTCGCGAACGAAAGATTCGGTCAGCCCGAAGACCAGATAATCGTTGTCGTTTCCGTGAAAGCGCAGTTCCATGCCGAGCAGGATATGCAGGTTCCCTTTTGCGTAGTCGCGCATTTTGTAGTAATCCGAAAGATAGAAATCAGCGCGTTCCTGCCAGGTCTCCCCGGCTCTCGGCAGATTCCGGTCGGTATAATGGTTGGTCAGCACCAACGAGGTGTAGCCGTTTTTGACATACAGGTCAACGACCTCCTCCGGCGTATGATGCGCGCAGGAGCTGACGCCGCTCGTATGGGTATGCAATTCGGTTAAAAAAGGCATTATCTCATTGTTCTCCCTTTTTTCAGTTCACCGTCATCCGGCAGACGACGGCATAATGGTCGGAAAGCGTTGTCGGAACCACCCGGAAATTCTGCACCGCAACGCCCTTATAAGCAAAGTTATCGAGCGACAGGGGCTCTTCATCCGACGGATATGTGACAACGTCCGCGTGCTCGTTCGCAAGCAGAAATCCGCCGCGCGCAAAACAATCTTTGAAGAACGGAAAATCTTCACTATTCCAGTCCCCCATCAGGATCACCCGCTCACAGGAGCCGAATTTTGCGATGAGTTCCTCAACCTGATCCCGGATCAGGGGGTCTTTTTCGATTCCCTGAAAGGCAAGATGGGTGCAGATCACTTTGACCGGCATCCCGTTCACCGTCAGATCCGCTTCCAGATAGTAATACTGCGTTGCGCTGACCGCGGCGTTCTTCGGATTGATCTGCACGTTCTTCCATTTTCCCTGATTGCAGTCATATTCCCGCACGGCGATCTTTTCGATCGCGACTTTGGAGAAGAGGGCGTTGCAGCTGTAATACCGCCGATCCCCTTCCATCGCGACAGGATAATCGGAAAGCAGGACCTTTTTCGTTGCGGTCGAACGCTCGTTTCGGATCATTTCGTCGCTGTATTCATTCAGGGAAAGAATATCCGCGCCCATCGAGCCGATATACTCCCGGTATGCCGCCAGCTGTTCGGGATAGGCGTCGCGCGTGATCGTGGAGCAATACTTCCTGCCGCCCGCAAAATGCCCGATGTTCCAGGTTGCGACGGTCAACGAGCCGTCTGCACATTTTTGATTGCGGTTTTCTTCGTTCATTTCTTTGCCGCAACGGTGTTCTGTTGCGTTGGGCCGCGGTCGGTTTTTCCCGTATAGGTCACGTCCTCGGGACGCGGATAGTATTTCGGGATCCGGTTATCTCTCTGATACAGCCGGATATGCTCTCCGCGCGGCAAGAGGTCAACCAGATCGGCTCCGCGCCAGAATTCGGTGTATTCCCGCCCTGCAAAGAATTCTTTTTTCTCAACCGTTTCGATCGGGAAACGCAACTCGAAAACATCCCCTGCCTTCAAATCTTCCGCGTATGCAACGCTTTCCGCCGCATTCCAGAGCGGCTTGATTTCCGCGCCGTTATGATATAGTTTCCATTCTCTGCCCATCCACGGGTAGATCCGGAAGCCGGCGTTGCAGGTTCCCTTGACTTTCAGCGTGATCTTCCCCGCATCCGGCATCTCATGCGTCAGGATATACCGGTCGGTTTCCTTATCGGTGTGGAGATTGACGGTCAGGATCCCGTTTTGTTCGGTGACGGTATTCTCCCAGAGGATCCCGAGCGCGATCGGTCCGGTTCCCACGCAGCAGCCCGCGATCGAACGAAAACGCGTGAGCGAAATGCTGTTCGGCTCCGAACCGCCGGTGTAGCCGCCTATGAGCCGCTTGTCCAGATCGTGGAAAGTCTTCCCGTTCGCATCCGGCAGGTTGTTGTCGACGACAACGTACCCGGTATATTTGACCTGATTCTCGGTCAACTGATTCCGGGCGGTGCGGTTCATATCGTCCCAATATTCGGTCTTGCCGCATTTGATCAGTTCCTCGCAGCACAAAACCATATCCTTGATACAGCAGGTTTCGCAATGCTCGTCCTCCGGTTTGTGCCACTGTGCGTATTCGGGGATCCAGCCGAACGAAGAACCGAGCGAGCGGACGTAGAGGTAGATATTCTCCCCGGCGTTCAGATATTTCTCGTTCCCGGTCACGCGGTAGAGATAGATCAACCCTGCCGCCACCCAGACCGCCGAATGGACGTGCCCGAAAAATTCGTATTTGTAGTTGAAGTAGCGGGACGGCCCGAGCAGGTGGTTGGCGATACCGATCGCCAGATCCAGCGCGACCTCGTCCTTTGCGATCACATAGCGATCGACCAGCGCGTGCAGGGATACCGCATTCCGGATCGCCTGTTCCCCGCGCCCGGTGTGACGGGAGAGGTCAAATCCGCCGTCTTTGAGATAGACGTCGTTCGGAAATTCATAGATGGGCTGTTCCTTTTCGGCACTGTCGCCCGACCAGAAGGTTCTGACCTTTCGCTCGATCGCAAGGGAACGCATTCCGCGCACAAGCCCGGAGGCGCGCATTTCCGCCTCGGTATCGTTCGGATTATTCTTCACCAACCGGTTGAGCGCGGGCAGAATATAGCCCATTTCGTGGAAAGAAGAATGGATGGTATGCGTCCAGGGATACGGCTCATGGAAACGGAGCCCGTGTTCGCCCCAGGAGGAAAGCACCCGGCGGCGGAATCCTTCGTAGAGATTCCGGCTCTCGCCGACCTCTCCGAGAATCCCGATCAAACTATCCGTCGCTTCGAGCCAGGAGCCGACCAACTCGGCGTCGTCCACCTTGCAATGCTCGGCTTCCGCCGGCTTTTTATGCGGCGTTACCAACCAGTAAGGAAGGTAGTCGTAGGCACGGTCGGTCATGCCGTCGATGTAATTCAGCGCCAGCCGCGCGTCTTCTGCCAAATCGTATTTCTGATAATTCATTTGAATCTGTTTCCTTTTTTACCACTCAATTAACAGGATCTGATACGGCTCCAACGAATGGATCTGCGGCGTCCAGCCGAGCAGATGTTCTTCGTCCAGCACCCACGCGTTGCGGTATTCTCCCGAAACGCCTGTATATTCGATCTCCTGCTTTTCCTCGGTCAGATTGACCACGATGGTTTTCTTCGTTTTGCCGTCCGATGCGGAGAGTACGTAGATCCCGTCGGTATCCGATGTGGTTTCGTATTCCGTTCCGAGCTGATAGAGCTGATTGAACGCGACCAGACCGTAATAGGTGGGGAAAGGTTTCATCGTCATCGGGTTGAACAACGCGCCGTAGGTACTGACACCAACCCGCCCGTCGTAGAGGTTCATTACACTCGGATATCCGTTCTGCATGGCAAGCATACAGGAAAGAACGTGCGCCGCGTGGAATGCCGTGCCGCGCTTGCCGTGCTTCGGGTTCCATTCGTTGATATGCGTTTCGAGGTCTCCGTAGCCGCGCTTTTCGAGCTGCTCGTGAACATAGTTGTCGAGAATGATCATCTTATCCACGACGTTATAGCTATGCCACGAGAAGAAGTCGATCGGAGAGTTATGCTCCTTGATATAATCAAAGAAACCGTTGAAGAAGTTGATGAAAAGTTCCTCGCGCGAACCCTTATATTCTTCGGGCGTCATGAAAATTCCGCGGAACGCCGTTGCGGCATAACCGCCGACCTTGATGTTCGGGAACTTCTTTTTCAGGTGCTTCGCCGTCACGTCGTAGAGGCGATAGAAATCCTCCGGCGTACCCGTCCAGAGCTCGGCCTTATAGGGGTATCCCGGAACGGTTCCGTCCGGCTCGTTCCAGATCTCCCAATATTTGATGTTGTAGTGGAAGCCGTTTGCCCAGCCCTCGTTATAGTGCGCGATAATATGCTCGCAGATCTCCGCCCATTTCTGAAAATCCTTCGGCGGATCGGTGCGATATGCCTTCATATCGGCGTTGTTCTCGATCGTGATGCCGAGCCGGTAGTAGGGCTCGCAATCGATCTTCATCAGCTCCGCCAGAAGCCAGTCGGTAAAGACGAAATCATAGGACGCCGGATCGTTGACGTCAGCGTCGAAATCTCGGAAGATATTCGGAATATCCACGAACCGGTTTTCCCCGTAACATCCTCCGACGTCATGCAGGCGCGAATACGGAACGCCGGCTTCTTTATAATAACGGAACATCGAACTGTCGATGCCGAAAAGCGGCGGTTGCCCCATGCCGTGCATCGGTTTCATGGGCTTTATTTTTTTGCCGAAATCAATCTGAACGTTTGCCATTTTCCCTTTTTCCTTTTCTTATTTTTGTTTATGATTTTCTGAAATAGTCGATCAGCCGTTCCGCAAAGATCGAAAAGCCGAGATCGTTCGGATGCAGATAACCGTCGGCATAAAACGCCGTGTTTTTGGGGAACAACGTTTCCCCGTCCACAACTTCAAAGCCCTTCTCTTTTGCGACATTTGCGATCGTGGAGCGCATCAGAGAATTTCTTGCCGCGTCCTTGCTGGCAAGCCAGATCGGCGTCAGGACCACCACGCGTCGATCCCCGTAGGCGGCCTTGACCAGATCCAGATAGTCGCTCGCGTTTTTGGCGATCTCAGACGCGTCCCAACCTCTGCGGTTGAAATCGTTGACGCCGTAGGCGATCACGACGGTATCCGGATCAAAATTGACGCGATCGAAGGTTTCGGGAAGATACCGTCCGCCGCCGACGCCGCAGATATGGAAATCCACGCCGAGCGCCATACCCGTCCGGTAGGCGAAGGAGAGCGTATCAAACTGCGAATCCCATCCTTGCGTGATCGAATCGCCGATGAAAAGCATCTTTTTTTCATAGGTGATCGGTTTGCAGAAGGTGGCTCCCTCCAAAGCGAACGAGGAAAGGACGCCTGTTTTATGGCTCGACAGCGCAAACAGGATTTTCTTCACGCCCGGTTCCAGCTCAACCGGCGGGATCGGTTCCTCCTGCTTGCGATATTCTTCCGCGAGGATCTGCCGGTAAAACATCCCGTTGACCCAAATTTCGAATTTGTTGCCCGAGGGAGCCGCAAAGGTGATCGCCTCCGCGTCGGTTTCCAGTTCCAGCCGGATGCCGGACGTGGCGCGCACGCCGGAATAAAACTTTTCTTCCACCGCTTCCCATGCCGCCATCTGCTTTTCGGTGCATTTATAAAAATGCAGGCCGTCTTCCTCTTCCGTGATATGATCCGCTCCGTGGACAAGCGAACGGATTTCATCAAATGACAGTTCCATTTTCATTCCTTCTTTCCGCTTCATCCGAAATTGGCTCTATTATACCATAATTCCCGGATGACTGCAACAGATTTTTTAAACTTGCTTCTCTTTTCTGAAATATTCGGTCAGACGCTCCGCGTAGATCGAAAAGCCGAGATCGTTTGGATGGAAATTGCCGTCCGCATAGAAATCCGGCTCTTTGGGGAACAGAGTGCTCCCGTCCACCACCTCAAATCCCTTCTCTCTCGCGACGGCGGCAACCGACGACCGTACCCGATCGTTCCAGATAGCGTCCCTGTCGGCAAACCAGATCGGGGTCAGCACCACCACGCGGCGGTCTCCGTACGCTTCCCTCACCTGATCCAGATACCGGTGCATATTCGGAACGATCTCCGATTCTATCCGCTTTTTGGATTTGAAATCGTTGATGCCGTAGGCGATCACGACGGTATCGGGATCAAATGCGACGCGATCAAAGGTCGCGGGAATGTAGCGTCCGCCGCCGATGCCGCAGATGTGAAAATCCGCGCCGAGCATGATCGCCGTCCGGTAGGCGTAGGAAAGCGTGTCGAACTTCGCGTCCCACCCCTGCGTGATCGAATCGCCGATGAAAAGCATCTTCTTTTCATAAGCGATCGGCTTACAGAAGGTCGCTCCGTCCAGAGAGAACGAAGCAAGAACGCCCGTACTGTGACTCGGCAATGCGAACATGATCTTTTTCGCGCCTCGTTCCAATTCGATCGGCGGGAGCTTTTCTCCTTTCTCCCGGTATTCTTCCGCGAGAATCTGACGGTAAAACATTCCGTTCACCCAGATTTCAAATTTGTTTCCGCAGGGAGCTGCGAACGTGATCGCTTCGGCGTCCGTTTCCATTTCCAGACGGATGCCCGTGGTCGAAAGGGTTTTCGGAACGTAATATTCGTCCGCTTCCCGCCACGCCTTCTCTTGCTTCTCGGTACATTTGTGGAAATGCAGACCGTCTTTCTCTTCCGTGAAATGATCCGCTCCGTGGGTCAGCGAACGGATCTCGTCAAACGTCAGTTCCATTCCGATTTCTTCTTTCCGGATTATTTGAGATAGAACATCTCCCGCAGAAGCGGCTGCGCGCCGGTTTCGGGATCGGTATCCATGACCATGACGTCTTTCATATACTCATTCCATTTTGCCACGATCGGACTTTCCGCCTGCGTTTTCGCGGCAAACGCGATTCCCTTTTCGCATTCGTAATAGCCGAACAGATCGTCCCCGACGTTCCAGATGGAATAATTGCAGATCCCGGCGGATTTGAGCAGTTCTTTCATTTCCGGCCAGATCTCGTCGTGGCGGCGTTTGTATTCTTCTTTCTTTCCCTCTAAAATTCTTGCTTTCCAGGCGTAGCGTTCCATTTCCATACTCCTTTTTCAGTCTTTTTTCGGAGCGACAGGGATCTTTACGGTCGCTTTTTCAAAGCCGTTTGCGGTTGCCGTCAGGCAGGCGACGTCGGATTTTCCGTCCCAACGGATCGCGGCAACGCAAAGCCCGTTGTAGAGATTGCGCACCGGTTTTGTCAGACCGCGCGTGTCGCGCTGGTCGCCGTTGTCGGTCCCGACGATCTCGACACCCGTGGCGGTAAAGCTGATCTCGTTGTTTGCGAGCGGACATTCGATCCCCTTCCCGTCCACAACGCTCACGCGCACGAACAGAACCGATTCGTCGTTCCGTTCGAGCACCTTCTTTTCGGGAGACAAGACGATCTTTTCGGGCTCTCCCGCCGTATAGCGGACGTCCTCCATCGCAACAGAACCGTCCGGGTTATAGGCGACAACGCGCAATTCTCCCGGCTCGTACGGCACTTCTTTCCAGATGAAGCGATATTGCTCCAACTCATGCTCAAATCCGTAGTATTTCTTCCGCACGCCCTGCGAGACGCCGTTGACGAAGAGCTCGGCACTCTGGAACGAAGAGAAGCAATGCACGGGGATCTTCTGCCCCTCCATGCCTGCCCAGTTCCAATGCGGGAAGAGATGCAGGACCGGTTGATCGGTCCATTCCTCCAGAAACAGCCAGTAGCGGTCTTTCGGCAGTCCGGCAAGGTCGAAGATGCCGAAATAGGCACTCCGCGAGGGCCATTCCTCGTCGTAAGGCGCCGGTTCGCCGAGATAATCGAAGCCCGTCCAGGTGAACTCTCCGCAAACGAAAGGCAGGAGCTCCTGATAGGAAAATTCCTTCTCCGGGGTGTAGGTACGGTTCATGGAGGTCTCAAAGGCGTTCACGGTCAGGTCTTCCCGGATCACGCGCTGATGCTCGTATTCGACCGGCAGTTTGTATTCGCCTCTCGACGACCACGAAGATTCGGTTTCCGAGCCGATCAGGATATAGTCCGGGTGGTCGCTGTGGAATTTCTGGTAACTGCGGCAGCGGTAGTTCAGCCCCACGACGTCCACCTGCGCCGCAAATCCGTTCGGGATCGCCTGATCGGCGCGGTTGATGCCGATAGTGGTCGGCCGGGTGGGGTCTTCTTCGTGGCAGACCTTATGCAGGCGCGCCGCCATCTTCCAACCGTTCGGATCGAGCTGTTCGGGAATCTCGTTTCCGATGCTCCAAAGGACGATGCAGGGATGGTTCGCATCCCGGCGCACGACGGCGCGTATATCCTCTTCCGCGTGTGCTTCAAACCGGGTATGATAGCCGTTCTCGCACTTGGGTTCGATCCATTCGTCAAAGAATTCGTCCATGACGAGGAAGCCCATGCGGTCGCAAAGATCGAGGAATTGCGGTGCGGGCGGATTATGGCTCGTGCGGATGGCGTTGCAGCCCATCTGACGCAGTTTTTCCAGCTGACGGCGCAGCGTGGATTCGTTATAGGCAACGCCTGTGATGCCGTTGTCGTTGTGCAGGCACGCGCCCTTAAATTTCAGATATCTGCCGTTGAGGAAGAAGCCCTTGTCGGCAAAAAATTCGGCTTTGCGGACGCCGAAGGACTCGGTTTTCCGATCCAGCACCTCTCCGGCTTTATCGAGCAGGGTGATCTCCGCGCGGTAGAGATAGGGCGATTCCACATCCCAACGGTGCGGAGCGTTCAGCGTCAGCGCAACCGACGAACCATCAAACCGCCGCTCGGCGACCGTGCGGTTATCCGCATCCAAGATCCGGATCCGCTTCTCCGCCGGCTGACCGCTCGTTTCCACGCTGACCGTGACCTGTGCCGTGTCCGGGGAGGTCACTTCGGCAACGATCCGCGTTTTGTTATAGATCAGGTGCGTTTTGTCGGTCAGCACCAGACGAACGGGACGGTAGATCCCCGCGCCGCAATACCACCGGCTGCTGTTCGGCTTGACCTCGGCAACGACTTGCAGGAGATTTTCCGCTCCGAATTTTGCAAATTCCGTAATATCGACCGAAAAGGAGAGGTAGCCCCAATGATTTCTGCCGACGAGTTTTCCGTTGAGGTAGACCAGGCAGAAATCCATCACCCCGTCAAATTCCAGAAACGCGCGCCCGGCGGCGTATGCTTCCGGAATTTGGATCCGGGTCTGATAAACGCCCGTTCCCACGATCGGCAGTCCTCCGGTGCGGCCGGTGTATTTCACGCTTCCGTCATCGCGGTAGACGATGTCGTTCTCGCGCTTAAAATCGCCCTCGATGCCCCAGTCGTGCGGAAGCCGGACGGTTTTCCAAGCGTCCGCGGGCTGTTTTTTTGCGAATGCGAGCGCCTGTTCGAGCGCCTCGAAATTTTGCTCTATTTTTAAGAAGGAAACATTCCTTTTGATTTCAAAATTCAATCGGTTCATATCATTTCTCGTTTCAAAAAATTAGAAAACGTGCGAAAAAAACTTTACAAATGCGGGGGGAAGCCCGCATTTTTTGCTAAAACTTCCCCCCTTGGTCATAACTGAATTTTAGTGCATATCAACTGCCGTTCCGAAGTCCGTCTCCGGGTCGGATTCACCGATACCGATCAGAGAAGTGTCAACGGGCTCTTGCGTTACGGGTTCCGCCGTGGTTTCCGGTTCAGCGGTCGTAACGGTCGGCTTAATGGGCTTCTTGGTGGTCACTTCTTCTTGCTTCGCAGTGGTGGCAGGTTCGTTCTTGCCGTCGTTATTATCATCCTTGCAGGCGATCAGAGCGCAGGCAAAGAGAGCGACTAACAGCATCGCGCAAATGAGACGAATGATGGTTTTCTTCATGGTTGTTTCCTCCTTAGCTTAATACACCGTTGGTGAGCGTGACGGATTTCGTTGCACCGATCAGCAAACCGTCCTCATCGCTCACGGCATAAGGCGTAACTTTGAATTCGACCGTCTTGTTATCCGCAAGGTCTGCAAGCGGGATCGCCACGATGTAGCGGTCGCCGAAATCTGCTTTGGTGAGCTGAGCGGCGCCGTTGTTGACTGCTTCGTAAACCGTCTTGGTTTCCAGGAAGAAATACTCGGTCTTGCCGTCGCAGGTCTTTTCCACCATGTAGCCGACGTTGTAGTAGTTCAGGTTATCCAGACCGCCGAGGAAACGCACTTTCAGCGCACCGTCAACCGGCGTGCTTGCCTGTGCCTTCTGAACGGTGAGGTTGGTATCGGTTCCGTTGTTCTGGATGGTGAAAGCACCGGTTCCGACCGACGTATAGGTGCTGCCCACAACAAAGACGTTCTTCATGGCAACAACGTTGGTATCCGAAGCGGTGTTGATCAGCGCCGAAGCGGTTGCGGGATCGCCTGCCTTGACGTCAACATTCGATACGACCACGCCGTCAATGTCAACGGTGTTGGTTCCTTTGCTGTTGTCGAGCCAACCGACGATCGCGCCGGCGTGACCCTGCGTGTAGTCTTTCGTAACCTCTCCGGTTTCGGAATTCACGAGGTCTTCCCAACCTTCGCCGCCGATGACGCAGGCGGTGATGAAGCAATCTTTCACCGTGAGGTTGAGTCCGATGGTGTCGGAATAGGTGCCGATGTTACCGATCAAGCCGCCGGAAGTCACTTTTGTTTTCTTCGTACTCGGATCGTTCTTGTTCACACGGAGAACGTTCCCCATGTTGACGCAACCGTCAAAGGAGATCGTCAGCTCCTGCTCTGTTACCGGTCCTTTTGAACCCGCGTTGTTGCTGCCGCCGATGAAGCCGCCGGCAATACCATAGGAAGACTCACCGGAACCCTTTCCGATCACGCCTTCGATCGAGCCGGTATTGAGGCAATCCTCAAAGATGATGGTCTGACCTTTTCCTTGCGTCAGGGTACCGATGAAGCCGCCCACCTGGCTGCCTTCAATTTTGCCGTTGTTGATGCATTGCTTGAAGGTGACGTTGGCACCTCCATCCACGCATCCGAAGAAACCGCCGAGCTTATGGTTGTTTGCCGTATAGGGCGAGGAAACTTCGGTATTGTTGACGCATCCGATGAGCGTTACAGTCGCATTACTGTCAACGCCTCTGGCGAAGGAACCCCAGTAGTTTGCAACCATTCCGAAGATACGGTCGGAAATCACGTTTTCGATCACAGCGCCGTTAAGCAGAGTGGTTCCGAACACCGGAGAAGTCGTATCGAACGGCTCGGTTTCAGCCGCGTCTTTATACTGCGACAGGTAGATATTCTTCACGGTTCCGGTGAATTCATCGAACGAGGTTCTCTGCGCATTGTAGATGGTATGACCGTTGCCGTCGAAGGTGCCGGAGAAGCCGGTCAGCATAGCGTTTTCGATATCGGTGACCACGATATCCGCGGTCAGGTAGTATTTTCCTTTGAGCGCTTCCGCGTTACCTCTCAAAGCAACGATTTCCTCAAAGGTGCCGAGTGGGGTATAACCATCCGCGATCAGCGCCGCGGTATAAGCAGCCGATCCTGGACCGTCATCGTCCATGATCTCACTGCCAACGTCTTCTTCCGCCGCAACGTTCACAATCGTGAAGCAGCTGACGAGCAGCAGCGCTGCCAAAAGCAGACTCAAAAATTTTTTCATAATGTTTTTTCTCCTCTCATTTGTATGTTTTTTTACTCAATGATTCCAATCGTTCTCAAACAGTCGTTCACTTCTTTGTGTGCCAGATCCTTATCCATCGCCCAAAGAGACGCAAAGGTGTTCGTTCCCGAAACCGGAATACTCTGGTATCCGGACGAATCGGAATAACGATCCTTGAAGATCCAGGTTTTGAGCGCGCCCCAGTCGTAAACGACGCCGAGGTCGTAGCTGCTGTTGGAAAGCGCCAACGTCAGGAGCTGGTAGTCGACCTCATCCACCGAGCCGCGGATTTTGCACTTTTCTTCCACATAGAGGTGCATGAGCTTGGAGGAACGCTCGTTGAGCGCCTGCAAAGCGAACGCCGAGAAATCCGCATCCTTTGCGAAGTACGGGATCGCCATCAGACCGCTCCAAGAATAGTTCCGTGCGGCGATGTACTCTGTTTGGGTATCGGTATCGTAGATCGGGTAGGGGAAGGTGCTGTAAGTAAAGGTTGCATTGTTCTGGAAGTCGACAATGTCATCCAGCTCGCCGCTGTAGAAGAGGGCTTTCCCGTTCTTGAAAAGCTCAATTGCTTTGAGTTGGTAGACGGGATGTTTGCTGCCGGAATACCGCTGCGTCCAAGTCAGTGCGCCGTTGGCGTAGAATTTCAGGACTTCGTCGATCCAGCGGTCGGTCATTTGGAAATATGCGGAATCGTCGAAGCTGATGTGCGGGATCCCCTGATCGTCCTTCTCGGAAAACTTCATGCCGAAGCTGCAAGTCATAAAGTTAACGAATGCGCCGTTGCCGTTGTTGACCATCCCGTAGATCTCGGTATTTCCGGTCGCGCCGTCGACCCGCTTCGCCAGATTCATCAGCTCGACCATCTTTTCCATCGTCCACTCGCCATCCAGAATGGTCTGCCGGACGTTTTCTTCGGTCAGCGATTCGAGCATATCACGGTTGCAGTAGATAACCGAGGAACCTGCTTTTTCCTGCAAGTTGAGGTCACCCGTGCAGATGAACCGATACCCGCAAATATCCAATTCGTCGTTGGATTTCTGATCCCAGCCCTTTGAGTTCCAATCGATGTATTGGAGCTGGTTAAGGTCGGTAAAAATGAAATCCAGCAGTGCGCCGTGCATATAGCCGGGCGAGTCGATCACGATGTCGAAGGTGCTCTCGCCGGTCAACGCCTCCGCACGAACCTTTTCGCTCGGACGTTCGTCCGCGCTGATGCGCGTTGTGGCGATCGAGAAGTTATACTTTGTTTCGATCTCCGCGTTTCTGGCGAACACCTCGTAGCTGATCGGCGTGGAAGTATCATCCGACGCGATCACACTTTC
This sequence comes from uncultured Clostridia bacterium, assembly GCA_947302045.1. Lineage (GTDB taxonomy): Bacteria > Bacillota > Clostridia > Oscillospirales > CAG-272 > UMGS1865. Next base: position 20,977 of record CAMYUQ010000002.1, read on the forward strand.
GAGATCGGAATCCAATTCCGTAACCCGGAGTTCAATTCCGCCCCAATCTTTTTCAGGGAGAACAGACTCTGTGTTGGAATTGCTTGGGGTAACGGATGGCGTGTTGCTCTTCTTGTTGTCTTTGCATCCGGCAAAAACGGCAAGAAGCATCAAAACGCCGAGGAGCAGGGACAGGGCTTTTTTCATGGACATCATCACCTTTCTTTCTTTTTTTTTAAAAATTTTAATCGATGTAAAGATCCGCGAGGATCGGGCGGTGATCCGAAGGATTGAAATCTTTATCCATCACTTCGTAATACTGCGCCGTCATGCCGGTGGTATAAATGTAATCGATGATCGCGTTCTTGGAAGGAGTATCCTCACTCACGTAGGTCACAAGATTGCGGTTCACCGTTTTCACCGCTGTTTCCCGGGCGCTGGAAAATCCCGCGTCGGTCAGGATCGATTGCTTCAATTTGCCCTCCGGCAGGTTGTAGTCCCCGAGCATTACGGCAGGCAGACCCGGATAAGTCTTTGCCATAAAGTCGACGATCTTTTGCAGCTGTGCGTTGCCCGCCGCTTCTTCGTAGTCGATGTGAATGCTGACTACCACGAATTCCACACCGCTTTCGTTGCTGCGGAATTTCGCCCAGAAGTTATAGCGGTCGTATTTGGAACCGTATTCATCGTCGGCTTTGCCGATCTGTTCGCTTCCCTTTTCGAGCAGGGTATAGCGATCCTTATTATAAATGATCGCGTTATGAATCCCGACGGCTGCGACCGTTGCATAGGAATCTTTGTTTTTCATCTTGACCCGGATCAGATCCGAGGTTCCCGTTCCCACGCACTCCTGCACGGAAATGAAATCCGCACCCGCCAGATCCATCATCGCGGCAAGCTGCCGATATTTACCGTCGCTCGTGTTCTGCCCGGCGTTTCGGAGGTTATAGGACATGACCTTGATTTTCTCCGGGTAGACGCCGTATGCCGAAAGGTCGAGATCGGCGGCGGTATAGGAGAGTTCCTCGCGTGCGCCGACCGCGATATTTCCGTCGGTCGTGGCGTTCAGCCGTTCAAGCAGGATCTGGGTGGCATAGAAGAGGTCGCGGTCGTTTCCGCCGAGGTAGATCACGCCGTCCTCGGCTGTCAGGAGTGCCTGACTGCCTGCGCCGGGGTTATTCACCCCGCCGAAGTAGATGCCGTTGCCGGACGCTTCCACAGCGTCGCTCTGCACGGGTATCGCAATTCCGCAAAGCCGAATGATCTGCTCGCGCAAAAGGTTTGCAAAGGTCTGTTCGCGGTTTTCGCGCGCGTCGGCGTAGAGCAGAACGTATTCGGAAGCCGATACGCCGTTGATCTTGACATCGGCAAAGCGGTAGGTATGCCGATAGGTGAACTCATCCCGGTCATTGCGGAAGAACGCCGCGTCGCCGCGGTTTGCCGCAACCGTTTCTTTGAGTTTCAGAACCGCCGCCGCCGTTGCGGCAGAAGAACCGCCGCGCACCACGAGCTTTCCGCCGTGAATTCCAACGTAATAATCGTCGTATTTCAGGGTTTGGAAAACCTCCGCGGACTGTTGCCGGTTGGTGTTGCCGATCAGAATTTCATTCTCTCCCGGCTCGGTCACGTCATCCTCCACAACGGTCAGGAGAACGCCGAAATGCCCGTAGGCGTTTTTCACAAGCTGCGTCACCGCCGCACGCTCGTCTGCTTCCATCGTTTTGGGAACGACGATCTGATAGCCCGAGAGCGTATCCGCCGCGATCTGCGCCGTCTCGGGCGTTTTCGCGTCCGGTTTGCAGGCGGCGAGCAGGAGCATCAGCACTGCCGTGAGAAAACAGAGAATTTTTTTGTTCATTGGTATCACCCTTTCTTGGGGTTCCGCCGGGGGAGAGGGTTTCCCTCCCCCGGCAAATTTTGGTTTGCCCGATCTCTTACTTAAAGGTCAGTTGCACGTAGACCGGATAGTGGTCGGACGGGTTGTCGGTAATGGTCTTATCCTGCCAAAGCGTCTGGTAGGAGCTGTAAGTCCACTTGACTTTCGTGGTGACGACCTCATAGACCGTCTTCTCGAATTTGCCCGTCTTATAGTAGCACCAGTCGATGATCGTGCCGTCTTTCGGGAAGGTTGTGGCAAGACCGTTGTCTGCGGCAGTTCCCTCAACCCTGTCGCCCCAACCGGCGTCGCCGCCCGTGATCTTATGCGCGGCAAGGAAATCGGTGTAAGCAGTGTTGGCATTGGTAAAGCCATAGGGCTTGAACTGCCCGATGTTGACCCAGCGCGCTTCGTTGGCGTTGAGGTCGCCCATGATGATCGTGCGCGTGCCCGAAATGACGTCGCTCAACTCGCTCATCAGGTTCGTGACCGACTGGCCGGGCTTGTTCAGGTCGCCGTGCATGGAGATCACGATGAACGCGGTTTCGTCCGATTTGCGTTTGAGCTTAACCCAGGTTGAAACGCGGGTATATCCGTCGCCGCCGTCGGCTTCCGGAACCGTAATGTCAACCGTTCCGGAGGCGAGCTTGGTATAGAGATTTGCATCCCACATAACGGCAGTGGTGACACCGGACGCCTGATAAACGGTATAGGTTCTCGTGCCGTTCGAGGCGCAGGCGGACGCCAGCGTGGAAGCCGAAAGACCTTTCATTTCCTGCAAGCAAACGATCTCGGGGTTTTTCAGCGCGATGGTTTTTGCAAGTCCCACTTTCCGGTCAGTGACGCTCTGGTCGTAGCTGCCTACTTCCAATTCGCCGTCTCTGACGTTGTAGGACATCAGTTTGATGGGGGTAGTTTTATCGAGGGAGTAGTTAAAGACCGTTCCCCAGGTTGGCGGACCCTGTGGAACCAAAAGTGATACGACCGTTCGTATCCACGATGTAAGGCGTGACATAGATCGCTCCGCCGAGATCTGCCGGAATACCGTTCAACGTTGCCGCGAAAGCGTACTTGTCTTTGGTCTTTGCCTTTGCGTTCCAGGTTCCGAGACTGCCGTATTCGTTGAGGTTTTCGTAGAGGGTCGTTCCGCAAACATTCCAAGCTTTTTCAACGAGATCGCCGTCAACGTTTGCAACAATGCAAATGTAGAAGCCGACTTTCTCATAGTCTTCGCTGTTGTAGACCCAGTCTCTGATCGTGCTGACGAAACGGATCTTGCGCAGCGAGCCGTCCTCATAGATAGCTTCCTGAACATATCCAACGCCGCCGCGGTTGATTGCGTTTTCCTCGTCGGTATTGGCAAAATCCTGCGCATACCGGCGATTGACGTTCAGGCCGGAGTGCCGTGAGCCGCCCCATTCTTCGGAGCCGTTCTCGGTCACTTCGTTCACAATGCAGTTGTAGGCGATCACCGACTCTTCCGTATTGTTGGTTCCAACGCCGATGATCCGGCGCGCGATGCTGCTGCGAACGTCCACTTTGCTGATGTAGCAGCCGGCGGCAACCACATGGAAGGTTTCGGAGGCGCCGGGCGAGCATTTACCGATCAGCGGAGCCGCGTATTCGTTCGCGCCGTTGGTATCGATCGTGCAGTTATAAACACCGCAGTTGTTCAGCGTGATCGAGAGCGTCTTGCCGGCTGCCTGACCACCCGCGAAGCCGATCAAACCGCCAATGGCGTTCTCTCTCCACGTGCCGTGATGCGCCACCTGAATGTTGCCGGTGTTGACGCAGTTGGTCATGGTGATGGTAACGTCGCCTTGGATGGCGGAATTGTTGTTCTGGCCGCCGATAAAGCCGCCCGCAACGCCGTATGCACCTTCTGCTTTGCCCATGCCGATGATGGTGCCGCGGTTTTCGCAGTTCGTCATCGTGATGGTAACGGTGTTGTTATAGACTCCGATGAAGCCGCCCGCCTGCGAGGCGATGATGCTTGCATTGTTGATACAATCGATGAATTCAACCGTTCCGCCGTTGAGCGATGCGATGAAGCTGCCGATCTTATGGTTATTGCCATAATAGCTATTGTTTACACTAATGTCAGGGGTCTGCCAATAGTTGCCGTTGTTGATGCAGTTCTCAAACCGAATGGTTCCGCCTGCATTCACGCCGCCAAAGAAAGCACCATAAGCACCGCCCGAACCGAGCGTAGCGCGTTCGTTCGTGATGTTCCGAAGGATCGCGGTTTCGCCTGCCTTGACTTCGGAAGCCACCAGATCTCCGCCAAAGATATTGATTTTCCCGCTCAGATTGAGCTCATTGCCGTCCGGGGCGGTTTTGTTGGAGATCGTGAAGTTCTGGAAGACCGAATTGCCATACGGCCAGATGAGATTGCCTTGCAGGTTATAGATGGTATGCCCCTGCCCGTCAAAGGTGCCCTTGACGTAGCTTGCGGACCAGCTGCCCTCCATGATGATATCATCAACCAGCTGAATGGTGTAGGCAGAATTGCCGCCGTAGGTGGAAACCGCCGTTTTGAGGCCGGTGTAGTTGGAAACGCTCACAACGTATCCATCCACGCTGATCGCGGGCGTCGCGCCGGAAACTTCCTCACCGGTCACGGCGATTTCAAACAGCCACAAGCCGCCGGTTTCCTTGCCGGAAGCCGCTGAAACGGCAAAGGCAACTTGACCCGCTTCAACACCGTTCATCGGAACGGTCAGGGTTGCGAGAGAGCCATCCCAGGAAGTCCAGCTCGAGCCGCTCGTCATGTTCGTATAGGAAGCGGCAACCGCCCAGTGTTCGCCGTCGGCACTGTAAAGAATGTCGAACGCCTTATTGGAGTCTACCTTGCTGCCGTCAGGTCCTGCCTTGATCGTGACGGTATCCAGTTCGGCAAGCGTTTCCAGCGTGAATTTGAAAACGCCGTAATATTTGCCCAAGCCGGAAGCCTGATAGGTGTCAAAGTCGACGTCCACTTCTACGTTGTCGTAAGTTTTATCCCGCACCAGTTCGCCGGACGCGTTGATATACTGTTCCGGATAATAGGACACGACGCTATAAGCACTTGTCCAAGTACTCGCATTCCCATCGAATGCGTTGGTGATCGGGTTCGTATCTCTGAGCCCATACGTATAGGCGCGCTGTTTGTAACGAGTTTGACCGTCGTTTGCCTTCAGCCAACCTTTGTAACCTTCAAAGGAGCCGGCGATGATATTGATCTGCGACGATGTTGCCGACGCCGGGACTGCGATCACGGGGATCAAGGAAAGGATCATGATCGCCGCGAGCAGAAAACTCAATAATTTCTTCTTCATAAGATTCGTATTTCTCCTTTATTCATTTTGCATTTTTGGGGAATTTGCGCGGGGGATCATAAGTAACCTTCGTTCTTCCAGCTGATTTGCATTCCGTCGCCGGAAGTTTCGGTGGAAAGGGTCAGAATGTCTGCCTCGTCGGGAAAGAAGACAAACACGCTGGGTTCCAGATAGGTTTTCTTCATACAGATCGCTCCTTTCTTAGGTCGATGAAATTTTTTATGTTCTCGCCGGATCGCGTCGGCGGGGAAACTTGAATTTGTTTTCGGCTCGGCTTTGCGAACCGTTGACTTGCATTTCGGGAGCGCCCCGACCTTCCCCGCCGGGGGAAGGTCAGATTCGCGCTGCCCTGCGCCTGTCGCGGCGCTTGAAATTATTTGAAGGTGATCTCTGCGTAGATCGGATAGTGGTCGGAGGGGTTGTCGGTAATGGGAGAAATATACGTCCAGGTAACCTTGCTCGTCACCGTCTGGTAATTGCTCGATGTCAGCACGTTCCCCGTGTAGTAGCACCAGTCGAGGATCCATCCGCTCTCCGGGAAGGTTGCGGTAAGCCCATTGTCGGCTGCGGAACCCATTTCTGTGGTCCACGCGTAGGGTGCATAGCCCTTGATGTTGTGCTCCGTCAGGAAATCGGTGTAAGCCGTGTTTGCGTTGGCGAAGCCGCCATCTCTCTTCATCTGCACAATATTCACCCAACGCGCTTCGTTGGCGTTGAGGTCGCCCAGGATGATGGTCGGGATGCCCTGGAAATTGGCGTTAATGTAGTCGATCAGCTTTTCCGCGCTCGTTCCGGGTTTTTTCAGATCGAAGTGCGCTGAAACCACATAGAAGATCGCGTTATCCTCGATTCGTTTCAGTTTTGCCCAAACGCCTGTTCTCGTAAATCCGTCGCCGGTGGTGTTCTCGTCGTCGGTTACCGGCACGGTCAGATCGGCATAGCCGGTTGCCAGAGCGGTATAGAGGGTAGTGTCGTACATCAGGGCTGTGGTTCTGCCTGCCGGCTGATAAACGGTGTAGGTGCGCGTGCCGTTCGATTTGCAGGACGAGGCAAGCGAGGAAGCCGAAAGCGCGTCGCATTCCTGGAGACATACGATCTCGGGGTTCTTGAGCGCGATCGTCTTGGCAAGACCTTCTTTCCGGTTCGATACCATCAGATCGCGCCCGCCGACTTGATATTCGCCGTCCTTGACGTTGTAGGACATGAGCTTGATCGGGGTATCATTCGCTTCGCCGAACGAGATGTCGGTGGAGCCCCTTTTGCCGAAGAGGATCGTTCCGTCGTCTTTGACGATGAAAGGAGTTGCATAGAAGGTGACGTCGCCGATATAGGCAGGAATGTCTTTCACCGTCACCGCGTAGATCCAGGAGTCGCCCTCGTGGATCTGGCTTGCGGTTTTGGTGCTCGCAGCAGCTCCGGGCACGACGTTTTCCCGCAACTCAGCATAGACGAATTTCGAATACATGGTCCAGCCGTGCGTCTTGGTGCCTTCGCTGTCGGTATAGGTGGCGATGATCTGATAGCCAGCCAGCGCAATATCCGAAACATCCAAGCCGAGCGTGGAAGCGAAACGGACCTTGGAAGGCATCACGCCGTTTGCCTGATCGCCGTTGTGCTGTACGAAGCCCGCCGTGCCGCCGGTGATCGCGTTATCATCGGTCTTCTCGAAAGATTCGGACGCAGAATAACTTCTCGTGCATCCATAGTTTCTCGAACCGTTCCAGCTTTCTTTCACTTCTCCGGTTTCCACGTCGCGTTCGTTGAGGTTCACGGCAACCAGGTTGATCGCCTCTGCCGGTGTGACAAGGGTTCCGACGCCGATGAAGGCGCGCGCGTGGTCGGCACGGACGGTCACATTGCTGACGTAGGAATTTTTCGCGACGATCGTATCATGACTTCCGCGCGGGGAAACCTTGCCGAGGAAGGAGCCGGCGTATTCTTTCGATCCGCTGGTCTGACCGTAGGTATCGTCGTCGCCGACCGCGTCGATCGCGCAGTTGTAAACGGCGCTGTCATCGATCGTGATGGTATAGTAGATGTCGCTTTCCGTGCCGCCGGCATGGCCGATGAAGCCGCCCGCCGCACAGTCTTTGGAGCTATCCGCCGTATAGTTGACCTTGATATCGCCGGTGTTGGTGCATCCGGTGATCGTGATGGTGGTATTCGAGCCGACTGTGCCGGAGTTGTTGAAGCCGCCGATGAGACCGCCCGCTACGCCGTAAGCCGTACCGTTGGCAAGTCCGGTGATATTGCCGGTGTTGGTGCAGTTCGTGAGGGTGACCTTGGTGCCGGCAGCGTAAACGCCGACGAAGCCGCCCGCTTGTGAAGCAGTGATATCGCCGTTGTTGACGCAGTTCACGAATTCCACGGTTCCGGTTGCCATCGAACCGACAAAGCCGCCGATCTTATGGTTGTTGTTGGCACTGCCGGAGCCGCCGTTCTGGAGATAATCGCCGTTGTTGACACAGTTCTCAAACCGAACCGTCCCGGCAATCGTCAGGGTGGCAAAGAAGGCACCGTTCGTATTGCCCGAACCAAGCAAGGAGCGATTGTTCGTGACATTCCGGATGATCGAGGTTTCTCCCGCCATGATCTCGGAAGAAGTGGCATTGGTTCCGAACAGCGTTTTCTGACTGTTCGCCATTGTAAAGGAGGAACCGCCCGGCTCGGTCAGATCGGAGAAGATAAGGTTTTCGATCACACAATCGTGAAGCGGATAGCAGAAGTAAGCACCACTTTGGAAATTGTAGATGGTGTGGTTGCCGCCGTCAAAGGTACCCGCGATGCCGCCCAAACTCGACTGGCTCGACATGGTAATATCGGCAGCCAGACGAATAGTCATCGACGGATCGGTACCGTACGCCGAGAACGCCGCTCTCAAGCCCTTTTCGGTTCCAACCTCAATCACCGTTGGTGCGGCGGCAGATTCTCCGGTTGCGGAGATTTCAAACAGCCACGTGCCTCCGGTTACCCGACCGGATGTGCCCGAAACCGCAAAGGCAACGTATTTTGCGACGTTGTTCCCCATCCAGACTTCCAACGTTGCGACACCATCCTCAACCGAAGTCCATCTGGATTGCGCTTGCATCCCCTCATAGGACGCTCCCACATACCAGTTGATCCCGTTGGGACTATATAGAATGTCAAACGACTTATGGTTGTCTACATTATCGCCGTCAAGTATTGCCTGAATCGTGACCGTTTTCAAGGCGACCGTATCATCCAGCGTAAACTTATAAACGCCATAATATTTACCGATACCGGATGTCAAATAATCATTGATATTGACGGTCGTCCCGTCACCATCATGACTGGAATCCCGGACAATTTCATTGGTCGCGTTCAAATAGATTGCGGGGAAATAGTCGTTCACGCCATAAGAATAAGTATAGGAACTGGTATTGCCGTCATACGCGTACGTGATCGGGTTGGAATCTTTCAACGAGTAGGTTTCCGCACGGCGATTGCTGGCGCTCCCAGACAAGAATGCTTTATAGCCCTCGAAGGAGCCACCCGTGATCGAAACGCTCGGAGCGGAAACAACCGTTCCGGTTGCGGCAATTTCAAACAGCCACAAACCGCCGGTTTCCTGACCGGACGCAGCCGAAACCGCAAACGCAATGTGTCTTGCGCCCACGCCTTCCATCGGGACATTCAAGGTATAAATACTGCTTGCAAATGAATCCCAACTTGCCGGCGCCGTCATGTTCGTGTAGGATGCCGCCACCGCCCAATGAATTCCGTCCGGACTGTACAAAATGTCAAACGCTTTGTTGGAGTCCACGGCACTGCCGTCAGGTTTTGCCTTGATCGTGACGGTATCCAATTCAGCAAGACCTTCCAAAGCGAAACTGAAAACACCGTAATATTTGCCCAAGCCGGACGCCACATAGGTGTTGAAATTGACGTCCACTTCCACATTGTCGTAAGTTTTATCCCGCACAAGCTCTCCGGACGCGTTGATATACTGTTCCGGATAATAGGACACGACGCTATAAGCACTTGTCCAAGTACTCGCATTCCCATCGAATGCGTTGGTGATCGGGTTCGTATCTCTGAGCCCATACTCATTGGCGCGCTGTTTGTAACGAGTGCCACCGTCGTTTGCCTTCAGCCAACCTTTGTAACCTTCAAAGGATCCGCTCACGATCGAGATGGACGTCGGCGTTGCAGAAACCGGCACCGCGATTACGGGGATCAGAAGCAAAACCATGACCGCCGCGAGCAGGAAACTCAAAATTCTCTTTTTCATAAATAGTTTTTCTCCTTTTTTCAAAGTTGTTTTCGGGGTCGCGTTTTTTCCGAGATCAGAAGAAGATATCCGTTCCCCAGGACGCTCCTCCTCCATTATTCTCTCCATCATATACGGTATCGATGGTGGAAAGCGTCAGGATATCCGGCTCTGCAGGGAATACTACGAATACATCGGGCGTACAGTACTGTTTCTTCATGAAATACCCTCCTTTCACTCTTTCGGGTTCCATTGTTGATTTTGTTTTCGTCTATTTCCAACCGGCAACGCCGGTTTGAAAGCCAGTGGGTTATCATCTGTGCGAAATCGCACAGATGGAAATGGGGTACCCCATTTCCTTTTTTCAATTTATTCGGTGAACTCCACGAAAACCGCCGAATTGCCGACCATCGAAAGCTCGATGCTCTCCTCACCGCTCTGCACGGTGGTCTTTCGGATTTTCGGGACCAGATGCGAATATTTTTCGTAGGGCGCCGGGTCGAAGCCCTCGGTCATGACCTCGGGAGAATCTTCCGACCATCTTCCCTTGGTTTCCAGCCCCCGGGCGTTGCGATCCTTTTCCCAATGCGGGAAGAAATTCGCCTCGTCGTCGATGAACCGGCATTCCGCCGTTCCCTCGCCGTCCCGCTTCTTCGTCGGCAGGGTCAGCCGCACCGTCACCGGATCGTTGAAGAACGGCCTGCCCGGTTTGTAGTTATACACCATGACGAGCGTTTTGCCCTTGCCGTCGGTCGCCGCGATGCTATGCACCCGGAAATCGGTCGACGTCATGCGCAGGATGCTTTTTTCATCTGCGTCCGGGTCGCTCTCCACCTGCGTCATGCCCACCATGCGGTAGTAGTTTTCCGCCATGTGCGAACCGAGCGACTTGATGCCGCCCATCAGCCCGCCCGAACGGTAGCTCCACGCCGCGAAATAGTCGACGTTGAAATTCACCATCTGCCAGAGCAGGTCGGCGTCCATTGCCGCTTGATAACGGTAGCCCACCGTGCGCGGAGAAAGCTCCTTGCCGTCCAGCCCGCTGTTCACTCTGCCTTCCTCGCAGGTGAGCGGCAGGTTTTCCAGCCCGTATTTTTTCGCCTTTCTGCGGATCAGGTTCGCGATCTGCGCCAGCGTCATTGTGCATATACTCGCCGGCGTCGCGTCGTAGAACGAAAAGCCCATGTAGTCGAGCTTCACCCGCTTGCCGTTTCTCGCGTTGCGATCCTGCGCGCAGTGGCGGATGAATTCCTCGGGTTCAAACACGTTCAGCTTCACGATCTCGCGCATCATCATCGCGTGCGCTCCGACGATCACGTCGTCGCCGAGCGAATCGGTGATCGCCGCAACCGTGTTGTCGTAGATCTCGCAAAAGATCTTGCCCGCCGTTGCCGGATCCTCGGAAGCTTTGAACCATTCCTTGTTCTCAAACTCCGTAAAGCACCCCCATCTCCACGTCCGAACCTCTTCGATCCCGAACTTTTCTTTGAGTGCCTCGCAGAGCGCATATATATAATTGTAGTAATCGTCCATCCGTTCCGGGGGGTGCGAGTTCACTTCAAACCGCGCGATCACCGGGTCCGCCGAGAATTTGAGCGGGATGCTCCCGGTTTTGAGAAAGGGCTTCGCGCCCAGCCGCAGAGCGTTTTCGCAAGCGGTCAGAAGCTGGGTAAAATCGTAATCGTCCATCACCGTGCGGTCGAGCGGATCGCGGAAAAGGTCTCTCCCCTCGTTTCCGCCGGTCGCCGTCATAAACTGGACGCGCTCAATAAACGGATTGTCGCGCTTGACCTGCCCGTCCTCGCCGCGGCCGAGAAAGCTCTCGCGGTAGTCCCAGATGCAGATCGTGCTGACTTTATTATTTAATGTACGGATTTTCTTTTCGGGATTCACCCGGATATCATAGGTTTTCATTTTTCCAGGCACGCCTTCACGATCTCGTCAATTTTGCCGGTCGCCAGACCGATATTCGTATCTGCCGCGCCGTAGTAGATTTTCAGCGTTCCGTCCGGCTCGGGCAGCGCGTTGCAGGCAAACGTCACGTTTGCAACTCTGCCGCGCATCTCGTAGTCGTGCTCCGGCCAGAGGATGAAGTCCTTCGTGTGCCCGATGATCTTCGCCGGATTCTCGGCGTCCAGAATGCACGCTTTGAGCCGGTAGATAAACCCGTTGCAGGTGGTGGAAACGGTGTGGTAGATTTCAAGCCACCCTTCCTTGACCCGGATCGGCACCGCTCCGGCTCCCATCTTGAAACCGTCCATGAACGGCTTGCCGTTGAATTTGACCGGTTCGCTCTTGCCCCAGAACACCAGGTCGGGCGAATAGCTCACCCACATCGAGCAGGGATCCTGCTCGTTGCCGAACGGACGGTCGAGCCGGCAGTAAAGCCCGTTGATCTTCTCCGGGAAGAGCGCGCCGTTGCGGTTGCCCAGCTCCGATGCCGTTGCAACCCGCTCAAATTTTTTGAAGTCCCTCGTTTTCAGGATCCCGATGCGAACGTCGTTCTGCAAGAGGTCGCTCGCGTAGAGGATGATGTAGTCGTCGCCGAATTTCGTGATCCGCGGATCGTAGGTGTTCATTTCGGGATGCGTGGGATCCGGCGCCGGCCATGCGGGAGGCGTGGGATCCGGCGTGAAATGATAACCGTCCTTGCTCCGCGCGATCCAGATGCGGTGAATATCGTCAAGAGTGGTCACGTCCATCATCAGGATATATTCGTCCCCGAATTTGATCGCGCCGGGATTGAAGGTATACAAACATTCGATCGGCATTTGCGCCGGCGTCATCACAGGGTTCTGCGCGTATTTTTCAAGAAGTCTCTTTTTCATGTTGTCGCCTGCTTTCTATGGTTTCCCGGCATACGCAGCCCCGCGCTCCCCGCCGGTTATTTTTCGTCGGATCGGCGTGCCCGATCTCCCCTGCAAACCGGCGGGATTTTTCCTGCCGAACAGTCGATTCTGTACACTTTCGCCAATCTTACACCTATATCATATCACAAAATAGGGCGTTTTTCAATAACTCTTTTTTACGATTCGTAACTTTTTTTTACGATTTTCCAAATTCTAGTTTTTCATAAAGCTGGATTTTATAACTTTTTCTGTGATTCTTCGCAAAATATGGAAAAAAAACGAGGGCGACCGAAAAGTTGCAAGCTTTTCGAAACGCCCCAAAAAAACGCAGTTTGATTCTTTTGTTTTGTTTTTTGAAATCACGGCTCAAAAATTTCACCGCGGCAAGGCAGGGTCGTTTCCGAGGCAGATCGGCCGCGATACCCGAAAAACAGCCAAAAAGTGCTTTTTCGACCCCGTGTATCGATATTTCGGCGTTTTACGCCTTGATTTCCGGTGAATTTTCTCCGATCGGGATCACCCGGTCGGCAAAGCATTCGGCGTCGGCGGTGCTGTGCGTCACCAGAATTACGGTCGCTCCGCGCTTCTTGATCTCCTCCCGCAACGCAAGCGACAGTTCCCTTCTCATCGTTTCATCGAGTGCCGAAAACGGTTCATCCAGAAGATAGAGTTCCGCTCCCGTCATTTTCCCGTACGCAAGCGCGCGTGCCAGCGCGGCTCTGGATCGCATTCCTCCCGAGAGCTCCGTCGGTTTTTTTCCCGTACTCTCGCCGAGTCCTACAAATGCAAGTGCCTGCGCGATCGCCTTTTGCCTCTCTTCGGGTTTTTCTTTCGGCGGCAGAACCGCATCAATGTTCTCCTCCACCGTCAGCCACGGAAAAAGCCGCGGCTCCTGAAAAACGACCGCCGTTTTGTCTGTTTTCACCGTTAATTCGCCTGACTGCGGTTTTTCAAGACCTGCAAACAGCCGGAGCAGAGTCGTTTTTCCGCTCCCGGAGGAACCCATGAGCGCGATCAGCTCGCCTGCCCCCACACGCACGGAAAAATCCCGCAGGATCTCTTTTTTGCCGTAGGAAAAGCAGAGATTTTTTGCTTCGATCATGTCTTTTCCTCCGTTTCATCGTTCGCAACCCTGCGCAGGATCGCCATCACCGAAAGTTCCAGCGCCAGACTGAGCAGGATCACCGTGAGCGTCCATGCGTAAAGCTCCGGCACCTGAAAATACAGGTTCGCTTCCTTCATCTGTTCCCCGATATTGACGTTCGCAATGATCTCCGCCGCGATCCCTGCCTTCCATGCAAGTCCCAGCGAGGTGCGTAGCGCAGAGAAGAAATACGGCCGCAGGGAGGGGAGCGTCAGGTATCTGATCCGCCGCCAAAAAGACATTCGGTATACCACGGTGACCTCTCCCAGTGTTTTCTCCTGTTTGCGTAGCCCTTCGTCCAGATTGCTCCACACCACAGGAAGCACGATCAGAAAGGTGATGAAGGTGGGAACGCTTTTGCTCCCCACCCAGATGATTGCGAGCACGATAAAAGACGCCACCGGAGTTGCCTTGACGACCGTCATCAGCGGGAACAGAAGGTCATGCAAAAATCGCACGCGATAGGTCAGATACGCCAACAGGATCCCTGCAAAGACCGCGCGCAGAATGCCGCGTATGACGTTCCAAACCGAGAGCGCCGTCACGCGGTAAAACGTGCGCGTTTGCAGAAGTTCCCCAAGCGTTTTGAAAACCCGCCCCGGGGAGGGCAGCAGCAACGGTTTTCCGATCCGAAGGCAGATCAGCCACCAGACCGCCGCCCAAAAGACGAGCGGCAGAAGGAATCTGCCGACGGCGGTCAGCGTTCGTTTTGCTTTTTCCATTATTTTTGGTAGTAGAATCCGTCATCCGGCAATTTGCCGCCGATCGCGTTGGCGTTGATGCCCTGCAACACGGTCAGGTATGCCGTCATGGCTTGTTTCATCTCGGCGCCGTCCAGATAGGCGATATTGCACTTCGGAATGGCTTTCTCGGCAACTGCGGCTTTGGCAAACAGTCCGTGCTTTTCGATGAGCTGCGCCGCCTCCGCCGTGTTGGTATTCACATACTCCACAGAGGATTTGTAGGCGGTCAGAAAGCGTTCCACCGTTTCGGGATGCGCTTCCAGAAACGCTTTGCGAACGACCACGCAACCCTGCACCAGCGTTCCGGCGTGTCCTTCGAGTTTATCCCATTCGGCGGTCAGATCCATGAGATTGGTGACCGTGACGTCGTTCCCCTTTGCGGCGGCTGTGACAGCCGTCACTGCCGGTTCGGGAAGCACGACGACCGAAACGGTATCCTCACCGCCCGCAACGGTCGCTCCCTGCGCAAACCGCGCCTGCAACGCCGCCGCTTCGGCATAATCGTTTTTGATAGAAACGTCGGTTCCGACGGTCAGTCCGTTCGCTTCGCAGAGATGTTTGAGGATCATCGTCGGGTTCTGCGCAGGCGCATAGACGGTCTTGCCCGCAAGATCGGCGAAGGAGCGGATCTCGGTTCCGTCGTTGGTCAGCAGATACAGACATCCGAGCGTGTTGACTGCAAGAATTTTGATCGCGCCGTCCGATACGTTGTAAACGGTGGAGGCGAGATTGGTGGGCAGGGCGGCGATATCCACGTCGCCGTTGACAAGCGCGGTACGCACTTCCACCGGGTCGGTTTTGACGGTCACTGTATAGGTTTCTTTTTCAAAAGCGTCGTTCGCGGCGTCTTCCATCAGTTTTGCCATACCGAAACCGGTGGTACCGTTGAGCGAATAGATGCGGACGGTTTGCTTGCCGTCCACGGTCGTTTCCATCTCCTGCTTTTTGCAGGAAGCGAGCGGCAAGAGGATGAGAAGAAGTGCGGTCAGAAGTGCCAAAAGTCGAAGTTTCATTGGTTTGTGTTCCTTTCTGAAAGTGGTTTTTGATACGGTCAACGGTAGGCGTTTCGCAAAATTTCGGGGTCTGGAAGAGTCCAATCTTTCCCGTCGCGTTTGAGGTAGCCGTCGGACTCCAAGCGGTCGAGCGCACGGTAAAGGGACGCGCGCCCGATGGCAAGCAGTTCCGAGAGATCCGAGAGCGAGATCGGCAGTTGTACTCTCCCCGCTCCGAGCGAGGAAAGATACCACGCGAGCCGCCGCTCCGCAGAACCGGCAGTCAAATATCCGATCTTGCGGTTGAGAAAACGGATCCGGCTTCCGAGAAACGCGATATAGTGTTCCCGAAACGATTCGTTTTCACCCAACAGCCGCCGCACGCCTGCTTCGGAAAGCAGGAAACAGCGGGTCGGTTTGACGGCGCGGATCTGGCTGACGAACGGATCGGTTGAGAACAGGTTGGCGATCCCGAACAGGTCCAGGTTTCCGAGGTAGCGCAAAAGAACCGAACGTCCGGCGTCGGGAGTCGTGACCGACGCTTTTCCGGACAGGATCAGCCCGGCCTGCGGACTCTGCAAAAGCAGTTCGCCCACCGCGAAGGATCTCAGCTCCGCCAGGCGTTCGGTGAGCAGCCCCCGCAAAACCGCTTCGTCCACGTCTGCAAAGAGCGGGTGCGATCGCACGCGGTTCAGTTCTCCGGATTCTTTCTTCTCCAAATTCACTTTTTGCCTCCATTTGTATCATTTGATACAATTATAAACGATTTTTTGGAATTTGTCAAGTGTTTTTTGGAAAATATATAAAAAAGACGCCGCGGAATGAGATCGGCGTCTCTTGCATTTTTTACAGTTTTTCTTTCAGCTTTTGTACCCTTTCGGCAAACGCCTTTTGGTTATTGGCAAAGAGATTGTTTCCCTTCGTGTCGATCGAGACGATCAGCGGACCGAATTCCTCAACTTCCATCTCCCAGAACGCTTCCGCCATGCCGAGATCCGACCATTCAACGTCGCAGACCTTCCTGATCCGGTCGGCGGCGATGATGGCGCATCCGCCGGGGAATGCGCAATGGATCGCGCCGAACCGCTTGCAGGCGGCGGCGGTTTTTTCCAGCATTCCGCCCTTTCCGATCAGCATACGGACGCCTGTTTTTCCCAGAAATTCCGCCTCGACCGACTCCATTCTCCGGCTTGTAGTCGGCCCCGCGGAGATGACCGTGAAAGTGCCGTCCGGCCCGGTGCGCACGATCGGCCCGGCATGGTAGAGTGCGCCGCCGCGCAGGTCAAACCGTTCGGGTAAAACCTCTTCCTGCATAACGCGCCGGTGTCCGGCGTCGCGGCAGGTCGCCAGCTTTCCGGTCAGATAAACGGTGTCGCCGATTTTCAAATCCTTGATCTGCTCATAGGTGATCGGCGTTGTGATGATTTTTTTCATACTTCCTCCCCGACGGTGTGCATGGTATAGCGCGCGTTCAGCCCCCGGTCGATCACGATCCCGCCGCGCCGCGTTGCCCAGCAGCTTGTGGTAATGCCTACGCCAAGCGTTGCGGGGTGATGCCCGGCACATTCAACGTGAACGGCAAGAACGCTGTGCTTGCCTCCGAAGCCGAGCGGAGCAATTCCGATCGTATCGAGTTCCGCCTGCAATTCGCGTTCAAGCTGTGCGCCCCTCTCGTTCTCGCAATGCGTGCCGATTTTGCGCAGGATGGCTTTTTTAGAAAGCATCGCGCTCGTCACGGCGCAAGTACCCAGCCCGATACCGACAAGAAGCGGCGGACAGGCGTTGACCCCCCAATCAAGGATCGTATCGTAGACAAATTTTTTCACGCCTTCCATCCCTTCCAGAGGCATGAGGACCTTGCTTCTGCCGGGCAGTGAACAGCCGCCGCCCGCCGCGTAAAGCAGGATCGACAGACTATCCCCGTTCGGTTCGAGCTCCCATTCGATGTAGGGAGTTCCGTATCCGGTATTGTTTCCGGTGTTGCGCTCGCCGAGCGGTTCTACCACGTTCGGACGGAGCGGAACGCTCTCGGTGGCGCGCAGAGACGCTTCGCGGATGCAGTCCTCCACGCAGTCGATCAGCGGAAATCTCGTCCCGACTCTGACGAAGAATTGCAACATTCCGGTGTCCTGACAAATCGGGCGACGGTATGCCCTCGCCAGCTCGATATTTTCGAGCATACAACCGTAAAGGTTCTTCCCGACCGGATCTGTTTCGTCGGCGGCAAGCGTGCGAATACGCGCTTCCACGTCGTCCGGCAGCCGGATCGAAGCGGTTCTGATAAATTCGACCAAAAGCCGCGTTAGGATTTCCTTGTTTTCCATAGCGTCCTCTCAAAAGTTGATAGGTTTATTATAGCATAGGTCTTGGAATTTTGCAAGACGGACAATCGATTTTGCAAAAAAGTTCGGGATCGGGGACGGCAGTTCAGAAGAATCCACGTGGAAGTTCCTGCCGCGCTCGTCAACTTGGGTGCATACATCCATAAAGTCCTCGCCCTAAAAAACCTGCCCCCGGCAGGTTTTTTGCGCGGCTACGCCATGCGCCGGGCTGTCCGAATCCACTTTCAATATCTCCCACCACAAATAACCCCGTCCAAAATTGGACGGGGTTATTTGTGGTGGGAGATGGTGGATTCGGACCACCGAAGCTAAACAGCAACAGATTTACAGTCTGCCCCCTTTGGCCACTCGGGAAATCTCCCATATCGTGAGCCCACCGCTGTGGACTCATTGGAGCTGGTGATCGGAGTCGAACCAACAACCTGCTGATTACAAATCAGCTGCTCTGCCATTGAGCCACACCAGCGAACCGTTTGTTCGCTCGCGATCTCCTCGCTTTGGAACGCATTGTATTATATCATATCCTCCTTCGTTTGTCAACCCCTTTTTTGAAAAAATTGCTCCCATGCGCAAAAAAGAATTGCTTTTTCGGCGAACTTATGCTATACTGTTCCTGTAAATCTAAAATTAGGTGGAGAACATGAAAGAGATCAGACAACAGGTTTTTACGGAGGAGCGCGCCTTATTCGGCGCTTCCGACCTTGCTATTTCCGATTGCAGTTTCGACGTTGGAGAATCCCCTTTGAAAGAAAGCCGGAACGTCACCATATCGGGCGGACTGTTTCGCTGGCGGTATCCCCTTTGGTATTCGCATCACGCGGTTGCCGATCACTGCGTCTTTTTTGAACCTGCCCGTGCCGGCGTCTGGTATTCCGATTCTGTCACCGTCCGCCATTCTGTCGTACAAGCTCCGAAATGCTTCCGCCGCTGTCGGGATCTCGTGCTGGAAGACGTCTCTTTTCCGACCTGCCCCGAAACGCTCTGGGATTGCCGCGGCGTCAAACTCCGGAACGTGACCGCGACCGGCGATTATTTTGCCCTGAACAGCCTGGATATGGAGATCGAGAACCTCGATCTCAACGGAAAATACGCCTTTGACGGCGTTCGGAACGTCACCGTTCGCAATTCCCGCCTGATCACCAAAGACGTTTTCTGGAACAGCGAAAACGTGACCGTTTACGATTCTGTCGTCTCCGGTGAATACATCGGCTGGAATTCCCGGAATCTGACCTTTATCAACTGCACCGTCCAAAGTTTGCAGGGGCTTTGCTATATCGAAAATCTCGTATTGAAAAACTGCAAGCTGGACGGCACGACCCTTGCGTTCGAATATTCCACCGTCGACGCCGATATCACTTCCAGAGTTGACAGCATTCTCAACCCCCTGGGCGGCACGATCCGCGCCGATGCCATCGGCGAACTGATTCTGGAACCGGATCGAATTGATCCCGACAAAACGATCGTGAAATGTGATCGGATTGAAAAACGGAGCGACCGACTGGTCTGGTCGTGATCGCATCTTTACATAAGGCAAGCCCCTGTCGGGTTCTCCGACAGGGGCTTGCCTTGTTTTTCTCTTACAGCACCCGAACCTTGATCATACCTTCGATCGCCCGGATCCTTTGGATCGCCTTCTCGGAGGGAGCCGACGTCAGATCCAGAATCGTGTAGGCGTTGTCGCCTTTCGATTTATTGGTCATGTTGTCGATGTTGATGCCTTCTTCCGAAAGCGGCGTGGTGATTCCCTGCAACACAGCAGGAACGTTGGCGTGCAATGCGCAAATTCTCGCCGCGCCCGTTCGGGGAGAGGAAACGCTCGGGAAGTTGACGCTGTTGGTAATGTTTCCGTTGACAAGATAGTCGTCGATCTGGCGTGCCGCCATGACCGCGCAGTTGTTCTCGGATTCTTCGGTCGACGCGCCGAGGTGCGGGATCGCCACCGTATGCGGCAGTTCCAGGACCTCTTCGGTCGGGAAATCGGTAACGTAAGCCGAAACTTTTCCGCTTTCAAGAGCGGCTTTCAGATCCGCCGCGTTGACCAGATCCGCCCGCGCCAGATTGATGAGTTTGACGCCGTCTTTCATCTTTGCGATGCTCTCGGCGTTGATCATCTGTTTGGTATCCGCCGTTGCCGGAACGTGCAGGGTGATATAATCGGCGGTCGCGAATATTTCATCGAAGGTCGCGGCACGGCTGATATGGTGGTTGAGGTTCCACGCGCCCGCAACCGAGAGGAACGGATCGCATCCGACAACTTTCATGCCGAGATGTACCGCCGTATTGGCAAGCATACCGCCGATCGCGCCCAGACCGATAACGCCGAGCGTCTTGCCGGCAAGTTCGGTGCCCGCAAATTTGGATTTGCCCTTTTCCACCTGCTTTGCAACGTCGGGAGCTTGCAGGGTCTTTGCCCATTCCACGCCTCCGACCACGTCACGCGCGGCGAGCAGCAATGCCAGAATTGCCAGCTCCTTCACGCCGTTTGCATTTGCGCCCGGCGTATTGAATACCACGATCCCCTCCTGCGAGCAACGGTCGATCGGGATATTGTTCACGCCCGCACCGGCGCGCGCGATGGCTTTGAGGTTCGGTCCGAACTCCATCTCGTGCATTGCCGCCGAGCGAACCAGAATACCGTCCGGATCGGCAATCTCTTCTCCGATCGTGTAGCCGGTTCCCAGCTCGTCCAACCCGACTTTTGCGATCTTATTCAACAGTTGAATTTTCATTGTTTTCACACCTTTCGTTTTCGGTCTCACGCCTTGGGATTTGCCGCGGCAAAATCCTTCATGAATTTCACGAGCGCTTCTACCCCTTCGTAGGGCATCGCGTTGTAGATCGACGCTCTCATGCCGCCCACAGAGCGGTGACCTTTGAGATTTTTCAGCCCGTTCTTCGCCGCCTCGGAAGCGAACTTCTTATCCAGCTCGGCATCCCCCGTGACGAACGTCACGTTCATCATCGAGCGGCTTCCTTTCTGCACGGGAGCAATATAATAGGATTGAGAATCGAGATAATCGTAGAGCAATTTTGCCTTCTTCTCGTTCATCTGCTTCATCACGTCCAGTCCGCCGAGCCCGAGGATCCACTCATACACGAGTTTCGCCATGTAGATGGTGTAGCAGGGCGGCGTGTTATACATGGAGCCGTTCTCCGCCATCGTTTTCCATTCAAGCATGGTGGGCATTTTCGGATCGGCGTATTCGAGCAGATCCTCGCGCACGATCACAAGTGTCAGCCCGGCAGGCGCCATGTTCTTCTGCGCACCCGCATAAATTACGCCGAATTTGCTCACGTCAACCGGCTCGGAAATAATGCAGGAGGACATATCCGCCACGAGCGGGATATCTCCCACGTCGGGGATCTGCGGATATTTGGTTCCGTAGATCGTGTTGTTATAGCAGATATGGACGTACGCCGCGTCGGGACGGATCATATCCTTCGTCACGGTCGGAATATGATCGAAGTTATCCTCTTTGGAGGTTGCGGCGCAGACGACGTCAAAGCCCATCTTCTGCGCTTCCTTGAACGCCTTGCCCGAGAACTGACCGCTCACGATGTAGTCGGCCTTGCCGGTGCGCCCGATCAGGTTGAGCGGAACGGCCGCAAACTGCGTGGAAGCGCCGCCTTGCAGGAACAGCACCTTATAGTTGTCGGGGATCTGCATCAGCTTGCGCAAAAGCGCCTCCGCGTCGTTGATGATCGCTTCGTAATCCGGAGATCGGTGGGACATCTCCATGACCGACATTCCGCTGGTTCCGTAAGAGACCAGTTCGGACGCCGCTTTTTCCAGAACGGGAAGCGGAAGCATAGAGGGACCTGCCGAAAAATTGTAGACTCTGTTCATAGTGAATTTCCTCCGGTTTTGATATAAATTCAAACTTGTCTGTCATTTTTTTAACAGATAGATTGATATTATTATAGTAGATTCGCGGGAATCTGTCAAGACTTTTTCAAGAAATCGGCATTTTTTCCAATAATTCCCGTTCTGCCGCCGATTTGTTTTCGCATTTTACCATAAATGCAGGATCGAAAATCGAAAATTGCAAAAACAGGTCTGCCCGCGCGCGGCAGGCAGACCTGTTGATCCTCTGTTTATTTGACTTTGTAACGTATGAATTCCGAAAAATCGCCGCCTGTTGTGCGCAGCATCTTCCCGAGCCCGATGCTGGCGCATTCCATCGGTCTGGGCGCAACCATGACCCGCACGCCCATCTGCCCCGCGATCAGCTCGGCAAGCCCCGGCAGGAGCGATCCGCCCCCCACCATCACGATGCCCGTTTCAAAAATATCGGCCGAAAGTTCCGGCGGCGTTTCTTCAAACGTCCGTTTTACCATCGTAACGATCTCGGTGATCGGTTCTCTGATCGCCTCATAAATATCCGCCGTTCTGATCTCGCGCGTTGCCGCCGTATGGGTTCTGGAATCCAGCCCCGAAACCGTCATGGTTCCTCGGTCGAGCGTGGGATCGGCGGCGCCGAGCCGCAATTTCAACCGCTCAGCGGATATTTCACCGATGTGGATATGATGCGTCCGTTTGAGGTGCGCGACGATTGCCTGATCGAGCGAATCTCCCGCCGTTCGGAGCGAGGTGGATTTGACAATGCCGCCCAGACTGATGACCGACGCTTCCGAAATGCCGCCGCCCAGATCCACCAGCATGGCTCCGCGCGCGTTGGATACCCGGATCCCGGCACCGACAGCCGCCGCGATCGGAACGTCGATCAGCCCCACGTTTCGCGCGCCCGCTTCAAAAACCGCGTCCTCTACTGCCCGGCGCTCCACGTCGGTCACTTCAAACGGGATCGTGACAAGCGCAGACGGACGGTTGAAAAAGGACACCAGATCCAGCTTTTCAAAGAAGCTCCGCAACATCAGCGACGTTGTCTGCACGTCTGTGATCACGCCGTTTTTCAGTGGGCGGAGCGCGCGAATATCCGCCGGTGTTTTTCCGAGCATTTTCTTTGCCCGCAAGCCCGAAGCCAACACCTCACGGGTCACCTTATCCAAGCTGACCACCGTGGGTGCGCGCATCGCGAGCTTTTCTTTATCCTTAACCGCGATCATCGTGGTCGAGGTTCCCAAATCGATCCCGATCTGCTTCGACACCGGCGTTTCTCCTTTTCGCAAAAATAAAAATAATGAATGTGCTGATTTTATCTGCCCTGCTCACCAGAGGCCGGAAAGGGTTCTCCGAACGTCTCCCGGCAGAGTGCCTGCATCCGGTGGACCGGAAGCCCCACCACGTTGAAATAATCTCCCCGGATCTCCCGGATCCACAGGGAGGCAAGCCCCTGGATCGCGTATCCGCCCGCTTTTCCGAACGGTTCTCCGGAGGCAACGTACCACGCGATCTCCGACTTGGTCATGGGCGCAAAATCAACCTGCGTCACCTCGTGCGAAACCGCCGTTTTGCCGTTGCAGGCAAGGAAAATTCCGCTCACGACCCGGTGGGTTCGTCCCGACAGCAGCCGGAGCATCCGGCAGGCGTCCGCGGCGTCCTTCGGTTTGCCGAGAATCCTGCCGTCCACCGCGACCGTGGTATCCGAAGCGATCAGAAGTTTATCCCGCAGCTCGGCTTCCTTCCCTGCGAAGAGTTGCAGTGCCGCTTCTCCTTTGCGCCTTGCCAAAAGCTCGGAAAGCCGCTCGGGGTCGCGCTCGTCGGAGGTTTCGTCCACGTTGGGCGTCACGACTTCAAAGCGAACGCCGAGGTTCGCGAGGATCTCCCGGCGGCGCGGCGATCCCGACGCGAGAATACAGTCTTTCATGCGCGTTTTTTCGCGATCGCTTCTTTGGCGGCACGAACCAGATGTTCGACCGTCAGTCCGTAAGCTTCGAGCAGTGCCGGCACCGTTCCGCTGTGTCCGTAGGTATCGTTCATACCGACGCGCACCACAGGTACCGGGCAGGTCTCGCCGACGACTTCCGCGACCGCCGAGCCGAGTCCGCCGATGATATTATGTTCTTCCGCCGTCACGATCGCGCCGGTCTCCGCCGCCGCGGCGGTCAGGATCTCCCGGTCGATCGGTTTGATCGTATGAATATTGACCACGCGCGCGTCAATTCCTTCCTGCGCCAGAGCTTCCCTCGCTTCCAGAGCAAGGGAAACCATCAGCCCGGTCGCAACCAGCGTCACGTCCCTGCCGTCCGCCAACCGGATCCCCTTGCCGAGGGTAAACCGATAGTCCGGCTTGTCGTTGATGACCGGCACGGCGTATCTGCCGAACCGCAGATAGAACGGACCGTTCGTCTTCAATGCTGCCAGCACCGCTTCCCTCGCCTCAACCGCGTCGCTCGGGTTGACGATCGTCATGCCCGGAATGGTGCGCATGAGGGCAATATCCTCGTTGCACTGGTGCGTGGCGCCGTCTTCGCCCACGGTAATGCCCGCGTGTGTTGCGCCGATCTTGACGTTCAGATGCGGATAACCGATCGAGTTGCGCACCTGCTCAAAGGCGCGCCCCGCCGCAAACATGGCAAAGCTCGACGCGAATACGGTTTTTCCGGTCGTCGCGATCCCCGCGGCAACGCTCATCATATTTCCTTCCGCGATCCCGCAATCGAAGAACCGTTCGGGATACGCTTTCTTGAAGATCACGGTTTTGGTCGCTTCCGCCAAGTCTGCGTCCAGCACGACGAAATCGTATTGACCGGCAAATTCCACCAGCGCCTTGCCGTATGCTTCCCGTGTTGCAATTTTATCCGCCATGTCAGTTGCCTCCCTTCAATTCCGCGATCGCCTGCGCATACTGTTCGTCGTTCGGCGCGGATCCATGCCACTTCACCTGATTTTCCATGAAGGAAACGCCTTTCCCTTTCACCGTTTTGGCAATGATCGCGGTGGGCTTCCCTTTCGTTTTTCTCGCTTCGGCAAACGCCGCGGCGATCTGATCGAAATCATGCCCGTCGATGGAAATGACGTGGAAGCCGAACGCTTCCAGCTTTTTATCGTGCGGCGTGGGGTTCATGACCTCTTCCACCGATCCGTCGATCTGCAAGCCGTTCCAGTCCAGAATCAGGCAGAAGTTATCCAGCTTATAGTGAGCGGCGAACATACACGCCTCCCACACCTGACCTTCCTCGCTCTCTCCGTCTCCGACGATGGTATAGACGCGGTAATTTTTTCCGCCGATCTTGCCGGCAAGCGCCATACCCGCCGCCGAGCTGACGCCGAGGCCGAGCGAACCTGCCGACATATCCACGCCCGGGGTCAGAGTCATATCCGGATGCCCTTGCAGACGGGACCCGATCTTGCGCAGGGTCGTCAGCTCTTCGGGCGCAAAATATCCCCGTGCCGCCAGTGCGGCATAGAGTGCCGGCGCGCAGTGTCCCTTCGAGAGGACAAAACGGTCTCTCTCCTCTTTTTTCGGATCTGCCGGATCCACGTTCATCTCTTCAAAATACAGGTACGACAACAGATCGGCGATCGAAAGCGAACCGCCCGGATGCCCCGATTTTGCGGCATGGGTTCCCTCAATCACACCGATGCGAATCTGCTTCGCCCGCTCGCGAAGCAACTGCAACCGACTTTCTTCCATAACGTCCCTCCCGGAGTTTGTTTCTTTCCCGATTATTATACTACTTTTTGCCGTGTTTGTCAAGCACTTTTCACGTTCGTTTGACAGGATTCGACCCCCTGCGAAAAGGGGGTCTGCCGCGCTTTTTTGCGGCAGATCCCCTCCCGGTTATTCTTTGACGCAGATCAAATCCGCCGCATAGGGCAGAGATTCGATCCATGCGCAAAGCGTATGCCATTCCGCCAGCTTATGTGTCCGGCGTGCGTAGTACATATTGATGAGCGTTTCGTAGTTGAGCGAAACGGTGCGCATCTGATTATAAGAGGACGGCAACAGCTGGATCAGATTGTGCCACGCCTGCTTGTCGTTCTTGTCGGCGGCAAACTTCTGCCGCTCGGATTCCAGAAACGCAATAAGCGTATCGAGCGCGGCAAGACCCGCCTCGTCCAGACGGTCGTGCGAAAAATCCTCCCGCTCGAAGGGCTTTGCGTGGATTTTATGCATGGTGGAACAGGAATTTGCAACCGTTCCCACCTTGTAGGTATCGAACTCTTTCCACCAGTAGAGCGGCCCGGTCAGATCCACCGATACGAAGATCTGCCGCAGATATTTGCGGTGGTCGCTCCCGGCACGCGCCAGACGGCGGGCGAGATCCAGATCGTTCGGACCCAAAACATAATTTCCTTTTTCGTCGTAACCGCTGTCCATGCGCCCCCAACTGTTCAGAGGATTCCGCGCACCCCGGATCGCGTTTTCCAGATTCATGACCGCGCACCGTTCGATTTTCAGCATTTTCCCTTCTCCTTTTCCGATCGTTCTATTTGATTTAAAATTTCAATCACGTCCCGCGGCGTTTTCGCGAAATGACGCGCTCCGTGCTCTCGCAGGAATTCCTCCGGGCGAAAGCCCCACAGAACGCCGATATGTTCCATTCCGGCGTTTGCCGCCGTTGCAATGTCCACGTCGCTGTCTCCGACCATGACGCATTCCTCCGGTAAAACGCCCAGCCGCTCCGCCAGCCGTCCCGAAAGATAGGGGTCGGGTTTGGTCGGCTTGTCCGGAACGACTCCCTGCGTCGCGTCAAAGCTCCCCGGCAGGAGGACCTGCTCGCAGAGCCGGAGCAGATATTCGTCCTGCTTGTTGGAAAGAACGCCGATCCGGTACCGCGTATGCAGGTCTGCAATCAGTTCCGCCACGCCCGGGTAGGGTTCTTTGGTGTGCAGAAAAACTTTTTCCATGCACTTGTTATAGTACGCATACGCACGATCCACCAGCTCCGCGTCCCCGGCTTCCGGTTCCGGCATCGCCCGGCGGATCAGTTCCCGGGCTCCGCGGTTGACGTATTGCAGAATGTCTTCGTCGGTGTGCGTCGGATACCCGAATTCTTCCATTACCAAATTGACGCCCTCCCGGAGCGCCGAGACCGTATCCGCGATCGTGCCGTCGAAATCAAAGAGTATCGCTTTTATCATCGTCCCACCTCTTTTGTCAGAGCGAAAGCAGGATCAGAAGCACCGCCAGAGCCCATAACGTCGGGTTCAGAAAGAGCAGAAACGCCTTCTGTTTACCGGTCAGAGAAACCGTCGCTCTCTGCGGACGCAGTTTCCGGATCAGGAGCACGCCGGCAAGGATCGCGCCGACAAGCGAGAGCAAATAGACCCCTTCCTCCGCCAGGAGGAATAAGCTCAGCCAGAACGGTCGGTCGGCCGACATCGCAACGTCGGTCCCACCGCCGAGCCGCACGATCTCCGAGCTCACGATGCCGAACGCGTTGAACAGAAAATGCAGAAGGATCGAATACCGCAGCTTTCCGGAATAGGTGTAGACCCACCCGAACACGATCCCCACAAATAACGCGTAGAAAAACTGCGAAAGGTTGGTGTGGATCGCCCCGAACAGCAACGCCGAACCGAACACCGCGCAAAGATCTCCGTATCTGCGCAAGCGGTCGATGACCAGCTTGCGGTAGAAAATTTCTTCCAGAATCGGCGCCGCAACCGCGACCAACAGGAAGTTGAGCCAGAAAGGCGTGTTCCGGGTCAGTTGATCCACGGGGCTTTCAGAGGTTTTCCCGGTCAGAAATCCCAGGATCCCGTTTGCAAAAGTGCCGAGCAGACTTCCCACCAGCGAAAGGGACAGGCAGGCGCCGAGCAGGCAGGCCATCGCGCCGATCGAAATGCGTCTGCCGCGATCCGGCGGCAGGGCGCGCCCCTGACGGAACACGATCAGGGAAAGCGGCATTCCGACCGCATACATCGGCAGGGCTGAAACGAGAAAATAAGCGACGTCGTTTTTTTGCACGTCGATCTTGAAAAGGTAGAGAATAAACGTCAGGACAAACTGCCCCAGAATCGTGCCGACGTAGATATTGAACACGCCGAAGAAGACCGACGCCGTGTGCAGATATTCCCGCCCCAGCGTAGTGGAGGGGCTTCCCGTCGGCTGTTGCAAAGCGCCGTTTTGCCCGGCGTCGGAAAGATCAAATTCCGAAATTTTCGGGTTTTCACGCTCACAGGGATGCTGCTGCGGTTCCATATCCGATCCCCTCCTTCCGCTTCGCCCGATCCTGTTTATCATTATAGCACGGATCCGCCGAAAATGCAAGTCTATTTTTTATTCTCCGGAGTGAAAAGCGAAACCGGATCGACCGGTTTTCCGGTCGAAAAGAACGGCCGCGTTCCGCACCTGCGTCCGGGTTGAAAAAATTTTTGAAAAAACTCTTTACAAAAAGGAAACGATGTGATATAATAAACGCGTATGACGTTGGCTCGGCTGAACGGATCTGACCGGATTTCCGGATCTTCACCCACCTTCGGCGGGGTCAGACGCATCAAAAATTTTTTTGAAAGGTGAAGAAACCCATGCTCAAAGACGAAAAGCAGGCACTCATCCAGGAGTACGCCGTTCACGAAGGCGACACGGGATCCCCCGAGGTTCAGATCGCGATCCTCACTTCCCGTATCAACAACCTGACGGAACACCTCAAATCGAACAAGAAAGACTACCACAGCCGCCGCGGTCTGCAAAAGATGATCGGACACAGAAGAAATCTGCTCAACTATTTGCAGAACGTCGACATCGAACGGTACCGTGCGATCATTGGTAAACTCGGTTTGAGAAAGTAAAGCGCAAAGGGAGCGAGAGCAGCGGCAAAACCCCTGCTCCTGCTCCCTGCTTTTCCATTTTATTCAGTTCGTTCTCTCACGGAAGGATTAGCAGTTAACGAATCTGCCGAACCGGTTCGCCGTTGCTCGGCGGATGCGTTAAGTGCTAAACCTCCGCGGGAATGATAACAGACGGGAAAATATACAAAACGGAGGAAATTGAAAATGTCCAATCCCATCAGTACCCCTATGCAATTCAAGAACTACAAGGTGTTCAACTACACCCTGGCAGGCAGACCGCTGGTGATCGAAACCGGCAAAATGGCCGGGCTTGCCAACGGCTCGGTGCTCTGCCGCTACGGCGACACCGCCGTTCTCTGCTGCGCGACCGCTTCCGAAAAGCCCCGCGACGGCATTGATTTTCTGCCCCTTTCGGTCGACTTTGACGAGAGAATGTACGCCGCCGGAAAAATTCCGGGCGGTTACCTCAAACGCGAAGGCCGTCCGAGCGAAAAGGCGATCCTGACCGCGCGCGTGATCGACAGACCGATCCGTCCGCTCTTCCCGAAAGATTTGCGCAACGACGTTGCCCTGACCCTGACGGTCATGTCGGTCGACCCCGACTGTTCGCCCGAGATCACCGCTATGATCGGCGCTTCGATCGCGCTTTCCATCTCGGATATTCCGTGGAACGGTCCGATCGGCGGCGTGTTCATGGGTCTGGTCGACGGTGAGATCGTCGTCAACCCCAACGCAGAACAGCAGAAGAAGAGCGACCTGCAACTGACGGTTGCCGCCTCGACGGAAAAGGTCGTGATGATCGAAGCCGGCGCGAACGAAGTGGATGACGACACCATGTATAACGCCATTATGAAGGCGCACGAGGAGATCAAACAGTTGCTCGTGTTCGTGAATCAGATCATCGCCGAGGTCGGCAAGCCCAAGTTTGCCTATCCTTCCTGCGAGCTCGATCACGATATGTTCGACGAGATCTTTGCGTTCTGCGAACAGGACGTGATGGCAGCGCTCGACACCGACGACAAGAACGTCCGTGACGCGAAGATGGTTCCGATCAAGGACGCCATTCTTGAAAAATTCAGCGAAAAATATCCGAATCTGCCCACGCAGATGGAGGAATTGGTCTACAAGATCCAGAAGAAGATCGTGCGCCGCTGGCTGCTCGTTGACAAAAAGCGTGTGGACGGCCGACGCATGGATCAGATCCGCCCGCTCGCCAGCGAAGTCGGCATCCTGCCCCGCGTACACGGTTCCGGGCTCTTCACCCGCGGACAGACGCAGGTGCTCACCGCCGCAACGCTCGGAACGCTTTCCGAGGCGCAGATGCTCGACGGCATCGACAGCGAAACCTCCAAACGCTATATGCACCACTATAATATGCCCGGTTTCTCGACCGGTGAAGCAAAACCGGTCAGAAGTCCCGGACGCCGCGAGATCGGCCACGGCGCTCTGGCAGAGCGTTCGCTGATCCCGGTTCTTCCCTCCGAGGAGGAATTCCCCTACGCCATCCGTCTTGTCTCCGACGTGGTCTCTTCCAACGGTTCGACCTCGCAGGGGTCTGTTTGCGGCTCGACGCTCGCGCTCATGGACGCAGGCGTGCCGATCAAAGCACCGGTCGCAGGTATCTCCTGCGGTCTGATCACCGCTGAGGACGGCTCTTGGGATACAATGCTCGATATTCAGGGACTCGAAGACTTCTACGGCGATATGGATTTCAAGGTCGCCGGTACCCACAAGGGTATTACCTCGATTCAGATGGACCTCAAAATCGACGGTCTGACCCCGGCAATTATCCGCCGCGCGCTTGAAATGACGCACATCGGACGGGATTATATCATCGACGAAGTGATCCTGAAAGCCATCGCCGCTCCGCGTCCCGAAGTTTCGCGGTACGCACCCAAGATGACCACCATGAAGATCGATCCCGAAAAGATCCGTGAAGTGATCGGAAAAGGCGGCGCGGTCATTCAGAAGATCGTTGCCGATACCGGAGCCAAGATTGATATTGAAGACGACGGTACCATCCGCATCGCGGCGGTCAACAGCGATCAGGCGGAAGCCGCGAAGGCCTGCATCGACGCTATCGTGTTCGAGCCGGTGGTAGGCGCCGTCTATACCGGAACGGTCACGGGAATCAAGGAGTTCGGTTGCTTCGTCGAATACGCACCCGGAAAAGAGGGCATGGTTCATATTTCCAAGATCGCACCCCGCCGGATCGAAAAGGTGGAGGACGTTCTCAAAATCGGCGACGTCGTGAAAGTTAAATATATCGGGCTGGATAAGAAAGGGCGGATGGACTTCTCCATCAAAGACGCACTGGACAGCTGATCGCCGCCTGCCCGCATAAATTGAATGGAAAGGAGATCAATCTATGGCACCCCGTTCGTCAGACCCACGCAGTTTCAACACCGTTCGGCACAGTCACCGGGAAGAGCGTGCGCACCGTCGCCGTCAGGGACGTTTCGTACTGCTTGCCATCTTTACCGTTTTCACTCTTTTGATTCTGGCAGGATTGGTCTTTCTGGTTCTCCTTGGCGCGCATTCCTGTAAATGGGAGTCAAGGACTCCGTATATCAGCGGACCTTCGACCGATTCGGACGGCATCGAGTATGTCACGACAAGTTTGAATTCCGACAGGATCCATGCCGGAGAGCTGATCGTCGTCAACAAGACGCACACTTATCAGTTCCCGTCGGTGAACAAGGATTACGCAAATCCCGAGGAGTTCACTACGATCTCTTCCGCGCAAACGATTTATACGGATGCGAATAACGAAACCATTTACCGGCGGAAAGAAGGCGTTGTGATCCGGAATGAAGTGCTTGCGGCGCTCGACGCGATGATGCAGGTATATTACCAATATGAAAAAGACGACAAGGTGCAACTCAAACTGGCGTTCCGCACCTATACGGCGCAGGAAGAGCTCGGCTCCGCAACCAAAGCGGGGTATTCCGATCACCATACCGGTTATCTGATCTCCTTGCAGGACGTCACGCTGGGAAGCGACCGTCTCTCCTCCGCGCAGGACTACTGGCTCGCGCAAAACAGCTATAAATACGGATTCATCCAACGATATCCCACCGGACACAGCGCGCATACGTCGGTAACCGATTACACGAACGCCTACCGCTACGTCGGCATTCCGCACGCGACCTATATGGCGCAGAACGGAATGTGCCTGGAAGAATACGTGGAATATCTGCAAACGAACTGCAAATACGAACAGTCGCACTTGCAGATCGCAGGATATGAGGTTTACTACGTTCCGGCGTCCGGAGGAGAAAAGACCGACGTTCCGGTTCCCTCCGATGCTTCCAAATTCCCCTACACCGTATCGGGCGACAACCTTTCCGGATTTATCGTGACCGTTAAGATCGGATAAGCAATCCCGGAAATCGGATGTATCAACGATCCGAAAAATTCACACCCTACTCCAAACGAGATCGGAGGAATGATGATGGAAGAAGAAATCTTACGGGATCCCGGGGAAGAAACCGCCGAGGAAACGGCCGGCGGCAAAGCGACCGGTAAGGATCGTTTTGCAAAGAAATTCCACGAGGCCCGGAATGCATGCGGCAACGCCTGCGCGCGCGTCCGCAAAGACCTGCGCGAGACGGGTTGGAATCCCTATATCCGCGCTACCAAAACCTATCGCTACGATTTTTACCGGTCGGAAAAGGATTCCGAACCGGTCGACAGCATGGTTCTGGAACGGTCCGGCGGATGCACTCTGCGTACGCTGCTCCTGACCGCCGGAATTTTGGTCGCCGCGCTCACGGTTGGGCACTGTCTGAAAAAATAATCTGTCGCTTGACAGGAGGGCTTTTCGCCACCGGAAATCCCTCCTCGTTTTTATGCAAGACAATATCGCAAAAAAGGAGAATGCTATATGTCTTTTGACCTTTCCTATCACACGCAACTGCAAACGCTGCATATCGGTTGTGAAAAGCCGCGCGCCTATTTTGTTCCCTTCTCGGTCGGTGCGGCGGATACCGACGACCGTTCCGCGAGCGATCGTTTCCTTTCGCTCTGCGGTACGTGGGATTTTCGCTATTGCCGGAACAGGAACGAGCTCGGCGATTTTCTCTCGCCCGACGCGCCCGCGTTTTGCGAAACCATTCCGGTTCCGATGAGCTGGCAGATGCTGCTCGACCGCGATTACGATAAACCGCAATACACCAACCACGGCTATCCCTTCCCGGTCGATCCGCCGTTCGTACCTGCCGAAAACCCCTGCGGTCTTTATCGCCGGAGTTTTACCGCAACGCCGGAGATGCTCAAAGAAAAGACGGTTTACCTCAATTTTGAAGGTGTTGATTCCTGTTTCTACGTATTTCTCAACCGCAAATTCGTGGGGTACAGTCAAGTGAGCCACACCTCCTCGGAATTTGATCTTTCCGGCTTTTTGCAGGCAGGGGAAAACGAACTGATGGTTCTGGTTTTCAAATGGTGCGACGGTTCCTACCTCGAAGATCAGGATAAGATCCGGCTCTCGGGCATCTTCCGGGAGGTTTATCTGCTGCTCCGTGATAAGATCCACGTCACCGATCTGTTCCTGCGCCCGGTTCTTTCAAACGATTTCAAAAACGCCCGGATCCTCGCCGACGTGACCCTGAACGGCTCTGCGGAACTTTCTTATACGCTCGCCTCGCCGAACGGAACACCGCTTGCGGCAGGACACTGCACCGCAAATCAAGCCGCGCATTTTGAGATCCCGGTTGAAAATCCGCTTCTGTGGAGTGATGAAATACCGGATCTCTACCGTTTAACCCTTACCTGCGGAGAAGAAAAGATCGTGCAGTCGGTAGGCATCCGCCGGTTTGAAGTGATCGGCAATGTGATCTACGTCAACGGCAAAAAGGTCAAGGCAAAAGGAGTCAACCGGCACGACAGTCATCCCCGCCTCGGCGCCGCAACGCCGCTCGACCACATGATCCGGGATCTGATGCTGCTCAAAGCGCATAACGTCAATATGATCCGCGCAAGCCATTACCCCAACGATCCGCGCTTTCCGGAACTCTGCGACCGCTACGGATTCTATCTTTGCGATGAAGCCGATATCGAAACGCACGGTATGAATATCTATTCCGTGAAGGATCCCTACACCCGTTTTCAGATGTGGGATCAGCTCTCGGACAGTCCCGATTGGCGGCAGGCATACCTCGACAGAGCCGAACGCATGATGGAACGGGATAAGAACCGCGCCTGCGTGTTGTTCTGGTCGGTCGGAAACGAATCGGGCGTCGGCTCGAATCAGCGTGCGATGGCGGATTATTTCCATACCCGTATGCCCGGGTGCCTCGTGCATTGCGAGGACCGCACCCGCCGCAAAACCGAATATCTCCTCGGCCGTCTGACGCGGGAACAGGCAGATTTCGACGCGCCCGAATTTACAGACGTGGACAGCCGGATGTACCCCCGGATCAAAGAGTGTCAAAAACTGTATTTCGGACGGAACAAAAAAACGGATCTCCCGATCTTCCTTTGTGAATATTCGCACGCCATGGGCAACGGCCCCGGGGATCTGGAAGCATATTGGGAGCTGATCTACAA
Organism: uncultured Clostridia bacterium; assembly: GCA_947302045.1. Taxonomy (GTDB): domain Bacteria; phylum Bacillota; class Clostridia; order Oscillospirales; family CAG-272; genus UMGS1865. The sequence goes on from CAMYUQ010000002.1 coordinate 54,642, forward strand.
ACACGATTCCTTCTTCGGCGGATGCGTTTGGGAAATGCTCGACCACGCGGTGGACATCGGCACGCCCGACGAACCGAAATACGTTTACGGCGGGCATTTCGGAAATCCCGTCCATGACGGCAACTTCTGCGTGGACGGACTGGTCTCGCCCGATCGGAAGCCGCATTTCGGAATGCTGGAATACAAGCAGGTCCTGCGCCCGGTTCGCGCGACCAAATTCAATCCGGTAACCGGCGCGGTTTCTCTGCGCAATCTCCGGCATTTCCGCGATCTTTCGGATCTGGATCTCTATTGGACGGTATCGCAGGAAGGGGAGGTCATCCGGCAGGGACGGATCGCGTCTGTCCGGATCGCACCAGAGCGTACCGGCGTTTACCGGATCGATCCTGCCGCGTTCCGCGATCTGCGCGGAAACTGCTACCTGACCCTTTCCTTCCGGCAGAATACCGCAACCGATTGGGCAGACGAGGGCTATGAGGTCGGCTTTGAGCAGTTCCGCCTGCCATCCGAGCCGATCGAGCAAGCTTTCCCCTGCGCTCTCCGGCAGAACCTCCGGCTGGAAAAGACCGACGACGCGCTCACGGTTGTGGACGGCGCCGCCGTTTACCGTTTGAGCAGATTGAGCGGACTGCTGGAATCGATCTGCGACAACGGACGGGAACTGCTGGAAAAACCGGTCACGCCCAACCTCTGGCGCGCGCCGACCGACAACGACCGCAAGATCGTGGAAGATTGGAGAGCACGCAGATTCCACCACGCAAAAACGCACTGCAAGGAGCTCTCTGTTCTCAAAGAGGATGAAAACGGGATCCGGATACGGGCGCAACTGTCGGTCATCCCCGACGCGCGGCGTCCCTACCTGGATATGATCCTTGATTATATCTTCGCACCCGGTCAGGGTGTGGTGCTGGATTTTGACGTTCATTATCTTTCCGACGTTGAGCGTTACGATCTGCCCACGCAGGCGAGAGCTCACATCGACTACAACGGTTTCAAACCCGAATCCTGCCGGACTCTGCCGCGCCTGGGGATCCAGTTCTCGATGCCGAGCGGCAACGAGCAGTTGCGCTATTTCGGAATGGGGCCGACCGAATCCTACGAAGATAAGCGGCAGGCGGCTCGCATGGGGATCTATTCCGCATCGGTGACCGACCACTTTGAGCACTACATCCGTCCGCAGGAAAACATGGCGCACACCGGAACAAAGTGGGTTGAGGTCAGCACCGCGAACGGGCAGGGACTGCGGATCCTGCCGGCGGAAGAAACGGAATCGTTCAGCTTCAACTGCTCGCACTTCACGCCCTGGATGCTCTACACCGCAAAATATGATTTTGATCTCAAACCGCTTGCGGAAACGGTCGTGAACGTCGATTTCAAACAGGCAGGGATCGGTTCCAACTCCTGCGGACCGGAGCTGGACGAGAAATACTGTATTCAGCCCGGAAAATACCGTTACGCTTTCCGTTTGCTTCCCTATTCCATTTGACTGTCATAAAAAACATCCGCCCGCGAAGAAATTCGCGGGCGGATGTTTTCGGTTTTGTTATTTTGCCGCCCTCGGCGGTTCTTTCTCCGGCGCTTCGGAAAGCCCGACGATGCGATCCACCGGCAGTGAGAACGCGATCCCCTGCCCCGGCGTTTTGAGCCCGACGCTTTGGTAAAGCCCGTGCAGAATATCGTCGCGCAATTCGGTCGGGACCAGGATCAGAACCATTTCCTTTTCGGGCTGGATCGTAATCTTGAAAAGCGTTTCCGCCTCTTTTGCGGCGGTTCCGCGTGCGGAAAGCACCGTTCCGCCCCGCGCTCCGTATTCCTTTGCGGCGTCCATCACCGCGTCGCTGAATCCGGCGTTCACAATGCAAACGATCATTTCATGCTCAAATTTCATTTTCATTTTTCTCCTTTGCCGTCATTCTGTTGTTGGAGAGAAACTGATAAATGGCAACTCCCATCACGCTCGAAAGCGGAACGGTATAAGCGATCCCTTTTCCGTTGCGGATCGTGCGGAATTTTTCCTCCACCGTTCGCAACGCCTCTTCCGCGCGATCCTCCCGGATCAGACTGAAAATCACGGTCTTTTCGGATTCTTCCAGCCCCATGTAGTGAAGCATCTCGGAACCTGCCGTTCCCTTTGCGCGTGTAACGAGCTGCATATTCACTTCGAAAGACTGCAACAGATCAACGTAGAATTCGGCTTTGTTTCTGTTCACGATCGTGACAAGCAGTTTGAGTTTTTTCACTGCCGACGCCTGCCCGGAGGGCTTGGATTTCGTGACCCGCCGGATGATTTTGCCCGGATTTTCCATTCCCATAAGCGTTCCTTTCTCTGTTTTTCCCGGTTACAGGAACCGGATGATCTGCTCGTCGTCCGCATCCAGAATCCGTTTCATGGCGATCTTTTCCCGCATCCGCTGCATCACGATTGCCCGGAAGCCGAGAAATTGAATGGTGATGAGCGGCGTCATGGCGACCATGGCGACAACGCCGAACGCCTCGCTCATCACGCGGTCGATCCCCTGCACCGTCGCGCACGCTCCGACCGCAAACGGCAGAATAAAGCCCGAGGTGAGCGGTCCGCTCGCCACGCCGCCCGAATCGAACGCGATCGCCGTATACAGTTTCGGAACGAAAAAGGCAAGCCCGAGAGAGAGGATGTAGCCCGGAACGAGATAATAGAGGATACTGAATCCGAGAAGGATCCGGATCATGGAAAGTCCGATCGAAATACCGACGCCGATCGAGAGCGCCAGCATCATCTCGGATTTATGAACCATCCCGTTGGTGATCTCCTCGACCTGTTTGTTCAGAATATGTACCGCTGGCTCTGCCAGAACCACGACCAGCCCGAGCAGGAATCCGAACGTTGGCAGCATCTCCGGATGCGCGGTTGAAATTTCGGTTCCGAGCTTATAGCCGATCGGCATGAACCCGATCGTTGCCGCCGCCAAAAAGAGAACAAGCCCGACAAACGTATAGAGGATTCCGATGGCAATCTGCTGGATCTTGCGGCGCGGAAGATGCAGAAACGCGATCTGGATCACGGCAAAGAAGATCACCACAAGCCCGAGCGCACGCGCCACTTCCCGCGCGATCGAAAGAATCGATCTCCAAAATTCAGCTCCGAATTTCGAGATAATCCCGTAATCCGGCAACTCATATACAAGCGCACCGCTCATTCGGGTCCCCAGAACCATCACGGCAAGAACCGGACCCACCGAGCAGAGCGCAACCAGCCCGAAGCTGTTTGCTCCGGTATTCTTCCCGCCCAGCGTTGCCGCAATGCCGACCCCAAGCGCCATGAGAAAGGGGACGGTGATCGGCCCTGTCGTCACGCCACCCGAATCAAACGCGAGCGGCAGAAGCGCTCCGTTTCCGTTGACCAGCACCAACGTTGTCAGCGCGAACAGGATCAGATAGAAAAAGATCAGCATGGAGGAAAGATTTTGCGCGAACGCAATTTTCAGAATTGCAAGCACGAGGAACAGCCCTACCCCGACGCCGACCGTGACGATCAGTTCGGTGCTGTCAAACACGTCCGATACCTGCGCGGCAAGCACCGAAAGATCGGGTTCGGCAACCGTGATAAAAACGCCCATGACGAAGCAGACCGTGAGAAGAAGCCAGAGGCGTTTGGAGCGGGAAAGACCCGCGCCGACCTGTTCGCCCATCGGCGTCATCGCCATATCCGCTCCGAGATTAAAGAGCGCCATTCCGA
>CAMYUQ010000003.1 GCA_947302045.1 uncultured Clostridia bacterium
AACCTACATCGCCCTTTCGATTCTCCCCTGGTTTGCAGCAAAATTCTTCGTCGGCCCGATGTCGGGACTTCTCATCAAAATCTACACTCCGTTCGAGAACGGACATCCCCTTCCCGCTTCTCCCGACCACGCGATGATCTGGTTCTGGATCGGCGCAATGGCACTTCTCACGCCGGTAACGCTCTTCTGTTTCGGCAAATTCTTTATGAGAAAACTCTCTGCGGAAGCGGAAAAATAGGAAAAGAGAGGGACAACCGATTGGTTGTCCCTCTGCTCCCGTTATGATTTTGTCACCGAATCGACGTGCCGTTTCATCGCCGCGAAAGACCGGTCGCTGATGCAATGTTCCATGCGGCAGGCGTCCTCCGTCGCCGTTTCTTCATCCACTCCGATCGCCACCAAAAAAGTCGTTAAAAGCTTGTGGCGTTCGTATATCTTGGCGGCGACCGCTTTGCCGTCCTCGGTCAGGGTGATATACCCCCTTCCGTCCACTTCAACGTAGCCGCCGTTTTTCAGAATCCCGATGGCACGGCTGACGCTGGGTTTGCTGAATCCCATATATTCGCCCACGTCGATCGACCGGACGATCGGTTGCTTCTGGGAAAGAACCAGAATCGATTCGAGGTACATTTCTCCGGATTCCTGTAACTGCATAAGATACTCCTCCCCAAACAGATTTCCTGTTTTTTCATAACTCAATCGGGATTGAAAGTTCTGCTCGTTTGTTTATAGGCGTCGCACACGACCTGCGTCGGCCCCATCATCACGATCTTCCCGTGATCCAGCCAGACAACGCGGTCGCAAAGCCGTTCGATCTGCTCGATGGTATGGGAAACCACCACCACGGTGGTGCCTCCGCTCATCATCCGGTTGATCCGCTCTTCGCACTTTTGCTGGAAGAGAAAATCTCCGACTCCGAGAATTTCGTCCACGATCAGAATTTCGGGGCTGACGTTGGTAGCGATCGAAAATCCGAGCCGGGCAAGCATACCGGACGAGAAATTCTTGATCTGTGTATCCATGAATTTATCCAATTCGGAAAACTCGATGATCTCGTCCATTTTGGCGAGCATTTCTTTTTTCCCGAAGCCAAGAACAGCTCCGTTGAGCAGAACGTTCTCCCGCGCCGTCAGATCCGGAGCGAATCCTGCCCCCAATTCGATCAGGGGAGAGATCGTCCCGTTCGTGATGACCTTGCCGGAAGTCGGCTTCAAAATTCCCGAAATGATTTTCAGCGTGGTACTTTTTCCGGAACCGTTGAGCCCGACCAGCCCCAGCACTTCCCCTTTTGCCACGTTGAAGCTGACGTGATCCAGCGCCGTAAAATCGGCAAAATTGATCTGCCGCTTTGCCATTTTGATGATGAATTCCTTGAAGCTGTCGATCTTCTGATTGGCCATGTGGAATTTCATCACGATGTCATGTAGTTCTATTGCGTTTTCCATGGCCGCTCCTTAAACGTAGAGTATAAAACGATCCTGCAAGCGCCGGAAGATTAGAATACCAAAAATCAGTGCCAGCATGGCAAAGGAAATTCCCATGACGTGTTCATTGAGCGAAGGCATACTTCCGTTGATCACCATGCCGCGCAGCATATGCGTATAGTAGTAGAGCGGATTGATTTTCAGAATAAAGGACAATTTGCTGTTGAGCAAAACCTCTTCCGGATAGAAGATCGGCGTGAGATACATCCAGATCTGCGTAAAGACCATATAGAGATACTGGGTATCCCGGAAAAACACTGCCAGCGACGAGAGGATCAACCCCATTCCGTATGCAAAGACCAGCGCATAGAGCATCGGCAGGAAAAAGAACAGGATCGTCCAGTGGAAGGGCACCCGCTGGATCAGCATGACCACCAGAACCGCCACGATGCTGAACAGCATATTGACAAACGCAAATGCGCATTTCTGCATCGGGAAAATATATTTCGGGATGTAAACTTTCTTGATCAGCGGTGCGGCGTCGATGACCGACATCACCCCGGTACTGGTGCAGTCGATCACAAAATTGAAGATCTGCGCACCGACCAGATAATAGGTCGCATAATACGGAATGTTGAAGCGGAACATTCTGGAAAAGACCGCATGGATCACGCGCGCCATCAGGAGCGGATTCAGTACGCTCCAAAGATACCCCAATACCGACCGGCGGTATTTGACTTTCAGGTCGCGCGAGACCAGATTCTGGACAAGCGGAAAATACCGTTTGAACTTTTGGAAATACGCCTTAAACGAAAAGCGGAAGGAGAGCAGCAATCCGCAAAGAGCGGCAAAAACAGTGCAGCCGACGACCGCGTAGATTCGGATGTGCGGACGGCGCGGATTGATCAGAACCGATGAAACTTCCGCACCTTCGGGTAATTCCACCCGAACTGCAACCGCCTCTTTTTCAACCGTCAGAAGCACGTCGCTGTTTTTTGTCGTGACCACCGCATCCAGCCTTTTCCTTTCCGAAAAGGGCTCTTCCGCCGTTTCGGTATAATACACGCAAACGGTTTTGGGAAGATCCTTTACCGAACCGTTCAGGCACAGATCATTCAGATAGGTCTTTTCCGACAACCGGATTTCGATCCCGTTCTCAACGTGTGCAAGCAATTCACCATCCGCAGTTGCCGTGGGGTATTTTTTAATCAGATTTTCGATGGTCGGAAGATTGAATTGAACCAGACCGAACCAGATTCCCAGTCCGAGGATCGCCGCAATCAACACGACCGTAACGGGTTTTATGATCTTCAAAATATGAACCTCTCATATCAAAAACGACAGTCAGGTCTGTTCCTTATCGCAACATCTTTTATAGTATACCACACTCTTCCATTTTTGTCAAGTTTTTTCCGGAAAGCAAAAGGGACAACAGACGCAAAGCGTGAAAACCTGTGCGTCCGCCATCCATTTTTATGTTATTTTGCCTCGAACCAGTTCTTTCCGCAATGGATTTCCACCGTCATCGGGGCCGAGAAAGAGACGGCATTTTCCATCTCCTCCCGCAGGATCATCTCGGCTTCCGCAGCACAATCCGCGCCGGCTTCGATGAGCAGTTCGTCATGCACCTGCAAAATCAGGCGCGCGTTGATTCCGCTCTCCTGCAACCGTTTATGCACGCGGATCATGGAAATTTTAATCAGATCTGCTGCCGTTCCCTGAATCGGACTGTTCATTGCCACGCGCTCGCCGAATTTCTGCTGCATCTTGTTCGTTCCTGCAAGTTCGGGAATATAACGTCTCCTTCCGAATGCAGTTGACACATACCCTGTCTCGTACGCTTCCTTGATCGTGCGTTTGAGATAAGCGTCGACCTGCGGAAATCCCGCAAGATACTGGTCGATATACTCCTGCGCTTGCGCGCGCGTCACGCCAATATCATCCGCCAGTGAAAACGCGCCGATCCCATACATAATGCCGAAATTGACGGCTTTTGCTTTTTTGCGCATTTGGGGCGTGACTTCTTCCTCGGGCACGCCGAACACGGTAGCCGCCGTCGACGTATGAATATCTTTCCCGGAACGGAATGCCCGGATCAGATTTTCATCTCCCGACATCTGCGCGAGGAGTCGAAGCTCAATCTGCGAATAGTCGGCGTCCACGATCACGTCCATGCCCTCCCCGGGCAGGAAAAACCGTCTCAATTCTCTGCCGAGCTCGGTACGGATCGGAATATTCTGCAAATTCGGTTCGGTGGACGAAAGTCGCCCGGTCGCCGTTCCCGTCTGCTTGAAGGTGGTATGCACGCGTCCGTTTTCGTCCGCCATTTTCAGGAGCCCTTCGGTATAGGTACTGCGCAGTTTGGTGACCTGCCGATAGTCCAGTATATCCTGAATGATCGGGTGGTAGGGACGTAACTTTTCAAGGATCTCCGCGTTCGTGGAATATCCCGTTTTTGTTTTTTTGCCGTGCGGCAGTTTCAGGGTTTCAAAAAGGATCTCTCCCAACTGCTTGGGCGACTGAATATTGAACGAAACGCCTGCCTGCATGAAAATCTGCGCTTCCAGTTCCTGCGCGATCATGCCGAGCTGTTCGCCGAAACGCGCGATTCCCTCCCGGTCGATCCGGAACCCCGCCGTCTCCATATCCGCCAGAACGAATGCAAGCGGAATTTCCACGTCGATGAGCAATCCGGCCTGTCCGCTTTCCCGTAGTTTTTCCCTGATAACTTGATAAAGGCGGTAAAAATAGGCGATTCGAGGGTTCTTTTCATCCGGGACTTCCGAAAGGTAGTCCATCACCAGCGTTGCGAGATCATACCGACTTTTGGAAGAATTCGTCAGATAGGCGCCGAGCATCAGATCAAACAGATCGGCGTTTTGGAGCAGCGTTTTCAGCGGCGTTTTCGCCAATTCTTTGATATCGTAGCAAATGAGTGTTTTCCCATGCAGAATCCCCCGGAGCCGTTCAGGCGGTTCCTTCCACCGGAAAAGCCGTTCACCGACGAGAAGCAAAAGCCCGTTGGCATCTGCATCCAGACACACCGCGTCGGTTTCCGAAACGGCTTTTATGAGTTCTGCTGAATCCGCCGGCTTTTCCTGCAACGCCTTGCCGTCTTCGCGGACGACCGGAGCAGGGTCTGCCGATGCGAACCGTTTGAGAAATCCCGCAAATTCAAGGCGCAGGAACAACGCGCGCGCCGCCGACGGATCGGGACGATAGGCAAGATCGCCGAGCGTCAGCCCAAGCGGAACTTCCCTGCAAATTTTTGCGAGATCGCGCGAAAGATACGCGCTCTCACGCCCTGCCTCCAATTTGCTCCTGACCGACGGAGTCAACTTTGCGGTCGGCAGATCGGCATAAACGCCGTCGAGAGAGCCGTGTTCCGCAATCAGCGCCAGCGCCGTTTTCTCCCCGATCCCGGGCACGCCCGGAATATGATCCGAGCTATCCCCCATCAAAGCTTTCACGTCCACGAATTGAGTTGATTGAACGCCGTATTTTGCAAAGAACACCTGCTCGTCGGTATCGATCGTTTCCCGGTTGGTTGCCAGCAAAACGTGTACCTGCGGCGAGATCAACTGCAAAGCGTCCCGGTCTCCCGTCATCAGATATGCTTCAGCGTTTTCCTTTTCGGCAAGATCCGCCAGCGTTCCCAGAATATCGTCCGCCTCGAACCCTTCGCATTCCAGAACGGCATATCCGAGCGCGCGCATCAACTCTTTTGCAACCGGAAGTTGCAGGGCAAGCTCTTCCGGCATCGGTCGGCGGCCTGCCTTGTATTCACCGTACATTTTATGCCGGAAGGTCGGCGCTTTGAGATCGAACGCGACCGCACAGCAATCCGGCCGTAAAAGATCCTGCTGTCTTGTGATCATGGAAACCATACCGTAAAGCGCGTTGGTCGGAAAGCCGTCCTTCGTTGTCAGGGGACGCACGCCGAAGAAAGCACGGTTGAGGATGCTGTTTCCGTCGATCGCCAGTAAACGTTTTTTCATACGATCTCATTCCTTTCCGTCTGATCCTGTTTTTGCGCTTCACGCTTCACCGTTTGCTCATGCAATCGGTAATAATATCCTTTGGTGGCGAGCAGACTTTCATGCGTTCCTCTCTCGACGATCTGACCGTGATCCAAAACGAAGATCCGATCCGCCCCGTAAATAGTTGACAAGCGGTGAGCGACAATCAGCATCGTTCCGATCGTCATCATTTTTTCAAGCGACTTCTGAATGATCTGCTCGGTTTCGGTGTCAATATTGGCGGTTGCCTCATCCAGAATCAGAACCGACGGCTCATGCAGAACGGTTCGCGCAAAAGACAGTAACTGCCGCTGTCCCGCCGAGAAGTTGTTGCCCCTTTCCCGAACTTCTTCGTCCAATCCGTTCGGAAGAGCCGACAAAAATGTATCCGCATTGACGTATCGGCAAGCCGCCAGAATTTGCGCATCAGAAAATCTTTCTTCCCCGAGCGTCAGATTGGAGCGAATCGTTCCCGAAAACAGGAACACGTCCTGCAACATCTGCCCCATCGAGCGGCGCAGACTCGAAACCGTTACCGTTCTGATGTCAATGCCGTCGAGCAGGATCTCTCCCTTTTGGATATCATAGTTCCGGCAAAGCAGGGATAGGATCGTGGTCTTTCCCGATCCGGTTGCGCCGACGAACGCGGCGGTCTCTCCCGCGTTGATATGGAAAGATACGTCCCGCAGAACCCATTCTTCCCCCTCATAGGCAAACCAGACGTTCCGGAATTCGATCTCTCCGCGCACGTTCGTCAATTCTTTCGCATCCGGCGCGTCGACGATCTCGGGCGTCTGATCCATCACCGTAAAGATCTTCTCCGCCGACGCAAACGCGCTTTGCAAACGGTTGAACTGCTCGGCAAGATTTTGCAGCGGATTGAAGAAGGTGGCGATATAAGCATAGAAAGTAACCAGCGTTCCCGCAGTGATCGTCTGCCCGAAAAACTGCGTCTGGCGGATATATCCTCTTCCGCCCAGATACAGCAGGCAAAGTACCGAGGAAATATACAGCATATAAACGATCGGTCGGAACACGGCAAAGACGAAAATTTCTTCCTGTTTCGCTTTGCGCAAGGCGCGGTTTTGCTTTTCAAACGCTTCCCCTTTCCGCGCTTCCCGGTTGAAAATCTGAATGATTTTCATGCCGGATAAATGCTCGGAAAGAAAGGTGTTAACGTTTGTCGTTCCGTCCTTGACGTGCCGGTGCGCGCGTCTGGAAAATTTGCGGAACACGAAAGAAAACAGTACGATAAAAGGGACGAAGCAAAGAACCATCAGCGTCAGTTCAAAATTGCAGAAAAGCATTGCGACCAGAACGCCGATAATGATGAAAAAGTTCTTAATAAGGTTGACCAGAACGCGCGTAAACATTCTGGAAATCGCCTCGGTGTCGTTCGCAACCCGTGTTACCAGCTTCCCGACCGGCATCCGATGCAGTTGGTTATGGGAAAGCGATTCGATATGCCGGAAGACGTCCTCGCGAAGTGCCGTCAGGATCTTCTGCCCGATCTTTTGCAGGATGATCGCCTCCGCATAGGTACAAACGACAGAAATCAGCAAAACGCCGAAGAACCACGCCACCTTGCCGTAGAGTGCCGGAAGTCCGAAATCCCCTTCAAGCAGTTGTTCGATCTCCCCGAGAAACAAGGGAGAGATCAGATCGTAGGCAGTGGAAAGAACCATGATAACCAGCGCCAGCGCAAACGCTTTGCGGTGCGGTTTCGCGTATTTTAACAGGCGGCGGAAGATCTCACGGTCGCCCACCTCTCGCTCGAATCCGATCCCCTGCCGATCGCGGCGAATGACCAGATACGCGACAAAGAAAACGAGGGAAAATACGCCGATCAAGGCCCCTGTGATCAGAAGCGGATACCATTCATACATGACGGTGTTCCACCTCCTTTTCTTCCAGCGACTGCGCGTCTACCATTCTGCGATATGCAGGACAGGATTCGTAAAGTTCGGTATGTGTTCCGAACGCCACCGCCGTTCCCTCTCCCAAAAACAGGACGCGGTCCATCTGCTCCACCGTACTGACGCGATGAGCCATGAGCAAAGTCGTTTTTCCGCGGCGCAATTCTTTCAGCGCATCGAGGATCTTCTTTTCGGTCACAACGTCGACCGCCGAGACCGCATCGTCCAAAATCAGGATCGGTGCATCCTTCATCAAAGCGCGTGCAATGGATATCCGCTGTTTTTGTCCGCCCGACACCGTAACGCCACGTTCACCGAGGATCGTTTCGTATCCGTTCGGAAACTCCATGATATTTTCGTGAACGTCCGCATAACATGCCGCCGATCGGATCGATTCCGGATCTTCACAGTCCGATGCAAAAGCAATATTGCTTGAAATGGTGTCGCTGAAAAGAAACCCGTCCTGCGGAACGTACGCCGCGTTCCGGCGAACGGTCGCGATCGGAAGCGTATTGACGTCGTATCCGTCCAGAAACAGCGTTCCGTCCGGAACGTTATAGGTGCGCAGGATCAGATCGGCAATCGTCGTTTTCCCGGAACCGGTTCGCCCGATAATGCCGATATTCTCTCCCGCTTCGATGCGGAAGGAAAGATCGGTCAGCGAATCCCGGGCAGCTCCGGGATAGCGGAAGGTCAGGTGTTTCATCTCGATCGCGCCGGCCAGTTCGGAAACATCGGTGCGAATGTCCGGGCTATCCTGCATATCGGGTTCCGCTTCCAGAAGTTTGGCGATCCGCCCCAGCGACGCCTTGCCGCGCGCACGCATCCCGATCAGTTCCGAAATCGCCATCACGGGCCAGACGATGGTTGTAAAATAGCTGATGAATTCTATGAGCTGTCCGGCATTGAAAACGCCCCGATAGACATACCATCCGCCAACGCCGAGGATCACTCCGATCACCGATTCCACAAACAGAAAAACAAACACGTCCAAAAGAGTCTCTATTTTGGTAAAAGCGATATTGGTCCGCTCGTTTTCTTCGTTTTTGCGGCGAAAAGAATGCAATTCGACCAGTTCTTTGACGAACGCTTTGATCACCGCGATGCCCGAAAAGCTTTCCTGGGCAAAATCCGAGATCGCAGAAAAACTTTCCTGCCGCGCATCCCATTTTTTCTCCATACGGATTCCGATGATCGCGCTGATCACGAGCAAAAACGCCATGGGAATCATACAAAGCAGGGTGAGCAGTCCGTTCATCCGCATCATTTTGAAGAAGGAAAGCACGCCCAGAAACAGAGCGTCAAACAACATCAAAAACCCTGCGCCGACGCATTCGTTAACGGTATCCAGATCGTTTGTGAAAAGCGACATCAGGTCGCCCACTTTATGGATCTGGTAGTAGGATTGCGAAAGCGTCCGGCACTTTGCGAACATTTTGCTCCGCAGATCGGTTTCCACCCGGATCGCCGTCCCAAAGAGACAAACACGCCACAAAAAACGCCCGACGACCATCGTCAGAATGATGAAGATCAGCGGTTTGCAAACATCTTCGAGCAAATAGGTCAGATCAAACGGAACCCGTGCACCGTTTCGGTAGGAATATCCAGTGCCAATCCCGTTGATGGTCTCCCGATACAGTTCGGGGACTTTGAGCTGCACCCAGTCCACCAAAAGAAGTGCCAGTCCGCCAAGCAGAATGGCATAGAAATAGCGCAGGTAATACCTGTTGATATGCTTTCCGAACAGCATCCCGGCACCTCCTCTCTGTAAACGGAAAACGTTGTTATAGCCGAATCCCCCGTTTACTGAAAACGGCAACGGGGGAATCAGGCGTCTCCTGTCGATCCGGCAGAGCTCTCCAACCAGGGCGTCGCTCTCCAAACCCGGGGATCAATATCGTAAAACCGGTCCAGGATCGTCTTGATCGGTTGTCCAAACCGCTCGCTTGGTTTGCCGAACAGATCGTGATTCCGCAGGATCGGCCAGATACGGTCTCCTGCAACGATCAGATGTTCCAGCAGTACCACGTCCACCGTATCAAACAGCTGCACGAGCTGATCCGAAGCTTCCAGATCGCTCGCCGACGGACTTGCGATCCCCTGCGGATGATTATGCGCCACGATCGCGATCGCGGCATTCTTCGCCAGCGCAAGCTCCACGATCCTGCGCGTCGGCATGGTTGTGCCGTTGACCGTCCCTGTTGCGATACAGCTGCAATCAAGCAGATTCATCCGGTTATTCAGGAGCATGAGATAGATGCACTCCCGGTTCAAACCGATAAACTGCCTGCAAAAATATTCCCCGACTTTGCTGATGGAATCAAACACGCGCTGATTTTCGTACGGATCTATGGCATACCGCCGCAACATTTCATGGCACAATTTGATAAAAAACGCCGTTTCTTCTCCGATCCCGTTCATGGACATCAGATCTTCCGGATTGGCTTCCAGAACGCCTCGTATGGAGCCGAAACGTTCCAGCAGTTCATGCCCGAGTTCATTGGTATCTTTCTGCTTGATGCTTCCAAAAAGATAGCATTCGAGCAATTCATGCGGGGCAAATCCGGAAAAGCCGCTCTGAAAAAAGCGTGCACGCATACGGGCGCGATGATCCTTATGACAGGATTTTTTCTTCTCGGTTTCTTTCTTTTTCATACCGCTTCACCGTCCGATCCGATTGCCGCTTCAATTCTTTTTGCAATGCAGGCGGCATCCAGCCCCGCCGCCTCCCAAACGGTCTGATCCCGACCGGGAGTTAAAAACGGATCACGCAGAGCAAATACGCCGACTTTTATGTTCGCAGCATCCGGGTATTCTTTGAGCGCCGCAGATAGCGACATTCCCATCCCGCCCTGCTCAATTTCCTCTTCCAGGAAAAACAGCCCTTTGATCCCGTTCGGTATCCGGGAAGCAATTTGCGCCGCGACCTCGCCGGTCGGCGTGATCTTTTCCAGAAGAAGCAATCCGAGACGGATCTTTTGCTCCGCCAGCATCCGACGGGCTTTCATCGCTTCGGTTGCCATTCGCCCGTGCACCACCAGAATCGCATCGAGCGCTTCTCCCTCGGAATAATCCTGACGGATCCCGATCTCCGTCGGAACGCCGTCCGGATAAAAATGCGCCTTGACCTCCGGATCTTCCCTGCCGTTCGCATAGCGGATCGCGCAAACCCTGCCGTTCGAGAAAGCGGCATCCATACTGTTTTTCAACCCGTCCAGCGTTGCAGGCGTATAGATCGGCAGATCCGGGATCTGAGAAAGAAACGCAACGTCAAACACCCCTGCGTGAGTAGGTCCGTCCGACGGATTCAATCCCGCACGGTCTACCAGAAATACGACCGGAAGTTTCTGCAAAGCAACGTCGTGAATGATATTGTCGTAGGCACGTTGCAAGAAGGTTGAATAGATCGCGACCGCAGGTCGGTAACCCCGGGCAGAAAGCCCCGCCGCAAAAGTTACGGCGTGCGCTTCCGCAATTCCGACGTCGAAGAACCGCTGCGGATAGCTTTTCCGGAAAGGAAGAAGCCCGGTTCCGCTTGCCATTGCCGCCGTGACGGCGCAGATCTTCCGGTCATTTTCAGCCATTTGCGTCAGATATTCTCCCATCGCGGTTGAGAAAGTTTTATCGCAGCATTTTCCGTTGCAGGACGGAGCGACGCCATGATACTGATCCGGCGTTGCCTCAGCCGGCGCGTAGCCCTTTCCCTTTTTCGTTTTGAGATGAATGATACAGCACTGATTGCTTTCCTTTGCCTCGCGCAAAAGACGTTCCACGAGTTGTTCGTTGTGACCGTCCGCCGGACCAAGATAAAAGAGCCCCAGATCTTCAAAGGTATTACTCCCGTAAAGAGCCGCTTTCATACCGATTTTTAATCGAAGCATCCGGTTGAAGATCCATTTCCCGATTCCCGGAATGACGCGGATCAATCTTCCGAAAAAGTTTTTCGTGCGGATGTAGCCGCGCGTCGCCCTCAGATGCGACAGACTTTTCGCGAACCTTCCGAGGTTCTTGCTGATCGACATTTCATTCTCATTGAGAATGATGATCAGACGAAGCCGCTTTTTACAGTTGTTCAGTGCCTCGTGGATCATGCCGCCCGTATAGGCGCCGTCACCGAGGACACAAACGGTATAAGCGTCGGATCCGCTGAGTTTATCTGCTTCGGCGAATCCCAGGGCGGCAGAGAGCGAAGTGGAGGCGTGGCCGGTTCCGAACGCGTCATGTTCGCTTTCTTCCCGTTTCGGAAACCCGGAAAGCCCGCCGGAGCGGCGTAAAGAATCGAATTCATCGCGCCTGCCTGTCAGCAATTTATGAACGTAACACTGATGACCAACGTCAAAGATAATATGATCGTTCGGAGAGGAGAAAACGCGGTGCAACGCGATTGTCAGCTCCACCACGCCGAGATTGGAAGCGAGATGCCCGCCGTTCTCGGAGACCCGGTCGATCAAAAAAGCCCGGATCTGATCGGCGAGCTTGTCCATATCCTTTTCCGGAATTTTTTTCAGATCGTCCGGACTGTTGATCTTTTCCAGTAATGAATCGGTTTTTTCCGCCATATTTCCGCCCCCTCTCTCCAATATTTTTCACGTCTGTAATCCCGATACAGTATACCATATATTCTCATTTTTGTCAACCGAAAATCGCAAATTTCGGGCAAATAGAGGATATTCAAAATGTCTTCGACATTTTGAATATCCTCTATCTTCTGTGGCACATTTTGTCAGGCGTAATCCGAATCGAGAATCACCGAAAAATGGTACTCCGGGTATTGTTTGGATATTTCATTACAGATCGAATCGCGGACTGCAATTCCGTCGGCTTTGAAATCCACCACGAGGTCAAAGGTGACGGTATTCGTCTCCTGATCGGCATAGAAGCCGTGCAATTCCAAAATTTCCGGATTCCCTGCAACAAGATACATGAGTGATTCCCGGATCCGCTGGATCTGGGGCGTAATGCTGTTGGACGCGTAGATCCCGACCGTTAAAATGATTCCGAAAGCGTGATAGACGTCCAACGTGATGTTTCTTGTCAAACGGTGGATCTCCCGCGCGGTCATGTTGTCGTCCACTTCAATGTGTACCGATCCGATGATCTGCGTCGGTCCGTAACTGTGGAGCGTCAGATCGAAAACGCCTTTCACGCCCTCATGCGACGCGACTCTCTTTTTCAGCGCGTCCGCCAATTCCGGGTCCGCACGGGTCCCGATAATGCTTCCGGACATTTCGATCAGAATCTCAATGCCCGCTTTCAGGATCACAAGCGAAATGATCGCGCCGATCCAACCGTCCAGATTCCAATGGAGCTTCAAGCTAAGCACGATCGCGACGAGCGTACCGATCGAAAGGATCGCGTCAAAGAAAGCGTCCGTGCCGGATGCTTCGAGCGATCCCGAATGCAGTTTCTTCCCGACTCTGCGCACATAAGTACCGAGCGCTAATTTTGCAAGGACTGCGACCCCCATTACAACGATCGAGAGAACATTGTAATTCGCCGCCGTTGGCGTAATGATCTTTTCAATCGACTCTCGCATGGAGGTAAAGCCGGCGATCAGAATGATAACGGCGATCAGCAATCCGGTCAGATATTCGATCCTTCCGTGACCGTACGGATGCTTCTGATCGGGCTTTTTCCCTGCCAGCTTGGTTCCGATGATCGTGATGACCGAGGAAAGCGCGTCGCTTAGGTTGTTGATGGCGTCCAGAATAATGGCGATCGATCCGGATGCAATCCCAACGATCGCCTTAAAAAGCACCAATACGAGATTGGTGAGGATCCCGATGATACTGGTTTGAACGATTTTACGGGAACGTTCCATACGCATTATTCGGCCTTGTTCGTTTCCGAATACGCCTGCCGAACCGCTTTTGCAAGTTGGTCGGCGCAGGAAGTCGGCTTAAATCCGCAGGTGTTTCCCAAAAGGTAGGATTCGATTTTCTCCACCGTCCAACCGTCGACCAGTTTGGAAATCGCTTTCAGGTTTCCGTTGCATCCGCCTTGAAAACTGACGTTGGTGATCACGTCCTTATCTATATCAAAGCTGATCATACGGGAACATACCATTTCGGTTTGATAATTGTAACGCATCGTAATTCCTCCTATTTTTTCGGACAAATTCAAAAACGGACAGAATCCCCTTAGTACGGATCGAGGGCGAAAACCGTTTCAAATCCGTACTAAGGGGTACCAAAGGGATCGTTTTATCTTATGCTTCTTCCGTTTCAGCGGTCTTTTTGGTCGTTCTCCGCTTCTTCGGAGCTTCTTCCGCGGGTGCTTCCGCCTCAGCGGCCTTTTTGGTAGTCTTCCGCTTCTTCGGAGCTTCCTCCGCAGGGGCTTCCGCCACGGGCGCATCCGCCTCAGCTGCCTTTTTGGTCGTTCTCCGCTTCTTCGGAGCTTCCTCCGCAGGGGCATCCGCCACGGGCGCATCGACCTCAGCTACCTTTTTTGTCGTTCTCCGCTTCTTCGGAGCTTCCTCTGCCGAAGCTTCTGCAACGACCGCGGGAGCTTCCTCGACTGCAACCGGGGTCTCTTCCGCCGCAACGGGAGCTTCCTCAACCGCTGCCGGAGCTTCTTCCACCACGGCGGTCTCTTCTACCGGTGCTTCCTCGGCGGCAGACACCTGCTCTTCCAGGAGCGCCCGGATCGAAAGACTGACTTTATGATTTTCATCGTCAATATCCACGATCTTGGCATCGACCACCTGACCGATCTCCAAAACTTCCTGCGGTCTCGCGATCCGTTTGAGCGAGATACGAGAAATATGAATCAGCCCGTCCACGCCGTCAATGATCTCCGCAAACGCGCCGAACGGCATCATATTCACGATCTTCACCGAAACGATGTCGCCAACCGCATACTGTGCCTTAAAGAGCGTCCACGGATTGTCCGCCTCGGATTTGTAGCCGAGAGAAATCCGCTTGGTTTCGGGATCAAACGCCTTGACAAAAACGGTAATATGGTCTCCCACAGACACCACTTCCGCAGGATTCTTGATATGCTTCCAGGAAAGTTCGGTGACGTGAACCATTCCGTCCACACCTGCTCCGAGGTCAACGAACGCACCGTAGGAAGTCAAGCTTTTGACGACACCTTCATACACCTTTCCGATCTCGATCGTTTCCCAGAAATCCGCTTCCGCGGCACGGCGCTGTTCTCTTTGAACGAGCCGGATCGAGCCGATCGCTTTCTTACCCTGCTTGACCTCGATAACCCGGAATGCAACCGTTTGCCCGACAAGCGTGGAAAGATCGCCGTCCTTCGGCACACCGGTCTGAGACGCGGGAACGAAGATCCGGTTCGCATCCGCGAAGATCACAACTCCGCCTTTGACCGCTTCCACGACCTTGCCTTCCAGCACCGTTTTCTCTTCGCACGCTTTGACAATGTTCAGCCAGTTTCTGTCGGCATCCACTCTCTTCTTGGAAAGTTCCGCCACACCCTCGATATCGCTCACGCGAATAACGAACGCTTCCACCTTGTCGCCTTTTTTGAAATTCTCCGTTAACCTGAAAGCAGGATCGTTGGAAATCTGATCCGCTTTGATGTACCCTGTGACGCCGGTGCCAAGGTCAAGCTGCAATTCAGCGTCGGATACCAGTGTAACGGTTCCGGTAACAATGTCTCCTGTATTTAAAGTTAAGAAGTTTTCGTTGAGCAATGTTTCAAAATTTTCTTCGCTCATGGTTTTGTATACCTCCTCTATTTCCTTGCGCGGCGTTGACGCCCCCGCAACGATTCCGATGTTTTTTGCGCCGGAGAACAATTTCGGATCCAGTTCCGCGGCGCAGGAAATCCAAACCGCATTTTTGCAAACTTTCCTGCATATCTCGAAAAGTTTCGCGGTATTGGAGCTTTCCCGTCCTCCGATCACGACCACGGCGTCCGATTCAGCCGCCAATGCAGAAGCTTCATTCTGCCGTTTCTCGGTCACACTACATATTGTATCAAAAATGATCGGGTTTGTATATAGTTTTTTGATAATTTCTTGACTTTTTTGCCAATTACCCAAATTCAAGGTCGTTTGAGCCGCCAAAACGACCGTTTTTTTGTTGATTTTGCTATGCATTTCAGGTGTGGAGAGATTTCTTTCCAATTCTTCCGCGCTTGCATATACCTGCTTTTCACAGTTTGCGTAGCTCAGGATCCCCACGACTTCCGGATGATCCTTTGCTCCCATGAGCAAAAAGAACCGGTCGGGCGCGCTGTTTTCCTGCGCGATCGTATGGATCTTCTTAACGTAGGGGCAGGTGCAATCGATCCAGCGAAAGAACCTGTTCTCCGCCGCGAGTTGTTCCAAAAGTTTCTGCGTATCCTGCGGACAACCGTGCGCTCTGACCAAAAGGGTGACGGGTCCGTTTTCGCTTGCATGACCTGCCAGCTCCGCAATCTCCGGAACCGTAACCGTTCGCACGCCGCGATGGCGCAGCTCGGCATTGTAGGTTTCGTTATGGATCAGATTCCCGAGCGTGCAGACGATCTCGCCCGGCTGTGCGTCTCGCAACGCTTTTTCCAAGCGGTCGGTCGCCCGTTTGACACCAAAGCAGAAGCCCGCGTTCTCCGCGACCGTTACGCGTCGCATGAGATCCCCGTTTTCGCCGCAACGATCGCCGCAATGGCCGCAACGCATTCTTCCACGCTCATTCCGGTACTGTCCACAACCGTTGCGTCGGCGGCGGCAACGGCGGGAGCGATCGTCCGGGTACTGTCGTTCCGATCCCGCCGACGCATATCGGATAGTACCTCTTCCATCGTAGTTTGAATTCCCTTTTCCCGCAGTTCTAAAAATCTTCTCTCCGCCCGGCAGGTGTCGCTCGCAGTCAAAAAGATTTTAACGTTTGCGTCGGGCAGGATCACCGTTCCGATATCCCTCCCGTCCATGACGACGCCGTTTTTGCGTGCGATCTCCCTTTGCGTATCCAGAAGAAAGGTTCTGACAGCCGGAATCGCCGATACGGCAGACGCATACATGGACATCTCCGGGGTGCGGATGCGGTTACCCGTTGCTTCTCCGTTGAGATAAACTTCCTGAACCCCGTTCTCATAACGAATTTCCAGATGAATACCGGGAAGCAGTTTTTCCACCGCCTGCGCGTCGCCCGGATCGGTTTCATGCTGCCACACGTAGTATCCGACCGTTCGGTAAAGCGCACCCGTATCCACATAGATGATACCGAGCTTCTTGGCAAGCGCTTTCGCAACCGTGGACTTTCCCGCGCCGCTCGGTCCGTCAATAGCGATCTGAATATTCATTGTACAGTTTCCTTTCCCTCATTTTTTTTCACCGCGGATCCCGCGGCGTGCGTACCTGCCAGAACGGCAGTCGAAAAGGCGATTTGCAGATTGAATCCGCCCGTGTAGGCGTCCAGATCCAGAACCTCGCCCGCAAAATAGAGTCCCTGGATCAATTTGGATTCCATACTGCCCGGATTCACCTCTTTGACACTGACCCCTCCGCGCGTGATAATGGCTTCGTCGATCGACCGGAATCCGAAGAGCCGGATCCGCAAGCATTTGATCAGCCGGATCAAGCCCTCCCGTTCTTTCCTTGTGACCGAATGGACTTTTTTTGCGGGATCGATCCCCGAACGCGCAACCAGCGGCGCGATCATCTTTTGCGGGAGCAGATCACTGAGCGCGTTGGAAAAATCGCGGTTTTTGTACTTTTCAAAATCCGACAAGATACGATGATCCAGCTTTTTCTCATCCAACGCCGGTTTGAGATCGATCTGCGCTTCGTATTTCCCCGGCACCATATCCGGCAAATGCGCCGAAGCCGAGAGCACGACCGGTCCGGAAAGCCCGAAATGCGTGAAGAGCAGCTCTCCGAAATCTTCGTAAACAACCTTTTCACCGTCCGTCCGGACGATCCGGAAAGCGATATTCCGCAAGGACAATCCCTGCATTTCGGCACAGAACCTGCCCTGCTCCACAAGCGGAACGAGGGAAGGCATCGGGGGAATCACCGTATGCCCCAGAGCACTCGCAAATTGATAGCCGTCCCCGGTCGACCCGGTTCCCGGGTAGGAAACGCCGCCGGTACATAAAATCACCGCGTCCGAACGGTAGGAGCCGCGGTCGGTTCTCACGCCGCTTGCCTTTCCGCCCTCGGTCAGAATCCCGGTCACACGTTCATGCAGAAATATTACTTTCTGTTCCCGACATTCTTTTTCCAGCGCATCGACGATATCCTGCGCCCGATCCGATTGCGGAAAGACCCGCTTCCCACGCTCGGTTTTGAGCGGAACGCCCAACGCTTCAAAAAAGCGCATCGTATCCTGCGGCGAAAACGCCGACACCGCCGGGTAGAGAAAGCGCGGATTGGTTGGAACGTTTTCCAGAAATTCGTCCCTCTCGCAGTTGTTGGTCAGATTGCACCGACCCTTCCCCGTGATCCGCAGTTTTTTCCCGGGATGTTCGTTCCGCTCAAACAGGAAGACCTTTGCTCCCTGTCTCGCCGCCTGAATTGCCGCCATCATTCCGGCTGCTCCCGCTCCGATCACCGCAACGGTCGGAGAATCAGGATTCTTTTTTGCTGTAAACGTCATACCGCTCCCAAACCTCCTCCAACTCGCGCAAACGAGCCGTCAGTTCTTCCTGTTTCTCACGGGAAACGGCAACGATCAGGGCGTTGATGATACTGAGCGGCGCAACCAAAGAATCGACAAAAGACGTCATATCGCTCTGCGCCGTGAGCAGCTGATCGGCATGGGGTGCAAGCGGCGAGGCGTTACTGTCTGTGATGGCAACCACGTCCGCACCGCGTGCACCTGCAAATTCCACTGCGTTGATCACACGGGTGGAATAGCGCGGAAAACTGATGGCGATCAGAACGTCGCCTTTTTTGATTTTGAGCAGTTGTTCAAACAGTTCGCTTCCGGAGGTTGTCTGCAAGAGCTTGACGCTGTCAAACACCATGCGCAGATAGTAGTTCAGCGTTCCGGCAAGGTAGGAAGAGGAACGCACCCCCAGAATATAAATGTCATTTGCGCCGACGATTTTAGAAACGGCTTCCGAGAATGAATCCTTGTCGATTTGCTCCAACGTGCGCCGGATCCGATCGGCATCCGAGAGCAGGACTTTATCGAGCACGTTTCCGTCCCCGATCAGTTGATTGGCGACCTCCACGCGCTGAAAAGACTTCAAATGATTTTTCAGCAGGGATCGAAGCGATTTCTGAAATTCCGGGTATCCTTCGAAGCCGAGTTCAATCGCGAACCGGACGACCGTTGATTCCGAAACGCCGACCAGACCGCTGAGTTTGGAAGCCGTCATATACGCCGCCTTCTCACAGTTTTCGAGGATATACGCGGCAATCCGCTTTTGCCCCTTGGAAAAAGTCGGCATTCCGTCTTCTATCGTTTTGAGCAGATCGCGGTTCATGGCGTTCTCTCCCTGTCAAAAATCATGATTTATTGATCGCAGTTTTCCCAGTTGTGGTAAACGTCCATGACGTCATCGTCCTCTTCCAACTTTTCGATCAGAAGATTCATAAATTTGATGTCGTCTTCGTTTTCAAGCGTGACGGAAGTAGACGCGACTTTGGTCTTCTCCGCCGACAGAATCTCATAGCCGGCTTTGGCAAGATCCTCCTGAACGGCATAAACGTCGTCCGGCTCGGTGGTAACGACAAATACTTCTCCGTCCGCCTTGAAATCCGACGCACCGGCTTCGAGTGCTTTTTCCATCAGCTCGTCCTCGTTCACGTCGCCGTCCTCGTTGTTGATAACGATCTCACCGACGTCCGAGAACAGATACCCGACGCATCCGGTTTGCCCCATATTGCCGTGATATTTGGAGAAATACGCCCGCACGTTTCCGGCGGTGCGGTTGCGGTTATCGGTCGTGGCGGTCACCAGAACGGCGATACCGGCAGGACCGTAGCCCTCGTAGGTCACTTCCTCGTAAGTTTCTCCCGATGATCCCATCGCTTTCTTGATACAACGCTCGATATTGTCGTTCGGAACGTTGTTTGCCTTGGCTTTCTGGATCAGATCGCGCAGCTTTGAGTTGGAAACCGGATCGCTTCCGCCCTCCTTGACCGCTACCGTGATCTCTTTTCCGATCTTGGTAAAGACCTTGCCCCTTGCGGCGTCGGTCTTCTCTTTTTTGTGCTTGATGTTTGCCCATTTGCTGTGTCCGGACATAATCTATCTCCTCTTTTCAATAAAATCAATCTCAAACCCGTTCGGTCTTTTTCAGGCAGATCAGTTCAAATGCGTTTCCGAGAACCGTCTTAGTCGCCGCCGTCAGATTCAGGCGCGACGCCCGGGTCACGTCGTCTTCCGCCGTGTGGATCGGGCAGTTGTGGTAGAAACGGTTGAACGCCGCCGCAACTTCAAGAATAAATCTGGTTACGTTGCTCGGTTCATAATCCTGCAACGCCGCCGCAACGCGTTCGCCGAAGCGGCAAAGCGTCTTGACAAGCGTGGCTTCTTCCTCGCAGGTGATCCGGACGGTTTTTCCGTCGTTTCCGCCCGCTTTGCTCAACACCGAGCAGGCGCGCGCATAGGTGTACTGAACGTAAGGACCCGTATTCCCGTCGAAATTGAGCGCGTCGTCCATGACGAAACTGATGTCCTTCATCCGGTTATTCGACAGGTAATAAAACACGATCGCACCGACGCCGACCGCTTCGGCAATTTCGTCGTCGTTTTCCGAATTCTGTCCTTTTTCGCGGCGGATCTTTTTGACCTTTTCGATCGCGAGGGCGAAGAGATCCCGCAAAAGCACCACGTTTCCGGTTCTTGTCGCCAGTTTTTCCCCACCCAGCGATACCGTTCCGTAGGGGACGTGGACGAGTTCGTTATACCACGGGTAGCCCATGAGTTCCACGACCTTGAACCATTGCGCGAAGTGCAGACATTGCTGTGCGCTGGTAACGTAGACCGCTTTATCGAAATGATAGTTTTCTTTCCGATAGACTGCCGCCGCTATATCACGCGTGGGATAGAGCGTCGACCCGTCGCGTTTGAGGATCAGACAGGGCGGCATATTGTAGTCCGAAAGGTCCACGATCGAGGCTCCGTCGTCGATTTTAAGCAGCCCCATCTCGCGGAGCTTTTCGATCTGCACCGGCATTTTATCGGTGTAGAAACTCTCGCCGAGATAGGAATCGAACGTGATTCCGAGTTGCTTATACGTCTTTTCATATTCCCGCAAACTGATCTCCACAAACCATTTCCAGAGTTCCAGGTTCTCTGCGTCTCCGGTTTCCAGTTTGTGAAATTCCGCTCTTGCCGCGTCGGCAAGTTCTTTCTTTTCCGGAATCCCGTTTTCCGGATCGCCCTTGATCTCGTTATTGATCCGGACATAGAGCTCCACCAGTTTGTCGATCCCCTCGGCTTCCACCTCCGCGCGGCTGCTCCACATCCGATAGGCAAGGATCAGCTTTCCGAATTGCGTTCCCCAATCCCCGAGATAGTTGATCCCGAAACAGTCGTAGCCGCAAAATTCATGCAGTTTCCGGATCGAATGCCCGATCACGGTCGTGCCGAGATGCCCGATATGGAATGGCTTGGCAACGTTGGGGGAGGAATAGTCGAGAACGACTTTCTTCCCTTTTCCGATCTCCGAAGAGCCGTAACGGTCGCCCTTTGCGAGGATATCCGGAACGACGTCGGACGCGAGATATCCGTTCGATACGGTAAAGTTGAGATACCCGTTGACCGCTGTGATCCCGCCGATCACGTCGTCTTTTACGAGCTCGGTCAGCATCTGCGCGATCTGCACAGGAGAACGGCGCAGAACTTTGCTCAGACGGAAACACGGAAAGGCGAGATCGCCCATCGCCGGATCCGGCGGATATTCCAGGAGCGCGGCGATCTCCGCCGCCGTAAGTCCATGTTCGGAATTCAACGCATTCACACCGGCAACGATCGCCTCGGCAACGCGTTTTTTGATTGTTTGCATAATGGTTTTCCTTTGAATTGATTTTCCAGATTATTGTATCACATCGCACCCCGGTTTGCAAGGGGAAAAGCGGATTTATCCCGTGATTTTTGCGGTTTTTGCATCCAAAAAACGCAAAATCCGATCCCGATTCAACAGGAGCTGCGCACCTTTTCTCCCGGAGCTGACGGTGATCTCTTCAAACGACAACGCACGCTCATCGAAATAGGTCGGGAATTTCTTTTTCATACCGACCGGAGATACCCCGCCCCGGATATAACCCGTGAGGGCTAACAGATCCTTGACGTGGATCATCTCGATCTTCTTATTTCCCGTGATAGCCGCGGCGCGGCGAAGATCGATCTCTTCCGCCACCGGCAGACAAAAGACCAGCGGACCGGTTTTATCCCCTTTTGCAACCAGCGTTTTGAACATCCGATCAGGCGGAAAGCCGAGCGTTTCGGCAATATGCACGCCAGACAGATCGCTCTCGTCCACCTCGTATTCCAGCACTTGATACGGGATTTTTGCGGCGTCGAGCATCCGCATCGCATTGGTTTTCGTCATAGATCAGATGTTCCTGAGCAGATCCTGCACCTGTTTTGCAAAAGAAGCCGCGCAGTCGTTGTCCTGCGTCACGACCAGAATGGTATCGTCCCCGGCGACGCATCCGAGGATCTGCACCAGATTCATGTGGTCGATCCCGACGGCAACCGCTCCCGCCATGCCCGGATAGGTTTTGAGCACCACCAGGTTCTGTGCGCTGTTGACGCGCACGATCGAATCGGTCAGCGCGGCGCTGAATTTTACGCCGGAGCTGACCTCCGCGGATTTCGGAAGTACGTAACGGTAGGTTCCCCGTCCGGTCGTCATCTTAGCGATTTTCAGTTCTCGGATATCTCTCGAAACGGTTGCCTGCGTCACGTCGAAGCCGTTCTCGCGAAGCAATGTGATCAGCTCGTCCTGCGTGTCGATCTCATATCGCGAGATCAACTCCAACATCTTTTCCTGTCTGTTCTTTTTCATCTGTCTGCATTTCCTTTCTATGATTCGATCCTGTCCGAAGATCAAAAGTGATTATCCTGCATTTTCCGGCAAAGCTTCGGATAAAAGCCGCCGTCTTTGAAGCGGATCAGCGACGCCGTTAGTTTGGATTTGGTGATGCGCACCGTCTGATTCCGGTACAGTTCAAAATTCATTCTGCCGTCGACCGTCAGATATAGCATCTTCTCCCGCACGCTCGTATTCCGGACTTCAAGCACCGAAGCGTCAGAAAAGATCAGCGGTCTTGCGCCGAAAGAATGCGGACAGATCGGCGTTACGCATACGCATGGCACCCCCGGATCCACAATCGCTCCGCCTGCCGACATCGAATACGCAGTGGAACCGGTCGGCGTTGCAATGATCAATCCGTCGGCTCGGTAGTTGGTAACGAAGGTCCCGTTTTCGGAAAGTTCCATATCAATGATCCGCGAGACAGAACCGTTGGAGATCACCGCGTCGTTGAGCGCGTAACAAAACGAACGAAGTTCTTTCTGCGCCGAGAGCAGTTCCACCCGGAGCATCGAGCGGCTTTCGAGTTTGTAGTCGCCTGTGAAAAGCTGATCGAGCGCGTCCAGCTCATCGAGTTCCAGCTCCGCCATAAACCCGAGCCGCCCGAGATTGATTCCGAGGATCGGTTTCCCTTTGGACGCCGCACGCCTCGCCGATTCCAGAATGGTACCGTCGCCGCCGAGCACGATCAAAATGTCGGATTCCGAATACAGACTTTCCAGCGGCAGATACCGGTATTCCGGACGGTCAAGCCCCATCTGCACCAACCGTTCCTTGTTAAAAGCCGCCACAAGAATCTCGCAATCTTTTCCGGCAAGCCGCCCGGCAACGGCATTTGCCGCTGTAGCTTTCTCCCGGATATTGAAATTGGTGATCAATGCAATTTTCGGCATTGCCCTCACTCCTTTCGGTTTTCGGTCACTGCCCGGATCCGCGTCTGGGTTACCAAACGGACGGACGAACCGGTATGCTTCGTAAAATGAATCAAAAATTCAACGTTTCCGTCCCCTCCCGCAATGGGGGAACGGATCAGCCCGATCGGCGAAAGGCCGACTGCACATCCGGCTTCCAGAACGCGCCGGATCGCATCCGCCCGTGCGGCAGGATCCTTGACGATTCCGCCTTTTCCCAACCGCTCACGCCCGACTTCAAACTGCGGTTTGATCAGGCAAACTGCCTCTCCCGTTTCTTTGAGCAGCTCCGGAAAGCAAGGCAAAATGTAAGTTGCGGAAATAAAAGATACGTCCATTACGATCAGATCGACCCGTTCTCCGACCATTTCCGCCGTCAGATTTCTTGCATTGCAGTGTTCCATGGACGTCACGCGCGGATCATCCCGCAATTTTTTTGCAAGCTGTCCGACCCCTACATCCACCGCATAAACCCGTATGGCTCCCCTTTGGAGCAGACAGTCGGTGAAGCCGCCGGTTGAAGCGCCGATATCGACCGCAGTTTTCCGATCGGCAGAAATATCAAACGCTTCCATTGCGGCTTCCAGTTTTTCGCCGCCGCGTCCCACGAATTTCTGTTGGTCGGATATTTCCCATTGATGTTCGCCCGGCAAAATTTCTTCCGACGGTTTTTTCAGAAGTTTCCCGTCGCAACAGACGCCGCCCGCCGCAATCAGCTTCCGAGCTCGTTCCCGGCTGGGAACTATGCCGTCTGCAACCAGATATAAATCCGCCCGCATCGATCAGTGGTTCCGCCCTGCCAGCCAGGACGCCAGCGCGATCAACGCCTCGGAATCCGGATAATCGGAAATGGCACAGATCGCCTCTTCTGTCAGCCGATCGGCATAACGTTTGGCTTCCTCGACGCTGTAAAAGCACAAAAACGTGTTTTTTTCATGGGCAGTGTCAACGCCGACGCGCTTGCCGAGCGTCGCCTCATCTCCGATCGCATCGAGCAGATCGTCCACGATCTGGAAAGCCAGCCCGATATTCTCCGCATAGGTAACGACCTTCTGCATCGCCGGGTCCTGCAAAGAAACGCCTGCCGCCAACGCGCCCAAAACGCAGGAAGCGCAGATAAAAGCGCCGGTTTTGAGCGAATGCAGTTTGATGAGTTCGTCCAGAGAAAGACGCCTGTGTTCGCCCTCAATATCCATGATCTGTCCTCCGACCATGCCGGCACGCCCCACTGAGTTGGCAAGATATGCGGTTGCGATCGCCGCGATCTCGGGCGTGACCTCCGTATTGGTGGCGGTCATTTCAAACGCGCCCGCCAGGAGAGAATCTCCCGCCAGTACTGCAACCGCTTCCCCGAACACTTTATGGTTTGTCGGTTTGCCGCGCCGCAGGTCGTCATCGTCCATACAGGGAAGGTCGTCATGGATCAGCGAGCAGGTGTGGAGCATTTCCACCGCGCAGGCAAACGGGATCGCCGCCTCTTCCCTTCCGCCGAACAGCTTGCAGAATTCCATCACCAGAACCGGGCGGATCCGTTTGCCGCCCGCGAACAGACTATACTGTTCCGCCGCCAAAAGCTGCCCGATCGGCTCCTGCTCTTCGTAAAATTTTTGCAGTGCGTGCTCGACTACGGTAGCGTCGCGGTGCAATAAAAGCTGTAATGCTTCCTCGGTCATTTCCCGGCGTCTCCTTCCGAATCAAAATCAACCGCCGCGGCGGTGCCGTCCGGCTGTATCCGAAGCATACGAACCTTTTGTTCCGCTTCTTCCAACTGCCGATTGCAGGATCGAACCAGTTCGATCCCTTCCTCATACAGTTTCAAAGTGACGTCAAGCGGCTCGTTGCCGGCTTCCAACTTTTGCAGAATCTCTTCCGCACGCGCAAGAGATTCCTCGAACGTCATTGTTTTTTTTGCCATATCATTCTCCTTTTTTCGCAGCGATCGCACGCACGCTTCCGTCGGCAAACCGAATTTGCAATTCATCCCCCTTGCGCACCGCATCGGCACGCAGGATCATTTCCTCACCGCGGCTGACCGCGGCGTATCCTCTCGATAGAACGCTCATCGGATTCAACGCTTCCAACCCGGCACATAGTTTTCCGAGTTCCGATCTTGCCCGTTCGGCAGAGCGGTCGAGCGCCGCGTCCATGCGTTTGGTCGAATCCGCAACGCGCATTCTTGCAGGATCCAACAGAGCATCCGGCGCTGTAAATACGCGCGCCGATCCGATATTTGAAACGGCTCTTTTTTCGATCGTGATTTTCTGCAAAGCGAAATACGCCATCCGCTCCCGCATTCCCGAAAGCATTCCGCAAAGCTCCCGCTTGTCCGGAACGGCAAGCTCTGCCGCCGCAGAGGGAGTCGGGGCGCGGAGATCCGCAACAAAATCGCAGATGGTAAAATCCGATTCATGTCCGACCGCCGAGATCACGGGGATCCTGCAACCGGCCACGGTCCGGGCGAGCGACTCGTCGTTGAACGCCCAAAGATCCTCCATCGAACCGCCTCCGCGACCGAGGATGATCACGTCGACCGGATGAACCTGCTCAAAGAAAAGCAATCCTCCGATCAGTTGTTCAACGGCTCCGTCTCCCTGCACCAAAGCGGGAAACACGAACACTTCCGCGCACGGGAACCGCCGGCAGAGAATATTGCGAATGTCCTGAATTGCCGCACCGGTGGGAGAGGTGATCACCCCGATTCGCATCGGGTATTTCGGAATCTGTTTTTTGCGCGACGCATCAAACAGCCCTTCCGCCTCTAACTTTTTGCGCAGCTGTTCAAACTGCATCGCAAGCGAACCGATCCCGTCCGGCAGGATCTCCTCCCCGTAGATCTGATACTGACCCGTTTGGGAATAAACGGAAACACGACCGTGCAACAGCACTTTCATGCCGTCCCCCGGCAGAAACCGGGCGCGGATCGCATTGAATTTGAACATGACGGCACGCACCTGGGCGTCCGGATCTTTCAGGGTAAAATACCAATGTCCCGAACGGTGGTTTACAAAATTGGAAACTTCGCCGCGCACCCAAACGTCGGACAGCACTCTGTCACCGTCCATCTGCATCCGCAGATAATCGTTCAGCTGAGAAACCGACAGCGTGATCTGATCCCGACCGTTCATTTGCTGTTCTCCTTTTTCCACGCGCAGCGACAAAGCAATGCGACCCCCGCCGCGTTATCCGCCGAAAACGCCGGATCGGCAAAGTAGGTGTCCGCTCTTTCGGATAATCTGCTTTGCAGAAACCGGTTGCTCATCACACCCCCTGCATACAGGATCGGCAATCCGGGATGCTCCTGATCCAGTCCTTTCGTCATCCCCACCAGAACCTGCGCGAGGTATTCCAGTGCAAAGGCGCTGACCAGAGCCGGATCCGCGCTTTCATCCCAGAGCTTTTTCGCCATGTTTTCAAGCCCGGAAATATGACACCGCGTCCCCTCGGTGCGCACACGCAATTTCGGAAGCGGCTTGCGGTTGACCGCCGCCAACCGTTCCATTTCTTTCCCACACGGAAAGGAAAGCCCCATCATCACGCCGATCCGGTCGATCGCCTGCCCGGCGTGCAGATCGAGCGTTCCGCCGACAATATCAATCGCAAATCCCGCCGGCTTCGGTTGCACCGATAAAACCTCGGTGGTTCCGCCCGAGACGTGAAACGCGTAAAAACTTCTCTCCGACAGGATCTGCATACATCCGGCGGAATACCCCGCCGCCATGATATGACCCTCCTGATGCGAGAAGGAGTAGACCGGGATCCCCAAACCGGCGGCAAACGCTTCCGCCGCGGCACGTCCCGCCAAGAAGCACGGCATATAGGAATCATCCCGCGGGCGCGGCCTGCCGGAATAACCGACCGCCGCAACCGTTTGATCTCCGATTGCCTCGCGCAGCATCCGGCAGGCATCCGGGATCTGACGGGAGTGCAGAAACAACGCGTCGCTCTGACGCAGTCCACGCTCTCCGTCCTTGACCGGCAGAGGGATCCGGATATTCGCAAGCACTTCTCCGTCCTCGGAACAAATCGCGCAGGAAGTCGTATAGTTGCTCGTATCAAACCCTGCGAAACAACGGCTCATGGATGTTCTTCACCCTCAATTTCATTTTTGATCGCATTCAATACGCCGTTGACAAACGCGCGCGCCTTGGGATCATCGTATTTTTTAATCAATTCGATCGCTTCATTGAGCGAAACTCTCGCCGGAACGTCCTCCGAATGAAGCATTTCATAAACGCTCAACCGCAGTACCGTAATAGCCGAAACCGAAAGGCGGTCGGGTTTCCAGCCGTTGGAATGCCGCGCGATCCGCTCATCGATGGATTCCCGTTCGTCCAGAACGCCGAAAAAGACTTTCCTGATATAGTCGTTTTCCGGAATATCCCGGACTTCCGCCGCAAGCGCATAAATATCCTCCGGCTTTTTCCCGGGTTGAAACGTTGCCTCAAACAACATCAGAAATACTTCTTCCCTTGCTTCTCTTCTCGTCATGTTCAGCGTAACCTTTCTCGTTGCATTGCCTGTGTCAGCTGTTGATCTGTCAGGTAATATTATACAATATTTCCTTATTATTGTCAAGCGAAAAATGAATAAAAATGTGAATTTATGCATTTTTTCACGTTGGTTGGATCAATCGACGAAAAATTTACAAAAAAGTCTTGATTTGGCTTGCATGATGTGGTACACTTTCGTTGAAGACTACATACCAAGGAGAAGATTTTTTGATGAAGAACGCGGCGAAAAAACAATCGGGCTTCCCCGATCTTTCACTTTCTTTCTGGTGCGGAACCGCCGGCTGGTTTACCGTTCTCTCCCTCGGCATTTTGCTCCTCGGGGTCATAACGGCGCAGGGGCAAACGAATACCGGTATCGAAATACGGCGTTTTCTCTTTCTCTTTCCCTGCGGTTGCGGACTCTCGGCAGCGCGCCTGATCCGCCGCACAGAGCTCCCGTCCGTTCTCCGGCTTCTTCTCCATTATTTCATCACCCTGCTTTCTCTCTTTCTGTTTCTGTGGCTTCCGCAAGGGACGGCAAACCTCTCCCGCTCGCTGATCTTTTTGCTGCTCGGGACGGTTCTTTATGCGCTGATCCGGTTAGCGGTTTACCTGATCGCCTCCGCGATACGGAAAAAGGGACAAAAGTCCTGATGGACTTCCGGGTGAGGTTCAGGAGTCGCCCGGTATGAAAACAGTGAAATTCATTCTTTTGCAAACGGTTTTGCTCTCGGTCCTTTTCTGCTTGTTCTCTCTGCCTGCCTCGGCAGAACGGCAAAAAGAACCCCTGCGTGACCGTTTGCTTTTTTTGGGAGAATCAACGACCGCCCATCTGCGTTCCCGCGGCGTTCTCTCGGGCGGCACATCCACAACGCAGGTGCTTGCCAACGAATCGGGAACCCTGATGCTCAACTCCCGTTTGCTCTCCGTAAGAATCATCGAACCGATCAGCCGACAATCCATGACGATTCAGGAAGCGATCGCAGTCAGAAAGCCCGAAATTCTGGTACTCTCTTTCGGGCTCAACGGGATCAATGGCTTTTCGGATCGGCCGGAACGCTATACCGCGCTCTATGCATCGCTGATCGGGACGGTCAAACAGGTATCTCCGCAAACGGTCGTCGTTTTGCAGACCGTTTACCCCGTGTCGCAAAATCCCGTTGTGTGGAAATACGATCGGTCGCCCGATACCGTCAACCGTGAAATTGCAAAATTGAACGCCATGCTCCCGGCTCTCGCGGAAAGAACCGGCGCGATTCTGATCGATACCGCTACGGTCCTGCCCGATAAAAACGGCTTCCTGCGCGCCGATTATACGACCGACGGAATTCACCTGACCCGTTCCGGCTATCTGGCAGTTCTGGATTTTCTCGAAGAGAAGCTCGGCGAGGTTTTGGAATGAAAAACAAACAAATCAGAGTATTCTGTTTTTTCTGTCTTATGATTTTACTCTTTTCCTCCTGCGAGCGAAAGACTTACCGGAATGATCAGCGTGCCGCGGACGTTGCGGAATTCCTCGCTGGGTCGATCGGAGCCGATATGGATTTCGGCGACAGAGGACTGCTTTCCGATCATATTTCCGTCCCGGAGGACGCGGATCTGACCGTCTGCATTGCAACGGACGGGATGAATATCGATGAGTTCGGCGTTTGGCATACCGGTGATCCGGCAGAGGCGCGCAGGCGGCTGGAAATCTATCTTGCCGATTCCTATTCGCAAAACAAATCCTATTA
This sequence comes from uncultured Clostridia bacterium, assembly GCA_947302045.1. Classification (GTDB taxonomy): domain Bacteria; phylum Bacillota; class Clostridia; order Oscillospirales; family CAG-272; genus UMGS1865. Next base: position 29,437 of record CAMYUQ010000003.1, read on the forward strand.
CGACTCCTATATTCCGGAGCAAACGGCAAAGCTCCGGGACGCAGAGATCCGGGTATACGGTTCCTACGTCCTGTACGCGATTCTGGATCCAGCCCGGAAAGCGGATCTTTTCCGGTTTGCCGAAGAGTTGCTTTCTACAAAATAATGCGAAAAGAGAGGGTCAATCCGTTTGCCCTCTCTTTTCGGTATGCAACTGTTTTATTTCTCTTGCAAAAAGGAGTCGATCGCCGCGATCCGCACGCAAAGCGTCAGAACCTGCATAGCTTTTTGCAGATCCTCTTCCGCGGGATAGGTCGGCGCGATCCGGATGTTGCTGTCGTCGGGATCCTTGCCGTACGGATAGGTTGCACCTACCGTCGTCAGTTTTACGCCGAGTGCTTTGCACAATCCGTAGGTCCTTTTCGCGCACCCGGGTTTGACGTAAAGACTGACAAAATATCCGCCCTTCGGTTTGGTCCAGTGTGCGATCCCCTTATCTCCCAGATCCTTCTCCAACATGTTCAGCACCGTTTCAAATTTGGGTCGTATCACGTCCGCCAGCATTTTCATGTGTTTTCGGATGTTATCGGCGTTGCCGAAATACCGGACGTGGCGGAGTTGATTGATCTTATCAAATCCAATCGTTTGCGCGCCGATGATCGGCATGATCTGCGCCAGATTCTCGCGCGACGCCGCCATGATTGCTACTCCTGAGCCCGGAAACGATATTTTGGACGTTGACGCGAAGTAAAACACCCGGTTTTCAACGCCGTATTTGCGGCAGGCGGCAAAAATATCCGCCAGCCGATCCCCTTCTCCGAAATAAAGATCGTGCACCGCGTAGGCATTGTCCCAAAAGATTCGGAAATCTTTCGCCGCCGTTTTCATGGATCCGAACCGACGAACCGTTTCATCGGAATAAGTGATCCCGTCCGGATTGGAATACTTCGGACAGCACCAAATCCCCTTGATGAGCGGATCGGAAATTGCCAGAGCTTCCACCTGATCCATATCCGGCCCCTGCGGCGTCATCGGAACCGGGATCATTTCAATCCCGAGCGATTCACAGATCGCGAAATGCCGATCATATCCCGGCGCAGGGCAGATAAATTTGATCTTTTCCTCTTTGCACCACGGACGGTCGCTGTCACATACACCGTATAGCATCGCGCGTGCAACCGCATCATACATCAGGTTGAGCGACGAGTTACCTCCGATGAACAGATCCTCCTGCGGGATCTCCAAAAGCTCCGAGAACATCCGCTTTGCTTCGGGAATCCCGTCCAGAACGCCGTAGTTCCGGCAGTCGAACCCCCCCTCGGTGGTACAGTCGCTGGAAGAGCTGATGCAATCCAGCATTCCCTGCAACAGATCCAACTGTTTTGCTCCCGGCTTTCCGCGCGAAAGATCCAGCGAAAGTTCTTCTTTTGCAAGTTTCTCATATTCTTTCTGCAAACCGGACAGCTCGTTTTCCAAGTCGCTCCGGCGCATTTCCAAATAGTTCATAACGTTACAGGCACAGTCCTTTCAAGCTTTTTTATTCCTGTAACAGTATATCACATTCTTTTCCTAAATGCAAGCGTTTTTGCAAAATTCTTTATTGAATCTTGCATTTTTGATCATTTTTTCTGTTTTTCCCAAAAATCACATGCAATTTTTGAAAGTTCTTTTGCATTTTCTGCAAATTTGAGCGGCTTCCAGAAATCCGGCATCAACGCCTGATAACGCGGTTCGGCAAACCGATCGTCGCAGAGAACGACGATCCCCCTGTCGTCTTCCCTCCGGATCACGCGTCCCGCTGCCTGCATAACCCTGTTCATGCCCGGAAACGTATACGCGTAATCATATCCTCTCTCTCGGGTGTTTTCATAGAAATCCCGCAAGATATTGCGCTCGTCCGATAGCCCGGGAAGCCCGACGCCGACGATCACCGTCCCGATCAGGCGCGACCCCGGAAGATCCACTCCCTCCGAAAAAGATCCGCCCAACACGCAAAAGCCGACGCGAAGCCGACCGTCGTCCCGGAAAGCGTCCAGAAACGATTCCCTGCCGGCGTGATCCATTCCCTTTTCCTGAACAATGGTTTCCACCTGCGGATAACGGTTGCAAAACTCTTTCAGAACCTGTTCCAGATAGGCATACGAGGGAAAATAGACAATGTAATTTCCGGCTCTCCCAGAAACCGTTGCCGCAATGATCGATGCCGTCTTTTTGGCATTCTTCTCCCGATCTTCAAATCTCGTGCTGACACCGGTTACGGCGGCAACGCAAAGATGGGAGGGATCAAAAGGCGACGGGAGCGATACGCAGACTGCGTCTTTTCCGCCTCCCAGAATATCGGCAAAATAATCAGTCGGTGTCAGCGTTGCGGAAAAGCAGACGGTTCCGTGGGCAAGTTTGAGGCGTTCGTGCAGAAGTTCGGAGGGATCCAGACAAAGAAGCCGTACCGAAACTTCCTCTCCGCATACCGAAACGAAGGTCAAAAAGCGTTCGTCATAGCAGGATGCGATGACCGAGAAGCGTTTGAGCTGTTTTATAAGACGGGAAACGTCGTCCGCCTCCGAATGCGTCCGCGACCATTTTTCAAGCCGTTCCAAACATTCTCCAACCGTCCCGGTGAGATCGCCGACCGGACGGCGGCTCAGATAATAGCCCTGTTCCGCTCCATCCGATCCCCTTTGCAGCGTATCTTTGCAAAGTCCCCGCAAAGAATCCAAAAAATCAAGGTATCGGTTCACCGCTCCCGAGAGTTCGGGGTCGGTGACGGACGGGAACAGCGCATCGGATCTGCGAAGTTCCACCGAATACATGGAACGTGCCCGGTCGGCAAGATTATGCGCCTCATCCACCAGAAAGAGATATTTTTCGTTTGGCGCGTCCGGACCGAAAAAGCGGCGCAAATACACCATCGGATCGAATACGTAGTTGTAGTCCGCGATCACAATATCGCACAGCAAGGAGAGTTCCAGCTGAAATTCATAGGGACAAACGCCAAACCGTTCTGCGGTTTCCAATATCGTTTTGCGTGGGTAACCGTTCTGCCTTGTCAGCAATTCAAACACAGCCGCGCGGCATTTGTCATAAAAGCCCTTTGCCAGAGGGCAGTCCTGCGGATTGCAATGCCGGCTGATCCCGACCGGATCTTGTTTTGCCGACTCGTTGCGGCAAAGACTTTCCCGGGAAGAAAGGACAACGGTGCGGAGTTTGGAACCCGCCGCGTCTATATCACCGGCGGCGCGGTATGCCTCCCTCGCGGTTTGCGATTTCGCGGTCAAGTAGAAAATCCGGTCGGCAACGGCTTCTCCGACGAGCCGCACGGCTGGATAGAGCGCAGACATCGTTTTTCCGGTCCCGGTTGGCGCTTGCAGGAAAAGTTTTTTGCCGCGTTTGAGATCCCGGTAGCATTCGTGCAGCATAATATCCTGGGATCGGCGGACGTTCGCATACGGAAAACGTCCGGTTCTGACCGACGGAAGCCGGAAAACCTGCCGCTCTTCCTCAATGGCGGCATACGGTTCTATCCGTTGCAGGAGAGAGTCCCCCCATGCCCGGAGTTCTTCCGCCGAAAACGTTTTCTCGACCGAACGGATCTCTCCGTCCGGGATCCGAACCTGCGTGAGTCGGACGCAAACGGCGGAAAGGGCTTGCGACTGCATATAAAGCAGCGCGGTCAAATTCGCCTGCGCCGTGTGCCGGGCAGTCGGTTTCCCGTAGCGCCCGGGCGAAACGGTTTTGATTTCTTCAACCACCGGGATACCGCCGGATTCCCGGATCAGATCGGCTCTGCCGCTGATCTCGTATAGGTATTTCCCGGTACGGATCTTTGCGCGAACCGGTACTTCGGCACGGTCGTGCGGGGAAAGATCGCTTTGCAGGGCGCGATGGATCTCCTGCCCGGTCAGGGCGCGGTCAAGCGCTCCGCCGCCCGTTCGCAGGTCGAGATCCCCCTCTTTCAGGGCAAGTTCGCAAAGTTCTCCCAACGACAGCAAAAAGGCCCCGTCCTCCTGCCGGTATCTCACGCAAACCGCCCCCTTCCGTTTTTCGATCTTTCGCATCCCATTATAGCACAGTTGTCGATTTCCGTCAAGAAAATTACCATTTTTTTAGGGGTTCCATTTTCGCAGTTCGGTGATTATAATAAGAATGAGATACCGAAAGGAGCGCGGATGATGGAACTGATTCGGATCAATGACCGCAAGTTGAAGATTATGCTTACCCCGTCGGATATGACGCAATTTGAAATGGACGTGGATACGCTCGGAGAGGATTCGATGGAAACGCGGAAATCTTTTCGACTTCTGATGAAAGAAGTCCGCCGGCAGATCGGATTCGAAATAGCAGATCAGAAAATATCGGTCCAGTATTTTCCCTCCCGGGAGGGCGGATGTGAAATGTTCGTTTGCAGTACCCCCTACACGCCGGAAGAGAGAAAGCGCGCGCTGATGAAATTCGCCCCCGCCGGACTGCCCGCCAAACCCGATAAAAAAAGGACTACATACCGAAAAGAAATTGTTTGCAAATTGGAAAATCTCCCCCTTCTCCTTGCCGTTTGCCACCGGTTGCGCGGAATCTCTTTTCACGGAGAGAGTTTCGCCTATCGCGACGAAAACGGCCGCTGTCACCTGTTTCTCACGGTTCGCGCGCCCTCACCTTTCCGCTTGCCCGACGAGCTGACCTTTCTCTCGGAATACGGAGAGATCGGAAACAGTGCGCTCTCCGACCTCTACGTTCGGGAACACGCCGATCTGATCTCGAAAAGCGCCGTAGAGCAACTCGGGATCCTGTAAAAACGTCCGCATTTCTCCATGGGGAGAAATGCGGACGTTTTTATTTCAAGCGCGGAAGCACGTCGGCTTCCAGAATATTGGAAAACGTATAAACGACCAAAACGGCGTCCGCCCGGTAGGTTTCGGAGAGGGCGGTCAAATCCGTAAAATCGTTTTTCACCGAGGATAGATTGAGCATCACGATTTCAAAATGTTGTGCCAGAAACGGAACCAGGCAGTTTGCAAAACTGTCTTTTGCCACCAGAAGACGAGGCCTTGCTCCTCCGCCGGGCTTTGAAACGGTGACAACGTCGTAGGTTGCCCCCGGAAAGATCAAATAGTGATCCTTCCCGAAAAGCGCTTCGGGTCTGTATAACCCCTGTCGTGGGTTGCCGTCCTCGGTGACGGTAAACGTATCTTCGTTGCCGTATAAGAGCAATTCGACCCGATCCGGTTTTACATCCTTGAACCCAGCCGCAGACCAAAAGGTTCCGAAAAAAGATTCCGATACGACCGACGCCTCAAAAGCGGAAAGCGGCAGAATTTCCCCCTCCCTGCCGAGCGCATCCATCACCGCCGTGTAGGCATAATAAGCACCCAGCGGCGTCCAGTGATGATCGGTGCGAAAGGTCACCGCTTCCCCGCTTTCAAACAGCTCCCGCAACGGAGTGATCACATCCGGCGCGCAGACGTTTTCCGAAAGCACAGAACGAAATTCGTCAATCGGCTCACCGGATACCGGATAGGAAAAGCATGACGCCGCAAGATCCAGCGTGCGGCCGGTAAAGAGAAAAACGGTGGGAACGGTCGCGTTTGCGGCCGCTCGGTTGACGCCCTCGGCAGACCTCTGCAACTGCTCACGATCCGCCGCGTCGGTCTTTTTCGTGACCGTACCGTCCGGATGCCGCACGTCAAACAGCCGTTTGGCAAGTTGTCCGTTTTCCCCGAGCAGGATCCCGTTGTTCTCTCCTTTGCCGAGCGCAAGTTCGGCGGCGCTTTTGATCCCCACCAGCCGGTCGCGGAGCGGAAACTGATCCGCATACCAGTCGTTGACGGCGGCCGTAAACTTCCCGGAGAGCAGTGCGCGAAAAGAAAATGCGGGGCGGGTTTGCAGAGATCGGTTTTCCTGCACGGAAAAGCTGCTATCGGGTATTATAAAAAACGATATACCAAATAGGAAGATGACCATCAAAAAAGAAAAAAGCGTGACGAATGCCGCAGATCTCATGCGCTCCCTCCTCTAAAAATTCAGATACTCAAACGGGCTGAAACTCGCGTCTGTCAGATACGCCGTACAGAGCAAAAGCGATAAGCCGCAGGAAAGCGGTTTTATCCACGAGGCGTTATTTCCCGATGCGGTCAGGCGTGTAAAAATCCGTTTTGGGAGCGGCGTTGCGCCGATACAGGCAAGGATCAGAAGCGGTAGGAGCATGCGGGTCTGATAGAGCGCGACGGAAGATGCAGATGGGCATCCGACCCCTGCCAGATATAGCGCCGTTTTCCCGATCACGCCGAGATCGGTTTCCGAGAAAATCAGAAAGCTGACGCAAACGATCCCCATGGTGTAAAAATGCCGTAGGAATCGCGGCGCGCGCGATAAATACCTGCCGTAAACGAAATGTTCCAAAATCAGAAAGAACAAAAAATACGCTCCCCAGAGCAGAAAGTTCCAGCTTGCGCCGTGCCAGAGTCCGGTCAGAAGCCAAACGACCGCAAGATTGCGAAGCTGTTTCAGTCTGCCCCTGCGGTTGCCTCCGAGCGGAATATAAACGTATTCCCGGAACCATGCGGAAAGCGTGATATGCCAGCGCCGCCAGAACTCGGTGACACTACCGGCAAGATAAGGATAACGGAAATTTTCCGGAAACCGGAAGCCGAACATTCTGCCGAGTCCGATCGCCATATCCGAATAACCCGAAAAGTCAAAATAAAGATGCAGGGTGTAGCAGATGATACTCATCCATGCGGAAAGCGTGTCGGGCGCCGACGAAAGCAGATCCCGGTAATAAAGATGCGCCTGCGCCAAAGGATCTCCCAACAGAATTTTTTTAGAAAGTCCTGCGCAGAAGCGGCTCACCCCCACCGCAAAATCCGGAACGGTTACGGTTCGGTTCCGCAGTTCCGCGTCCACTTCCCGATACCGGACGATCGGTCCTGCGATCAGTTGCGGAAATAAGCTGACGTAAGTTCCGAATGCAATATAATTCCTTTGCAGATCTGCGTTGCCGCGATAGAGATCGATCGTGTAGGAAAGAATCTGAAACGTATAAAAGGAGATCCCGATCGGTAAGCGCAAAGCCGATAAAACAGGAACATTCCAAAACGGAAGAGCGGACAGCGCGCCCGCAACGAAGTTATAGTACTTGAAGAAAAACAGGAAAGAAAGGGTTGTACAGGAAGAAATGACCGTCCACATTTTGGCGCGGCGGGGGCGGAGACTCCGGTTTCGGGCAATCGGAAAGCCGAGAAGGTAGGCAAGGGTAAAGGAAAGGATCATCAGCAAAATCAAAACCGGCTCTCCCCAGCCGTAGAAGAGCAGACTGAAAAGAAGCAAAGCAGTATTTTGCAGGTGCTTGGGAAGGACAAACACGGCGATCAGAACCGCTGGCAGAAAAGCATACAGAAAAACCAGAGAAGAAAAAACCACGCAAGCCCCTCCCATCTGCCTCAAATATTGCAAACGTCTCCTATTTCAGTATCTTCATTTTTCCCGCTTTCATACCCTCCGATCCACCGCAAAACGGACGAAAAAAAGGGGTTCTACGCGCTCTTTTAACAGAATGTTCATATATATATCGGTGAAATCATGTATAATATTATCTTGTAGAAACGATCCGCGCAACGAACGACCGGGATCCGGGATGGGAAATTCAATGAAAAAATTACTGCCTTACCTCAAATCCTATACCAAAGAAACCGTTCTGGCGCCTGCTTTCAAACTATTGGAAGCAGGTTTTGACCTGTCGGTTCCGATCGTTGTGCAAAAGATCATCGACGTGGGCATTGCCAACGGCGATACCGGTTATATCCGGCGCATGATCCTGCTTTTGGCGGTGTTTGCCCTGACCGGTCTTGCCAGTGCGCTCACTGCGCAGTATTTTGCCGCTCGCGCCGCCACCGGCTTTGCCACGAATCTGCGCAGCGCGCTCTTTCGCAAAATTCAGGCGTTTTCCTATACCCAGACAGACCGTGTCGGGACGGCGACCCTTATCACCCGGATGACGTCCGACGTCAATCAGGTGCAGTCGGGGATCAATTTGACCCTGCGCCTGCTTCTGCGCTCTCCGATCATCGTTCTGGGAGCGATGATCATGGCTTTCACCGTCGACGTGCGCGGAGCGTTGGTGTTTGTTGTCACCGTCCCGCTTCTTGCGGTCGCGGTATTCACCATTCTGCTGGTTTGCATTCCGCTTTACAGACGGGTTCAAAGCGATATGGATCGCGTCACTTCTCTGACCCGCGAGAACTTGACAGGTGTTCGCGTCATTCGCGCTTTTCGCAAGGAACGCGAGGAGACGGTCCGCTTTGATAAAGCAAACCGCGAACATCGGAGATCACAGCTTCTGGTCGGTAAAATTTCGGCTCTGATGAATCCCCTGACCCTGATCCTGGTGGACGGCGGACTCATCGCCCTGCTGCTCTCGGGCGCCGTTCGGGTGGAGGCAGGAGGAATGACCACTGGCGCCGTCGTGGCGTTGACAAACTATATGGCGCAGATCCTTGTGGAACTTGTGAAATTAGCAAACACGGTTTTCTCGGTCAACAAAGCGCTTGCCTGCGCCGACCGTCTGGAAGAAGTTCTGGATTTGCCGACCGGTATGCCGCAACACAGCGATGATACCGCTCCAGACTCCGGCTTTTCGATCGCTTTCCGTGGAGTCGGCTTCACTTACGCCGGCAACGCGGCGCCCTCGCTTTCGGATCTCGATTTTTCGGTGAGTCCCGGAGAGACGGTCGGAATTATCGGCTCGACCGGTTCCGGAAAGACCACTCTGATCAATCTGATTCCACGTTTTTATGACGTTACGAGCGGACAGGTTTTAGTAAACGGAAAAGACGTCCGGGCATCTGATCCGGAAAAACTGCGGCAAAAAATCGCCGTCGTCCCGCAAAAAGCCGTCCTCTTCAAAGGAACGGTTCGTTCCAATCTGCTCTGGGGGAATGAAAACGCGACCGATGACGAGCTGTGGGATGCTCTCTCGATCGCACAGGCAAAAGAATTCGTTGCGCAAAAAGACGGCGGTCTGGACGCTTTGGTAGAACAGAACGGACGGAATTTCTCGGGCGGTCAGCGTCAACGGCTCACCATAGCGCGCGCGCTGGTTCGCAAACCAGAAATCCTGATTCTGGACGACAGTGCCTCGGCTCTGGACTACGCGACCGAAGCAGAACTGCGCAACGCGATCCGTAAACTTCCCTACCGTCCGACCGTTTTGATCGTATCTCAACGCACGGCGTCCATCCGGCACGCTGATCAGATTCTGGTATTGGAAGAAGGTCGGATCGTCGGGATCGGATCTCACGCGGAACTGCTGAAAACCTGTCCTGTTTACCGTGAAATATACACCTCTCAGTTTCGCAAAGGAGGTGACCCGGCATGAAAAAGGCAAACAAGATCAGAACCGGAACGATCCGGCGGATCCTTACGCTGTTGCGCCCCGACTGGTTTTTACTGTTCCTCGCTCTGCTCCTCGGTGCCCTCAGCTCGCTCCTGCTGCTTCTGATCCCGCTCTTCACCGGAGATGCGATCGACGCCATTGTCGGAAAAGGAAACGTGGATTGGCAGGTCGTAAAACAAAACGCAATACGCATCGGAATCTGCGTTTTGGTAACGGCACTTTCGCAATGGGCAATGAACGCCCTGAACAACCGGTTGGTGTTCGGGATCGTCTACCGACTGCGTTTGCAGGCGTTTGAAACTCTGCAATCTCTGCCCGTCTCCTACCACGACAGTCATGCGACCGGAGAGACCGTGAGCCGCATGATGACCGACGCGGATCAGTTTGGCGAAGGGCTTCTCATGGCGTTTCAACAGTTCTTTACCGGGATCATCACCATCATCGGCACACTGATCATTATGCTCACGATCCGCCCCTCGATCGCCGCCGTGGTGATTTTGATGACGCCGCTCTCGCTCATTGCGGCGGCTCTGATCGCCTCCCGCACGTTTGCGCTTTTCAAACGGCAATCCGAAGTGCGGGCCGAGCAAACCGCCATGATCGACGAATACGTCGGAAACCACAAAGTAGTCGTGGCGTTTGGGCAGGAAGAGGAAGCGCAAAAATCTTTTGACGAGATCAATACCCGGCTCGGAAAGTGCTCGCTTCGCGCCGTTTTCTTCTCCTCCACAACCAATCCAACCACCCGTTTTGTCAATAATCTGGTGTACGCGGGCGTTGCTCTGACGGGTGCGCTGCTTTGCATCCCGACCGGAGGAGTTGCGACCTTCACCGTCGGAAAATTGACGGCTTTCCTTTCATACGCCAATCAATATACAAAGCCGTTCAACGAAATATCCGGCGTTCTGGCGGAAATGCAGAACTCGCTCGCCTGCGCCTCCCGCGTTTTTGAACTGCTTGACGAAGCGCCTGTCTCGCCGGATCCTCCCGGCGCGAAATCGCCGGAACAGATCCGAGGGCAGATCACCTTTTCCGACGTATCTTTCTCCTATACGCCCGGGCAAAAGCTTATTGAGAACCTGAATTTGCAGGTGCTTCCAGGGCAAAAGATCGCGATCGTAGGGCCAACCGGTTGCGGGAAGACTACGCTGATCAATCTTCTGATGCGTTTTTATGACGTTAACGCAGGGTCGATCGCACTGGACGGGACCGATATCCGGGATCTGAAGCGTTCCGGTCTGCGGGCAGGATTCGGAATGGTTTTGCAGGAAACCTGGCTCCGCCGCGCAACCGTGCGGGAGAATATCTGCATGGGCAAACCGGATGCGACCGAGGAAGAAGTCGTTGCCGCGGCAAAAGCCGTGCACGCCGATTCCTTCATCCGTCAGTTGCCGAACGGGTATGAAACGGTTCTCGGAGAGGACGGCGGTTCTCTTTCACTCGGGCAAAAGCAGCTGCTCTGCATTGCACGGGTCATGCTCGCTCCTCCGCCGATGCTGATTCTCGATGAGGCAACTTCCTCCATTGACACGCGAATGGAACTCAAAATTCAAAGCGCCTTTGCAAAATTGATGGAGGGACGCACCTCTTTCGTGGTTGCGCACCGGCTCTCCACCATTGAATCGGCCGACGTGATCCTGGTTATGAAGGACGGAAACATCATTGAACAGGGCAACCACGAAACGCTCTTGCGTAGCGGAGGATTCTATACGCATCTCTATAACAGTCAGTTTGAAACCGCTCAGGCGGAAGTATGACGGAAACGCAAAAACGATTATTCATCCGGTTCCTCATCGGATCCGGTCAACAGGAGGTCACCATTGCTTTCTCTTAAAAATATCATCAAGGAGTATTCCGCCGGTAATAACACCGTGCGGGCGCTTGACGGCGTTTCGATCGACTTTCGGGAACATGAATTCGTTTCCGTTCTCGGTCCTTCCGGCTGCGGAAAAACGACGCTGCTCAATATCATCGGCGGATTGGATCAATATACCAGCGGAGATTTGCAGATCAACGGTATATCCACCAAACAGTATAAGGAATCGGACTGGGACAACTACCGGAATCATTCGATTGGTTTTGTCTTTCAAAACTACAACCTGATCCCGCATCAGACCGTGCTTGCAAACGTTGAACTCGCGCTCACGCTCTCGGGCGTTTCCCGTGCGGAAAGGCGAAGCCGTGCGCTCGACGCTCTGCGGCAGGTCGGCCTGGAAGATCAGATCCACAAAAAGCCGAACCAGATGTCGGGCGGACAGATGCAGCGGGTCGCCATCGCGCGCGCTCTGGTCAACGACCCCGATATTCTTCTGGCAGACGAACCGACCGGCGCGCTGGATACCCAAACCAGCATTCAGATCATGGAGATCCTGCGCAGTATTTCCGAGAAAAAGCTGATCATCATGGTCACCCACAATCCTGATCTGGCGCAGGAATATTCCACCCGGATCATTCGCCTGCTGGACGGCCGGGTCGTGGACGATTCGGCTCCGGCGCAGATATCCCGAAAAGAAGATCAAACCGTTCAGAAAAGGCGAAAAAAGAAATCTATGTCTTTCTGGACGGCGCTATCCCTCTCTTTGAACAATCTGCTGACCAAAAAAGGCAGGACGTTTATGACCTCCTTTGCAGGTTCGATCGGTATTATCGGAATCGCGTTGATCCTTTCGGTTTCTTCCGGCGTGAACAGCTATATCAACTCGGTCCAGCGCAACACGCTTTCAAGCTATCCCATCGAACTCAATGCCGAAAATGCGGATATTTCGGCACTTGTGACCGCTATTATGGGATCCGGCAAAGAGGAGGAAACGGCTGAACACGATCCGGACAAGGTTTACGAAAGTACCGTCGTCGTGGATTTGATGAATTCGATCAACAACGTTGCGGTAAACAAAAACGATCTTGCCTCTTTCAAGCGTTATATGGAAACCAACCACGAGAAATTTGATCCCTACGTCAGCGCCGTTCAATACCGGTACGATTTCAACTGGCGGATCCTGACCCCCGACACAAGCGGAAAAATCATCAAATCCGACATCACCGAACTGTTCAAACTGATCTACGGAAACGGGATGAGTCAGATGATGGGGCTCGGCAATAACTCCGCGTTCACAAATTCCAGCTATAAAGTTTGGGAGGAGTTGCTGGAAGGAACGGACGGAGAGCTCATCCATCCGTTGCTCAAAGAGCAGTATGACCTTGTTTACGGAACCTGGCCGACAGAATACAACGAGGTCGTTTTGGTTGTGACAGAGAAAAACGAGGTCAGCGACCTTGCTCTTTATGCGCTCGGTTTGCGCACCTACGATGAAATTCGCGCAACGCTTCTTGCCGCCGCGGCGGGAGATCAGATCGATACCTCCAACCTGCGCTCCTACACCTTTGAAGAAATGCTCGGAATGCAGTTCAAGCTTCTCCTCGCTTCCGATTGTTACCAGATGACGGACGGCGTTTATGAGGACAGAAGCGAGGACGAGACAGGTCGAAAAATTCTTTATGCATCCGATACCGGCATTCCGCTGAAAGTGGTCGGAATCATTCGTCCCAACCCGGACGCGACCGCTACCCTGCTGACCGGAACCGTCGCCTATACCGCTAAGCTCAGTCGCTACGCGCTCGAACAAACCGCTAAAAGCCCGTTGCTGACCGCTCAGCAAGCGGATCCCTCGACCGACGTGCTGACGGGACTTCCCTTCGTGACCGCCTCCAATACGCCGACCGAGGCGGAAAAAATTGCCGACGCACAGGCATACGCCGCCGGGCTTTCGGACACCGAGCGTGCAGAGCTTTATCGAAATCTTCTCTCCATTCCAACGGAACAGGAAATAAACGCGACGCTGGAACAACTCTTGCAGCAGTTGCTCGATCCGGAAAAGCAGGATCAGATCATTGAGCAGTTATCCCGTTACAGCAACGGACAATACCGCGCGTCGGATTTTCGTAAACTGCTGGATTCCGTGCAGGAAGGTGGAGAATTTTCCGAGACGATTCTCTCGATGCTTCGTGAACCGGTGATGGAAAACATCCGGCAAACCAAAAAAGGAGAGTTTGATCGCATTTCCGATGAACAGATTCTCGGCGGAACGGTGCCGACCGACGCGCAGTATCTTTTGATCTATGAAGAATTCATGCCTCCGAAATTCTCGGAAAGCACTTATGCGCAGAATCTGAGCGCGTTGGGCTACGTGAGCGAGGATTCTCCGCAATCCATCCGTCTGTTTGCCGCTTCCTTTGAAAACAAGGACGAAATTTCCAAGTTGATCAGTGCCTACAACAAATCGGTAGAGGAAGAAAAGCAAATCTCCTACACCGATTACGTTGCCTTGCTGATGTCCTCGATCACCACGATCGTCAACGCCATTACCTACGTTCTGATCGCATTTGTTGCGATCTCTCTCGTGGTTTCCTCGATCATGATCGGCATCATCACCTATATTTCGGTTTTGGAACGCACCAAAGAGATCGGCATTCTGCGTTCGATCGGCGCCTCCCGCCGCGACGTCGGGCGTGTCTTCAATGCGGAGACGCTGATCGTCGGATTTATCGCCGGTGTGATCGGGATCGTTGTAACGCTGCTCCTCAATCAGATCATCAATCTGATCCTCTACCACCTGACCGGGATCGCCAATTTGCGCGCGGTTTTGCCGCCGGTGGGCGCTATTGCACTGCTGCTGATCAGTATGTTCCTGACCTTCATTGCAGGGCTTTTTCCCTCCGGATTTGCCGCGCGGCGAAATCCGGTTGAAGCGTTGCGAACCGAATGATCCAAAAGAAAAAACGGGCGCATCTCCCTATCCGATGGGAAATGCGCCCGCTTTTTTATTTGATCCAACCGATCCGGAGAACGCAAAACTGGGCGATCAGCCCCGTGAAAAGTCCGGTCAGCATTCCCGATACCAGAAGCACCGGAAGATAATACAGCAGTTGCGGCGTTTGCGTCAGAACAAGAGCGACCGAAATCTGACCGAGATTGTGTGCAACCGCTCCCAACACCCCCGCCACCCAGATTTGCCTGCCTCCAAGTATCCGCCGAAGCAGAAGCATGATCAGATAGCAGAGCAACCCGCCTGCGAAGCTATATGCGACCGCCATCGGATTACCGCCGATCAGGCCGCCCAGCAGGATCCGCAGGATCAGGATCAAAAGCGTATCAACAGGACCTATGGCAAACATGGCAAAGAGCGTGACCAGATTGGCAAGCCCCAACTTGACGCCGGGGATCGGAATCGGCGACGGGATCTGCAACTCGATCCAGAACAGCGTGCAAGCCATAGCGGTCAAAACCGCGCAAAGAGTCAATCGTCTGATCTTCATCCCGTCACCTCGCAACCGCGTCGACGTCGCCCACGACGTCCGATTCGATCCGGATCACCAGCCGGTGCGGCAGACAAACGATGGGGTTTGCGCGCTCTCCGATCCATCCGGTTCGGATGCAGGTTCCGTCCGCGCAATCGGCGGAAATCACCGCGATCCTGCCCTGCTCCACACGCACGGTATTGCTTCCGTGGTCGGTTTCAACCGTAAATTCGTAGGGTTCGGTCACGCTTGAAAGATCAATGGAACGGATGCAAACGCCGTCCACATACAGATTGGCGATTTTGTTTTCGGTCGGGCGAAAGAAAACGATCAAGGTACCGATCAACCCAAGCAAAAAAACGCCTGCCAGAATGATAATCCACGTTTTTGTCTTCATGCCCGGATCACCGTCACTTTCGCATCTGCGTATCGGTCAACAGCCGTAAAGGAAGATTCCAATCCTTCTGTCAGATAAATATCTCCCGCTTCGGTCAGGAAAACCGCTTCAAAATCGCGGTAGGTTTTCCATTGTTCAATCGATTTTTCGAGTCCCATTACAAAGCACGCGGTCGACATGGCGTCACAGAGCATCCCGTCCGCTCCCACAACGGTTACAGAGAGCAAACCGCTTGACGCAGGAAGTCCGGTTTTCGGATCAAGCAGATGGTGATAGACGACTCCGTTTTGGGTAAAATTCCGCTCATACCCGCCGGAGGTCACTACCGCAGAATCGGTGACCTGCAAAACCCCGGCATAACCTTCCTTGCCCGGGTCTTCGATCGCGATCCGCCAGGCGGCTCCGTCCGGTCTGTTGCCCAACGCAACAACGTTTCCGCCCAAATTCAGGAGTGCGCTCTTCACGCCAGACTCCCGGAGCATCCGGATCAACCGATTTCCAAGCTCTCCTTTTGCAACCGCGCCGAGATCGATCTCGGTACCCGCGCTTTTGCAAAACGTCGTCCCGTCCGCCTTGATGTGCCGATAATCTACTTTTTCAAGCAATTCGGCGAGTTCTTCCGCACTTGGAACACGGTAGGTTTCCGTTGTAAATCCCCAGGCACGCATGAGCGGACAAACCGTAATATCCAGTGCGCCGTCGGTTCGGCGGCAATATTCCAGTGCGCGCGCGACGAGATCCGCTGTATCCGGCGAAAAGGTTTCCGATCCGCCCCGGTTCCACACGGCAACCTCGCTCCCGTCGACCGTCACCGAAAGACGGTTCTCCATTTCCCGAACGGTCGCTTCCAGCTGCGGCATTATTTCCGAATTTCCGTATACCGTGAACTCCATTACGGTATCCATTGCAAAAATCGTCGCCGTTTTGGAGACTTCTTTTTTCCGGCACCCGGTAAAGAGCAGCAAAAGAGAGAGAAATCCCATGCAGATCGCAAGTCCCCGTTTCATGCCGGATATTTCCTCCCTCTTTTTTTATTTCGTTTCCATCCGGGACATTTCCCGCTGCGCCATGACAAGCCGGTAGTAAACGCCCTCTTTTTCCATCAGTTCGGCGTGCGTTCCGCTCTCGACGATCCTGCCGTGATCCAGCACGACAAGACGCGTGGCGTTTCGGAGCGTGGAGAGTCGGTGCGCAATGGCGATCGTCGTTCGACCCTTGCAAAGCGACAAAAGCGCGTCCTGAATCCATTTTTCGGTTTCGGTGTCGAGCGACGCCGTTGCTTCGTCGAGGATCAGAATGCTCGGATCGTGGAGCAGGGCTCGCGCGATCGAGATGCGTTGCCGTTCGCCGCCCGAGAGTGTATAGCCCTTTTCACCGATGTAGGTCTGGTAGCCGTCCGGTAACCGAATGATAAATTCATGCGCGCCCGCCGCTTTTGCCGCGGCGATCACTTCACTGCATGAAGCACCAGGCTTTGCGTAGGTCAGATTCTGCCAAACGGTCCCCGTAAACAGAAAATTCTCCTGCAGGACCACGCCCATATGAGAACGGAGCGTTTGCTGAGAAATATCCCGGATGTCGATGCCGTCGATCAGAATACTTCCCTCTTCAACGTCGTACATTCGCAGGATCAAATTGATCAGGGTGCTTTTCCCTGCTCCGGAATGTCCGACCAGTCCGATAAACTCCCCCGGTTCTATCACAAGGTTCAGATCGTGCAAAACTTCTCCCACATCATGATAGCCAAAGGATACGCTCCGGATCTCGATTCTGCCGTTCCAGGATGGTTCCAGCGGATGTTCCGCATCCGCCACCTCGATCGGTTCGTCAATCAACTCATAAATACGGGTCAGCGAGGTCATCATGTAAACAAATTGCCGCGGAATCCGGAACAGCAGCGTCAGCGGCGCGTAGATCATACTTGCGTACGAAGAAAATTGAGAAAGTTCGCCGGCGCTCATCCGTCCTGCCAGCATCTGCCGCCCCACGTAGAACAGAAGGATATATTCTCCCATTCCCATGAGAAATTGCAGGATCGGCATCAAAATCGCCCAGATTTTTTCCTGCCGCAACTGTGCGTCACGTTCCGCCGCCGCCATTCCAACGAACCTTTCCTCTTCGCGTTTCTCCATCCCATAGGATTTGACAACACGAATGCCCGAAAAAATGTCGTGCAGAATAGCACTTCCTTGGGCGTTAAGTTCCCGTCTGCGTGCGAACAGTTTTCGCATGAACAGCCAAAAAGACCGGAATGAAAAGGTAATGATGGGCGCAGGGATCAGGATCAATAACGCAAGCCGCCAATCGTAGAGGAACAAGAGAAGCGAAACCGAAACAAGCAGTAAGCTCTGTTCAAGCAGATTCGGGAGCTGATTGATCAGAAAATCCTTGATCCGCGTACTGTCCTGATTGACGCGCTGCATCAGCTCTCCGGCGTTTTCTTTTGATACTTTGGAAATGGAGAGCGCCTGTATTTTTTTGAAAACCGTGTCGCGCAGGCGCACGATCAGGCGATTCCCGGCAGTCGCCAGAAACCAGCCGCGCACGATATTCACCGCACGGCGCAGCACGTTTACCGCCAAAATGGAAAAGATCATTCCCAGAAAGCCGAGCAAAAAGACTGCTTCCTTGCTTTGAATATAATCGTCCACCAAAATCCGGTTCAGATACGGGATCAGAATACCGAGCGCGGTCGTCACCCCGAACAGCAGAACGGTGATGGCGATATGCCCCCATTCGGGCTTTGCAAATTTCAAAAGCCGCGTCAGTTCCCGCTTTTTCGAAGAACAGCGCGGACAACGCTGTCCCGGCAAAAACGTCTCTCCGCAGGTCGGACAGGTTAGCGTTTTTTGCCTGGATTCTTTTTCTCCGGTCGCACGCAGAAGCCGGTTTGCCGCCCGGACAAAAGCGGACATTTTATGCTGTCCTTCCCCTCTCTCGCGCGCAAAAAGCACCTCTTCTCCGTCCTCTTTGCGCACATAGATTGCAAAAACCGCTCCCACTCCGATCTCCATTCGGAATTCCGAAATAGCATCCGCAGGAACACTTTGCGTCCGGATTCCGTCGGTGTAAACCCGCAATCCGCCGTCTTTGGAAAAGACCGAAAGCGAGGTTACCTGCGTGAACGGCTCTGTTGGGTGCAGACCGGTTGCAAGGACGGAATTATTACGCAGATCTGTTCCGGGTTCGTATTCTTCCAGCAGTTCCCGCAAATTTTGTTTCTCCTTCGCCACCGTCCGCACCTCCTTTCATCTCTCTCTTTTTTTACAGGTAAAGCTCGATTTTTCGGTAACTTTTTTTATCCAATGCCTTCAAATCCGGAATTTCAAACCGGTTGCCGTTCACATCCAGCAAAATCACGCGGTTTTCAGTGATGTGAACGAGACTTTTATAAGTATCGTGCAGGGTGAACTGCATTTCTCCTTCCGGTGTTTGCACACGCCAGTACGAAAAGCCGTAGCGTTCCTTGAAAGAGAGAATTTTCAGGATCTTCGGGGAATAATAGCGCCGCTCCAATTCTTCCCGCAAAAGCACCTGTTCCGCTTCCCCGAAAACCGCAAGATCGCGTATGATCCCGCATTCGTCCTCATCCTCATTCAGCACCGAAATAAATTCCCATAAGGTATCGAACGGAAACGCGCGCCGCAACGTTACCCGCGTTTCTTTTCCCTCGCAGGTCAGATAAAGCAATCCGCTGCGCAGAGCGAATGAAGCATTTTCGGGCGTCAGCCATACGGTTGCCGATATTTCTTCCAGCGACCGTTCCCTATCGCGATGGATCGAATGTTTTTTTCCGCTTCCGAATCCGTCTCCTCCGTGCCCGTGCATCGGAGGCATTCCCATCGGTCCTCCCGGTCCCATTCTTCTATCCGTCCTTTCCCTTTTTTATTCGGTAATACCGGCATTTTTCAATGCCTCTTCCTGCAATGTAAACAGTTTTTTATAAATGCCGTTCTCTATTCCGAGCAGTTCGGAATGGGTTCCCTCTTCGGCAACCCGCCCCCGCTCGATCACGATCAGCTTATCCGCATCACGCAGGGTAGACAGCCGGTGCGCGATCATGATCGTCGTTTTCCCGACGGTCAACTGATTCAGCGCCTCTTGGATCCTTCGCTCGGTCGCCGTGTCCATTGCCGCGGTCGCTTCATCCAGAATCAGAATCGTCGGATTTTTCAGAATGGCGCGCGCGATGGATATTCGCTGCCGCTCGCCGCCGGAAAGCTCCTGATACCCCGCACCGATCCGCGTATGGTATGCGTCGGGCAACCGCATGATGAAATCATGCGCCCCTGCCGTTTTTGCCGCCTGCACAACCTCTTCATACGTTGCCCCCGGTCTGGCATACCGGATGTTTTCCAGAATGGATCCCATGAACAGGTAGGTTTCCTGGGAGACGATCGAAATATTCCGGTAGACCGTGCGCAGGGACAGATCCTTGATCGGATATCCTCCGATCCGGATCATTCCGTCCTCGGTATCATACAGACGCATGAGCAGGTTGGCAAGCGTACTTTTTCCGGCTCCGGTATGCCCGACGATCCCGAGGATCTGTCCCGGTTCCACCGAAAAACTGATGTCCTCGATCACCCGTTTGCCTTTGGTGTAAGAAAAGGAAACGTGGTCAAATTCAACCCGACCATCCAGAGTCTCCGGTGCGAGTGCGTCCTCTTTTTCAAAGACGTCCGGCTCGGCATCCATTATTTCAAAGAGGCGCTGCATGGCATTGGAGCAATCCGCCGTTCGGTTCATCATGTCGCTAAAAAAGTCCAGCGGAGAATAGATCATGTTCATGTAGGCAATAAAGGTCAGGAGCATACCGTAGGTCATGCCGCCGTATCCTGTAATTACCATCCAGCCGCCGACTCCCCATGCAATGATATTGCCGAGCAGTAGAACGGTTCCGGCAAGCGGCCAGGCATAGTTATTGAAAAGCGAGAGACGTTTGTCACTCTCCGCCAATCTCCTGCTTCGGTCCGAAAACCGGTTGTTCTCGGCTTCTTCTTTGGAAAACGCTTTCACGACCCGCATTCCCGAAAAGATGTCCGCCAGGAAGGAATTGAGCGAATGGCTTCCGGAGTAGCGTCTCGCATGAAGCGTTTTGGCGTTGCGGAACAGCCAACGCATCAGGAAAAAGAAAACCGGAACCGTGATCAGGGCGACCACAGCGAGCAACGGCTGGATCAAAAACAGCAGGATCGTCAGAACTGCGACCTGGACGATATTGATAATAAAATACGGAACGCCGTCGCAGAAAAACTCGTAAATGGTATTGGAATCGTTGTTGACCTGCGTCATCAATCCTCCGGTCTGCCGTCCTGTGAAAAAGGAAAGCGACAACCGTTCCATCGCCCCGAAAATAGTCTGTTTGAGGTCAAACACCATTTTTGCCGCGACTTTGGATGTGATCCAGTTGTTCACCATGGAAGAGAGCATCCGCAAAACCTTTGTGGCGATCAGAATCCCGAGCAGAAGCAGAATCTCCCCGTAGAACCGACCCGTTTGATCGATGACCTGATCGTAGAAGAATCCGCCCGAAAGATAGGGCGCGATGATGCTCATGGAGGTCAGGAAAACGAGCGAGAGCAAAACGAGGATCAGATCCACCCGGTAGCGGAGAAGAAAAACCGAGAAACGTTTGAAAAGTTTTCCCTTTTCCATGCAGTGCGGACAAACGCGCCTGTTGGCGTCCGGATAGCGCATTCCGCACTTGGGACAGCACTTTGCCTGCGGCAGTTCCTTTTCCTCCGGCTCCCATTCTTTTCCCGCAAGTTGCAGATTCGCGTATTTTGCGAAGAGCAGAACCGAATCCTTGCAAAAATTGGTAAACGAGGCGATCAGTATCGTCTCCTCCCCTTTTTTTGCAAGCAGACGTCCGCTGGAAAGCTGTTCCTCCACATGAAAATCCGAAAGATCGCTCAGCGGATAAGAGGCGAGCGGTTCGCAGCCGTTTTCCCGGACAGTATACAGGTTGTCCGCATCGGCAAAAAGCCAGACGCGATCCGGCCGCTGAGCGGGATCGCAATCACAAAACGCCGCGAGCAAAAAAGCCCGCGGATCCTGTCCCCGTTTTGTCAGTGCGGAAAGCAACGTTTCCGGCACGCGATCCACTTCAAACACAGCGGTTCTCCCTTCTTCAAATATCCTGCTTTGCCGGATATTGGTTGCGGAACTGTTCCGCAAGATCATCCATCAAAATCGAAAACAGCAGAACAGAAATACCGGTCAAGATCAACGGAATCCACCAGAACCACGTCCACCGCTCTTCCAAAAACAAATTTGCGATCCTGCCGGTTGCCAGAAGGACTTCTGCCAGTCCGATACAAAGAAACCGTTTCCGGTATTCCTTCAACTTTTTCCGCGTAGCTTCCCGGGAGAGCTCTCCTGCCCCCGCTCCGTAGTCGACCGGCAAGTGCCTGCCGATCATGCGATACAAAAGCAGCAAAACGCCGAATACGCAGAGCAGAGTGCAAACAACTTCGAGAGCACTGAACGACCGCAGGATCAGCAACCGGTCGTACGCCTCTTCGTAATACTGCGCGTCGGGGAGCGAATAGCGGTCGAAAAAGCTTCTGCCGAGGGCTGTTTGCGCCACGCTGACAGCCAGGGAAAATGCGCCCGCCGCAAAGATCCACCACTTCGGCCGAATCAAATTCCAAAGTAAAAGGATTCCGATCAGGAACAGAGAAATCGCCGCATAGTCGGGTAAAAACTCTCTTCCCTGCAAGGTCAACCCCGCGGTGCAAACCATACCGACGCGAAACAGCAGAAACGCATATCCGAGACGCCGGTTCAGGAGCAGTCCCGTATCCGGCAGTACCTGCGTTTCGTATTTCTGCCACAGGGCAGTTTGAAAATCCGTATCTTTTTGCAGTCGGATCAAGAACACCCCCCAGCAAACCATCCAGACAAACCCGAGAACGATTGCCGGAATCAGGCAGAGTGCGCGAATAGCCCCCAGATAGTTATAGAGATCGGTCGTTGTCTTTTCAACTTCATGTTCGTAGGAAGTCAGCGTCGTTGCCTCCGGGATCACCGACAAAATACCGCGCAGGATGACAAAAACGGTGGAAAAGCGGGACATCTTCTCGAAAGCGGTTTTCCCTTTCCGATCCTGCCCGTGAACGGTCGAGCCGCACCGTTCCGCCAACCCTTGAAGTCCCCGGAACAGGGTGCGGTATGCCTGAATCAAAAACCAACATTCCAGTGCGAAGAACAGGAAGGAAAACAGCAGGATCCACCCCGGCGTTTCATAGCGGTTGAGTATTTTTTCCTGCGGAGACAAATATCCGTATATGAGATACTGCGCCGCCAGCTGCCCCAGCGAGATCCAAAGCATCGTTCGGAAATGTCCCTGACTCTCCCCTAACGTATCGTTCAGATCGGATAACCGGGAAAGCCCGATGACAAGGAAAAGGTATCCCAGACAGTCGGGCAGATAATCACGCATCCCGACCATCGGATTCCACAGGAAAAGAACGGCGGCAGTTATCCACCAAAAGCGCAGCTTTCCGCTTGCCCTCATTTCCCTTTCCTCCCCTCTGTCATTTCCGTTTTTTCTGCTCCCGTTTTTCTGCTCGCCGCCGCATACGTTCTTCCAACTCCCGACGCCGCGTTTCAACCGCGCGTTCCTGCGTTTCGGAAAATTTATCTCCGATCTTGTTCAGAAAGTTCCAGCGGTAGCGGTGCTTCGGCTGTTCTTCCTCCCCTTCCGGGCAAATATTTTTCATGCAGGAAAGCAACAGCAAAAGGTTCAGAAGCAAATAGGAAACGTTGACCACGGTTGCGCAAATGATCAGATACGGTCTCGCGCTGTCAAGCCCCGGAACGTTTATCAGAACATAGAACACAACGTAGAGTCCGAAAAAAAGCAGATTTCGTACCGCCGCGGCGGCAAGCTTCGGAAGCCCGACCTCCATGGCAAGCACCCGGATCGCCGAGAGCAATGCCGCGTGAAAAAGCAGGATCAGAAGCAACGTCAGCCAGGAAACGACCGCGGTAACCGTTTCGTTGATCCAGAAAGGATTCCAAAGGAACAGATCGCAGAACATTTTTGCAAGTTCGTAAACGGCAAGCAAAGACAGCGGAAGAAGCACCCACAGAGCCGCTGTAAAGCGGGCTTGGTAGCGGCGGAGTTTGAACAATCCGGCCGCCATGAGCGCATATCCCAACACCAGCGCGACGGCTCCGATCCTGATTCCGTTTGCCGTCAGTTTCAAGAGAAACGCCGTCAGATACCCAAGAAACAAATAGCCGAAGCCCATGGCGCTCCTCCTTTCATGTCAAGTGATTTTTACTGCTGTCCCTGCTCTTTCCGCATACAGCAGTTCTTGTATTTCTTTCCGGATCCGCAGGGACAGGGATCGTTTCTGCCCACTCTCGCGTCCGAAACGGCAGGACGGTTCACGACCTTGACCTTCTTCTGCGTGCGGGACTGTGCGTTTTCAAATCCCTCGGTAAGCGGCTTTGCAACCTGCACCCGACGGATCGGCTGATTCTTCGGCACGACCGACAGGATCGTGCGCACGGTATTCTGACGAATATCGTCTACCATGGTTTCAAAGAGATCGGCACCCTGAATCCGGTATTCATTGATCGGATCCCGCTGTGCGTAAGCTTGCAGTCCGATATTTCCTTTGAGATCCTCCATGAGGTCGATATGATTCATCCATGCGCTGTCAACGCACCGAAGCAGAACGGTTCGCTCAACCTCCCGGAAGATATCTTCTCCGAACAGCTCTTCTTTCTGACGGTAGATCCCCATCGCACGGTCATAAAGCGTTTCCGAAATAGATTCGCGCGACAGCTTTTTCTGCTCTTCCGCGGAATAACGGAAATCTTCCTCGGTGGTCAGTACACCCATAAAATGAGCGCGCAAGCCTTCCAGATTCCAATCCGCCGGACTGTCCTGACCGGTAAAATCGTTTACCACGCCCTCGACCGTGGATTGGATCATCTTCCGGACCGTTCCGGAAATGTCGGTTCCGTTGAGAACGTCCTGACGCTGTCCGTAGATCAGATTCCGCTGCTGGTTCATCACGTCGTCATACGACAATACATATTTTCTGCGTTTGAAGTTGGCGTCTTCCAGATTCTTCTGTGCACGTTCGATTGCGCCCGAGAGAATCCGCGCGTCGATCGGCATATCGTCCGGCATTCTCAGCGCGTTGACGATCCCGAGAATCCGATCCGCTCCGAAGAGTCGCATCAGATCGTCTTCCATCGAAAGATAGAATTTGGATTCGCCGGGGTCGCCCTGCCGCCCGGACCGTCCGCGCAGCTGATTGTCGATCCGTCGGCTTTCATGCCGTTCGGTTCCCAGAATAAACAGTCCGCCCGCCGCCTTGACCTTTTCCGCTTCGGGCGCGATTTCCTGTTTATGCTTTTCATAAAGCTTTCTGAAAAGAGCTCTTGCTTCGAGCAGACCCTCGTCGGTCGTCTCGGTCATGCCAGTGCATTCCAGAATATATTCTTCCGGCACTTCTTTTGCACGCATCTCGGCTTTCGCCATAAATTCGGGGTTTCCGCCGAGCAGAATATCGGTTCCGCGCCCCGCCATATTGGTGGAAATGGTGACGGCGCCGTATTTGCCTGCCTGCGCAACGATCTCGGCTTCTTTTGCGTGATACTTCGCATTCAGAACCGTATGCGAAATACCCGCATTTTTCAGCCGCCGGGAAAGTTCTTCCGATTTGTCGATCGAGATCGTACCGACCAGAACCGGTTGTCCCTTTTCGTGACATTCCTTGACCTTTTCCACAATAGCGCGGTATTTTGCCTCAACGCTTTTATAAACAGCGTCCGGGTGATCCTTGCGGATCATCGGCATATTGGTCGGGATCTCCACAACGTCGAGCGAATAGATCTCCCGGAATTCGTTGTCCTCGGTCAGGGCCGTACCGGTCATACCCGACAGCTTTTCATACATCCGGAAATAATTCTGGAACGTGATCGTTGCAAGCGTTTTGTTCTCTTTCTGCACCTGCACGCCCTCTTTGGCTTCGATCGCCTGATGCAGGCCGTCCGAATACCGTCTGCCGGGCATGAGACGTCCTGTGAAGGTGTCAACGATCATAACGCCGTTTTCGTTCACCACATAATCCACGTCCCGGTGCATACAACCGTAGGCGCGGATTGCCTGATTGACGTGGTGCGCGATCTCGGCGTTTTCCGCGGCGGTAATCTTGGAAAGCCCGAAAAATTCCTCGGCTTTCTTAGCGCCCTTTGGCGTCAGGATCGCATTGTTTGCCTTTTCGTCCACAATGTAATCCGCGTCGATATCATCGTGCTCCTCTTTGGAATCCAACTCTTTGATGACGTATTTTCGCATCTTGCGCACCAGCGTGTCGGCACGCTCGTAAAGATCCGAAACCTGCTCTCCTGCGCCCGAGATGATGAGCGGCGTTCTCGCCTCGTCGATCAGGATCGAGTCCACTTCGTCCACGATCGCAAAAATGTGACCGCGCTGTACCATCTGCTCCTTGTAGACCACCATGTTATCCCGCAGATAATCGAAGCCGAACTCGTTGTTGGTACCGTAGGTGATGTCCGCCGCGTAGGCCGCACGTTTTTCTTCGTTGTTCTGACCGTGCACGATCAAGCCCGTGGAAAGCCCCATGAAATCGTAGACCCGTCCCATCTCTTCCGCACCCACGCGCGCAAGATAATCGTTGACCGTTACGATATGGACGCCTCTTCCTTCCAGCGCGTTGAGATATGCGGGCAGGGTTGCCACCAGCGTTTTTCCTTCACCGGTTTTCATTTCGGCGATCCTTCCCTGATGCAGAATGATTCCGCCTAGGATCTGCACGCGGAACGGACGTTTTCCGAGCACGCGGTCATCGGCTTCGCGGACCGCCGCAAACGCGTCCGGCAGAATATCGTCCAGCGTTTCGCCCGCGGCAAGCCGCGCTTTGAGCTGATCGGTAACGCCGCGCAGTTCCGCATTGCTCATGGCTTTGTAGGTTTCTCCCAGCTCGTCGACCCGATCGGCAAGCGCCTTGATCTTTTTGATCTGCCTTTGGCTGTATGTTCCGAAAATTTTTGATGCAAGCGACATGATAATATCCTTTCCCTGCACAATCAAATAAAATATCAGTTTATATTATAGCATACTTGTCTTTCAAAAAACAGTATATTTTGTAAACTTTCCGCGTTTTTGGAAAAAAATCTTGCACATCGCTTTGAAATATGGTATGATAAGGAAAACGCTGTCCGAAAGGAATCTTTATGTCTCACCTGAATATTGTGTTGCATGAACCCGAAATTCCGCAGAATACCGGCAATATTGCCCGCACCTGCGCGGCGACCGGCGCTTCCCTCCATCTGATCAAACCGCTCGGATTTGAGATTGACGACAAGAAACTCAAACGTGCGGGGCTGGATTACTGGCATCTGCTCGATATTACCTATTATGACGGGCTGGAAGATTTCTTTTCCAAACATCCGAACGCCGACTTCTATTGTTTTTCCACCAAAGCGCCGAGAAGTTATACCGAGGTGACCTATCCGGAAGAAACCTTTCTCTTTTTCGGAAAGGAGACCAAAGGTCTGCCCGAGGATTTCCTGCACGCGCATCCCGACCGGTGCG
Organism: uncultured Clostridia bacterium; assembly: GCA_947302045.1. Lineage (GTDB taxonomy): Bacteria > Bacillota > Clostridia > Oscillospirales > CAG-272 > UMGS1865. The sequence goes on from CAMYUQ010000003.1 coordinate 56,080, forward strand.
TCCGGATTCCGATGCGGGAAGGTTTGCGTTCGCTCAACCTTTCCAATTCGGTCGCCGTTGCCGTTTACGAAGTGTTGCGGCAACAAAATTTCGCCGGCTTGCAGGAAGCCGGACAGCTCACGCAATATCATTGGGATGAAAAATAAAACTGCCTCGCGGCAGTTTTATTTTTCATCCCACATCCAGTAAAAGCGAGGCAAGCCGACCTGCCTTTCCAGCATCCGCAAAAGGCGTGGGATCTCCTCTGTTCCGTTTGTTGAGCGGAACAAAAGTTCCCCTCCGTCGCGGCGGCACATTTCGCATAAGAACCGCGCCTGCTGACAGATCCAGATATTTTCGTCGGGTGCTTCCCCGCTCAGATGCCGGTTTACGAGGTAAAGATTCGGTGACTCGGCAAAAAAGCCGGCAGGAATATCCAATCGCATACGGTTCCCGACAAGCGGCTCCTGCAACGTCTTCCATGCTTCATAATCCGCCGCTTTTCTTTCGGGCAGTTTTACAAATCCGTTTGCATTTTCCGGCGGGATCGGACTCCACTCCGGCGTTCTTATCTCTTCTTTCGCACGTTCAGCGTCTGCTTTTTTTAAAGGGAAAACAAGCAGGGATTCCGCCGTCTGTTTCCAAACGAAGGCGCAGGATTCGGGATTCAATCCGGTTGAAATTCCGAACAAAGCTTGTAATTGATATTCCGAGATCCTGCGTTCGGGATGCCCCGGCAAACGCTCCGAAGCAATACAAAGATTTCGGAAGAGTTCATAATCCGATCCGGCGGCAGAAAACCCGGACAGGCGCAGAAGATCCTCTTTGCCCGCGTCCATCCATAGTTCCGTAATATTCGTGATCGTTTTCTCTCCCTCCTTTTCCCCGTGACTGCATTCATTTTACCATATTCCGGGCATTCGGTCAAGATTTTTGAAAAAAATGTGAAAAATTCCAAAACGGTGTAGACGAATGCAGTTTTTTGTGATACAATAGGGAGAGAAAAAACTTTGAAAGGAAACCGCGGATATGGATAGCGATTTCAGCCAATTCAGTCTGATTTATCCGGATGAGGAATCCCGTCGCGCCCATGAGGAAGGAAATGCCAAACCCGATATTGATCTGTTTACCTTACAGGAACTCGGGCTTTTGGAGCGGTTTTCCCTCAAAAGCGGCGATCTTTCCTCCTTTCAAACGACCGATCCCGAGGTCATCCGGTATCGTCTCGCCACCTTCGACGATATGCTCCGCTGTGAAGAACTGACGCGGATGCTCGAACGGCTCGTGCCGATCCTGAATGATATCACCGAATTGCGCCGTCTGGAAGCCGATCAGGGCGATCCGGACGATTATCTTGCCTGCATGACCGAGATCGAGCTCTATAT
>CAMYUQ010000004.1 GCA_947302045.1 uncultured Clostridia bacterium
CTGCCAAAATGCCGAAAACCCAGTATTTATGCGGCTTTGCGGCGTGTATCTCAAATGGCCGAGCCGGTCAAACAGGAACGGGACACCAACGGTGTCCCGTTCCTGTTTGGTTGCGGAGCGATATTGCATCACGACCTCCGGCGGAGGTCGTGGGTAGGCAAGCAAAAACAGCCCGGTGGGTTGTTTTTGCGCAGCCGATCCCCATGAAGCACGGAGGGATTTTCACGGTGCTATGCCCGTGGAAATCCCCTCCGATGCGACTGGGGTGGGCAATGAAAAATCCCACCTCCGCAACCAACTTATGCGACCAAAAAAGATGCATCCTGAAAAACCGATGTTTTCCTCGGTTTTTCTCGTTTTTGCTCCGTTTTCCTCGCGTTTTTGAAAATCGTTTTTTCGTGAAACTAAAAAGATGCAAATGCGGGTTTTGCCTATATGTCAAGGATTTGAACCTCGGAATCCCGCTTTTAAGGGCAGAATAGAGAGATTTTTTCTCTCGATTCTGCCCTTTTTTTCTCTTCAAGTTGTTAATTTTCTGTGTCTGAAAAAGGAGATGATCGCCATGTCAATTTTTCATTCTCGTCCACCTCCCCTGTTAAATTATTGGTTCATTTAGTTTTTTGATACTTGATTTTTGTACCGCTTTGTGATATAGTACTATATATACGAATCTCAAAATAAGGAGGAATAGCAATGAAAGCCAGAAAGCATCAATTATTCTTATGGATCAGTTTCGCTTTATTTGCATTGTCTTTCATGTTTTTTTTGGTGAAGATAGTAGTATTATATAATGAATTCAAAGCCACATCTTCGACGTTGTCTCCGAGTGAATATGCATTTGGTATTGATTTGTTCGCGTACGTATTCTTCGGGACTCCGGCTTTACTGATGGAACTTTCTTGTATCAGAAGCGTTTATAAACTTCTCAGGTATGAGCCAAGCGGAAAAGTCAAAGTTTGCTATTTCATTTCGGCGATCATAACACTTGCGGCGTTCGTTTTTCAATATCTGATTTTTTTCGGGACAGTCGATTTTTCTTACGGACCCGGAAGAGTCAAACTTCAAGAAAACGTGCTGTTACTTACCGGATGGCCGGTAATCATCGTTTCGTTCATATTAGGCAGTATTCCTATGAAACGTACTGAGGATAAATAGAGAAAATGTTCCTTTTTTTCTTGCAATATCCAAACGACCATGTTATAAAAAAACAGAGATCGGGTATCATCTTGGAACGATCAAAAAGAAAGGAAAACCACATGAAAAAAGAACTGCTCTCCCTGCTGCTTTCCGCGGCGCTGCTTGTGAGCGCGACCGCTTGTAATAGATTACCCGAAAAAGAAACGGATCAGAGTGCGGAAACTACCGCCGTTTCTTCGGAAAATGACAGAATGATTTTGATCCCGGAAACGTATGCCCCCGTCATCCATCTTTATCGTGACGCGGTGGAACATTGTCTTGAATACTCGACGACCATGACAAACGAACGGTATTTTTCGGATCCTGAAGAAAAGGAATTGCTCTCTGCGCTTTCTGATTCCGCTTTGGCTCTTTACCCTCGCGACACTGACGGCTTGGCGGAAAACGGTACCGAGCGATTCGGATATACGCTTATGGATCTGAATAGCGACGGAAACGACGAACTGATCCTGCGACTTGACGACCATCAGGTGATCGCTGTGTTTACCCTGAAAGACGGAAAGCCGAAAATGGTGGATCACTATTGGAACCGTTATACCTGCAGGATTGATCCGGACGGTTGTTTGCACACAGGCGGAAGCAACGGCGCCGATCATTCGGTAATAATCATTTACCGGTTATCGGAAACGGGAGATCTGATAGTATTGGCGGAGGGCGGCACGGACGGCGTTGACGAAACCGGCAATACGACGCATTATTACAACGTGAATCAGGGCATAAAAGAATATCTTTCAAAGGATGCCTTCGATGAATGGCTGTCGGAAATTCCATACCATAACATGGAAATACCGGAACAATGGAATTTTATTCCGCTGTTTGATAAAGAACACCCGGCTTCTTCCCCATGCGTGTATATCGAACCTGCGAAAGGTTGATTGTTCCATTTCAAAACGGGCGGCAGAAATCTGCCGCCCGTTTTGGTTAATTACCAGGAATACCACTGACCAACATTTCCTACAGCGGTGTCGTCATTGAAATTCACATAATTATGCTTCTTTTTTCCTTGCAATATCCAATTAACTATGCTATAATAAAAACAGGGATGAAGTATCATCTCTGACATTTCAAAAAAGAAAGGAAGAAACAAATGAAAAAAGAACTGTTTTCCCTGCTGCTTTCCGCGGCGCTGCTTGTGAGCGCGACCGCTTGTAATAGATTACCCGAAAAAAATGCCGAGCAAAGTAACGAAGAAATTATTGATGAAAATATGACAAATGAGACTGACAGTCGTCACACCACACTTGAAACAGAAGAAACTTCTCAGGTAGAAACGAACAATGACCATCCTCCGTTTTGGGATTTCTACCCTTTGATGACCACAAATAGTTACGTCCTGTCTTCTGATATTTTCTGTTGCGAGAGTTCTGGTCAATTGTTCATTCGCATAAAAAGTTGGCCTAAAGAATGTCAAATACCGTATTCGAAGCTTTTTTTGCCATATACGATTGTTGTAAATGGGGATCATGCATTGTTTATTTCACCCACAGATGATTCGTTGAGGAGTACCTTGCAAGTGATTCGTTTTGAAAAGGAGAGTGAAAAACTGACAACCATTTCAACAATACCGTTGGATGAAGGTTTTTGTTGCAAATTATATTGCAATTTCATCGACGAAAAAAACGGCTTTCTATTCGTTGTTTACGAAAATAATGATGGATATCGTACTTTTTATCGTGCTTTTGCATGGAAAACAAAAGATGAAGGAAACACATGGACTCAAATTCCATGTGAAAATCCACCCATCGGCGGCTGGCACAATGCCCCAATTATGGCCAAATTCGTATCTGAACAGGTCGGGGTTGTTTCGTTTCGGGGAGGGGCACAACCCGATTTCTGGAATAAAACCTTTTTCACGGTCGATGGAGGATCAACATGGGCATCCCTTTCTGAATTGTCATATCCGAGTGATCAATTACTGAATATATGCGAAGATGGGGAAGCAGAAGCATTTGAGTTTGAATCTATTGACGGAATCTATTATCTAACCGTGAATCATTCCGTGAGTCATTTTAATGAACTGATACAATTGCGATCTACTGACATCATGAATTGGGAAATAGAAGGTTATATAAAAATCACGAAAGAAACCAGGTATAAATGGCTGGTTTAAATCGAATATTGGCCCGCTTTCAAAAGCTATCCGCTTTTGAAAGCGGGCCTAGGTATATTCAATAGAATCGCATATTTTATTGAAACCGATTACCACTGACCGTAATGATTGCCCGCTGCGGTATCTTCGTCAAATGGTACATTGTTATAATCGTTATTTTCTGCTTGTTTGATGTTGTATTTGGTTGGACTATCATAATCATCATAGCATTGTTTGTTTTGAAAGAACGTTTGAAGATTTCTTTTTGATTCGTACCCATAAAAGACCGGTATTTTTTTGAGCAGACCGGGCAAACGAAGGGGATGGCGCAACGCGCCATCCCCTTTGTTTGTCCGCGAAGCGGAATTTCACCACGGCCTCCGCCGGAGGTCGTGGGTAGGCAAGAAAAAATAGCCCACCGGGCTATTTTTGCGTAGCCGATCCGCCCAAAGAACCCTTTTGCAGGAGTGAGCCGGCGAGCGACGCACAAAAGGGATTCGACGGCGGAGGGCAATGAAAATCCCACCTCCGCAACTAAAAAGAACCGGTTATTTTGATAGAATAGCCGTTTCTTTTGTTTTGCAAGAAGCTCAACTATTATTTTGACAAACCTATTGATGAAAGTGTATTTTAATGTTATAATAACTGTTGCAATATTACGGTTTGATGACGGCAGTGTAATCAAAACAAGAGAAGCGATGTTCTCGGGAAACTTCAACGGCTATATAACGATTAACGGGGAACTTTATCCTGTGTTTAATAAGTACAATATCAATGTTCCGTTCCCGCAAGTTACCGTATCTTACCTTGACGGTCAGGATAATAATGATGGGGCAAAAAAGGAAACGACCGACACCGATAAAGCGGATCAATAAATTCAGCTTTTAACTTAACATTATACCTTTTTTACCCGCAAGTTCGATCCATGTTACAAACGTAAAACCCAAAACCCCGGGCAGTGCATCGCACTGCCCGGGGTTTTTTGAACAGGAATCCGATCCGATCAGGATTCCATGCCGTCCGGCTGTTCCGCCGGAACGGTGGTTTTCTTCGTGAAAAGACGGATCACAAAGAGGGTCGCTACCATCAGCGCAACCGAGATCGGCAACATGATATACCAGTTCTTGATAAGCCCTGCAAGGATATAGCAAACGAACGATACGCCCGCAACCGTGAGCGCGTAGGGAAGCTGCGTGGAAACGTGGTTGACGTGGTTGCATTGCGCGCCTGCGGACGCCATGATGGTGGTATCGGAGATCGGGGAGCAGTGGTCGCCGCAAACCGCGCCGGCAAGGCAAGCCGAGATCCCGATGATCAGCAGTTCGCTCTCCGCAGGGAATACCGCCGTCACGATCGGGATCAGAATGCCAAACGTGCCCCAGGAAGTACCGGTTGCAAAGGCGAGGAAGAGCGCCACCAGGAAGATGATCGCGGGCAGGAGCAGCTGCAAGCCGGATGCCGCACCGCTCATCACGCTGTAAACGTAATACTTTGCGCCGAGCGCTCCGGTGGCGCCGCTGAGCGTCCACGCGAAGGTCAGGATCAGGATCGGGGAAACCATGGCGATGAATCCTTTCGGAACACAAGCCATTGCCTCGTTAAAGGTCACCTTTCCGCGCGCGATCAGATAAATTGTCGTGAAGAAGATCGCGATCATAGCGCCCCAGGAAAGACCCAGGGAAGCGTCGCAGTTTGCGAACGCGTCGATGAAGCTCTCTCCCGAGAAGAAGCCGCCGGTGTAGATCATGCCGATCACACAGCAAATGATGAGCACCAGAACCGGGAGAACCAGATCCAGAACGCGACCGTTTCCGACCTTTTCCTGTTCCAGCTTGTTCTCGTTCCGTTCGCCCTCCGAGAAAATATCGCCGCGCATGGCGTTGATTTCATGCCGTTTCATGGGACCGTAGTCAAGACCCATGAGCGTCATGGTGATGATCATCACGATGGTGAGCAGGGAATAATAGTTGTAGGGGATCGCGCGGATAAACAGCGTGATGCCGTTCATGCCGACGACCACGCCTGCAACCGCCGCCGCCCAGGAAGAAATGGGCGAGATCATGCAAACCGGGGCCGCCGTTGCGTCGATCAGATAGGAGAGCTTCGCGCGGGAGACCTTATGCGTATCCGAAATGGGACGCATCACCGAGCCGACCGTCAGGCAGTTGAAATAGTCGTCCACGAAGATCAGAACACCGAGCGCAAAGGTTGCGAGCTGTGCGCCGATCCGCGTTTTCACGTGCTTGCCTGCCCAGTTGCCGAATGCCACAGAGCCGCCCGCCTTGTTCACGAGCGCCACCATGATCCCGAGCAGAACCAGGAAGATCAGGATCCCGACGTCCCAGGTATCGGCAAGACTCGAAATAAAGCCGTCGCTCAGCCGGTCGATCACCTGAACGGGATGGAATCTGGCGGCAAGCACCATTGCCGAAATGATCCCGGCAAAGAGGGAACTGTAAACCTCTTTGGTGATGAGCGCCAGAACGATGGCGATCAACGGCGGCAACAGCGCCCACGCACTGCCGACCACTTCGCCCGATCCGCCGCAGGTTTCACATTCTGCGTCCGCACCGTCACAGTCCGGGCACGCGACCGTTGACAGTGTGCCCCCGGTTGCAACCGCGATCACCAAAAGAGCGACGATGACCGTAAGAAAAACCGCGAGCGTGATTTTCTTCGTTTTTGTCATAAAAACCTCCAAAAAATAACGCCTTCCGTCGGAAGGCGTAAAAATACAGAAATGATGTATTTTCCGATAGCGCTCCACAACAAACTGATGTGACAGTCCATGACATCTTCTGTCATGTCCCAACCCGAAACGCCCGGAGAAGCGACCTCGGATTTCGGCAAAAACACCTTTCGCGCAGGCATCTTCCGTGCCGTGATCTGCGTTACTGATTGCTTTTGCAACCTCTATCTCATCGGCTGAGCCGATAGTAACAGTATAACCCATTTTTGCGGAATGTCAAGTACTTTTTTGAAAAAAACACAATTTTTTTGCGGATTCGGGTCGCAAACGACCCCTCCAAGCCCTTTTCGGAGCGTTTTTTGCTGTTGACAGAACCCGGGCTTTGTGATATAATGAACCCGTTATCATTCTGCCGCCGCGGCGACGGGAGCAGGAGAGGAGAGGGGATGCAATGGGCAAGAGACGGAAGAAGAAAAAGGTTTCCGCGGCGTTGATCGCCGTCATAGCGATTCTGGCGTTGGGGATCGCCTGCGCCGCCGGTTTTGCCGGCAAGAAATTTGCAAACGGCGAACAGCAACACAACGAAGGCAACAACACGCCCGCCGTGGTGGTAGAGGGCGCGTTGCAGATCCATTTTCTCGAATTGGGCAATAAATACACCGGAGACTGCACCTACATCAAGGCGGGCGACACCGATATTCTCATCGACGCCGGCTCCCGCACCACCAGCGTTTCCACCATTCAAAGCTATATCGACCGATACGTGACCGACGGAAAGCTGGAATACGTCATCGTCACGCACGCGCATGAAGACCATTACGCCGGCTTTTCGGTGAAGAACGGCAGTCTTTTCGACCTTTACGAATGCGGCGTGATCATTGATTTTTCCGAAACCAACCAATCCCTGCCGGCAGAGGGGAAGAGCAATCTCTACGGCAACTATCTTTCCGAATTGGCGGACGAAGTTGCGGCGGGAGCGACCCACTACACGGCGGCGGAATGCATCACCGGCGGACACGACCTATTTGATCTCGGCAGCGGCATTACGATGAAGGTGCTGGATCAGAAATACTATTACGAAAAATCTTCCACCGAAAACAACTATTCGGTTTGCACCCTGTTTTCCTACGGCGATTACCGCTATCTCTTCACAGGAGATTTGGAAAAAGACGGGGAAAAGTCGCTCGTGGAGAGGAACGAACTGCCGAAAGTCGACCTCTACAAAGGGGGACACCACGGCTCCAAGACCTCTTCCTCGAACGAACTTCTGCAAGTGATTCAGCCGAAGATCGTTTGCGTGTGTTGCTGCTGCGGCAGTCCGGAATACACCAAAACCGACGCCAACCAGTTTCCCACGCAGGAATTCGTCGATCGCGTGGCGCCCTATACCGACCGCGTGTACGTGACGACCATGTGCGTGGACTACGAAGCCGGAACCTTTGCTTCGATGAACGGAAATATCACCGTTATCACCGATTCGACGGGACTGCGCGTGGTTTGCTCCAACGCGGATACCCTGCTCAAAGAATGGGATTGGTTCAAGCAGCATCGCGTTTGCCCCGCCGCGTGGAGCCAGTGAGCCGGCAAAGCAGACCGGTGCGCGGCAGGAAATGAATCCCCCCTGCCGAGGGAAAAACAAAGAAGAAAGCAGCCGCTCGACTGCTTTCTCTTTTTGAAATTTTGCGTGCAAAAAGATAAAATGTCTTGCAAAAGAGCGGAAACGGTGCTATAATGAACAGCAGTTGAGGATGGGGAGGATGATAAAATGAAACTGACGGTCGATCAGATCCGTGCGGTGACGCGCGGCGCTGTCCATGTCCAAGAGGAAGCGGGATTGATCCGCTTCTATCGCTTCACCGAGGCGCAGTCGCGGGCGTATTATGACGCCGGCAATATGAATTTTCACACCAAGACCTATGCCTCGGCAGGCGTTCGTCTGGCGTTTACCGGCAATACCGAGCATTTTTCCTTTGCGTTCGAGCCGCACATGGCGTCCAGCCGGCAGTGGTTTTCGATCGACGTTCGCGTGAACGGCCGGATCACCGCGCACAGGGAATATGACAGCAATGAGGATCCGACCCGTTTCCGGTTTGAAACGACCTTTGCGGCAGGGGAGAAACAGATCGAGGTCTACCTGCCGTTCTCGGCGCGCGTGGATCTCTATGATGTGGAGATCGACGATCACGCGACCATCTCGCCGATCCGCCGGGCGCACACCATGTATGAATTCGGCGATTCGATCACCCACGGCTACGACGGGCACTATCCCTCGCTTTCCTACGCAAACCGGCTCGCGGTGATGTTGGACGCCGATCCGGTGAACAAAGGCATCGGCGGCGATATATTCTTTCCCGCCCTGCTTGACGAGGGCGGCGACGCATACGAACACCCCGATTACATCACGGTCGCCTACGGCGTGAACGACTGGGCAAATTGCGAGCGGGAAACGGTTGAGAAAAACTGCCGCGCGTTCTATGTGGCGCTTTCGAAGCGATACCCGGACGCCAAGATCTTTGCCATCACGCCGATCTGGTGTACCTTTGCGGGGAAATCGCCCGAAAAATTCGGCGCGCCGCTGCGGGAAATGGACCGGCTGATCGGGGATCGCGTAAAAGATCTGCCGAACGTGACGCTGATCTGCGGCGACGATCTCGTTCCGCACACGCCGGATTTCTTCATTCCGGACGGTTTGCACCCGAATGATTTCGGCTTCTGCCTCTACGGGGAAAACCTTTGCGAAGAGATTAAAAAGCACCTGTAAAAAATGATTGCTATCAGCCGAAGGGGCGGAACATTCCCATGAATGTTCCGCCCCTTAACTTAATTATTCTGGATACTCATACTCAAAAGACGCGCGGTCCGACGTGAAGGAAAAAAGCGTTTTTCCTTTTTGACGGAAGGTGTAGGACGCTACGCAGGAGGCGCTTTCCCGGATGGTGCGCGTCATGGCGCCGTTTTCCGGCGCATAGAGCGAATTGGCGTGCTTTTCGAGCAGTTGCACGGTCAATTCCGCGTCTTTTTGAAGGATCACGGCTCGTCCGTTCCCGATTTCGGTCGCCTTTGCGCCGAGATAGGTGGCAAGCCGGGATTCCTTTCCTTCCCACCAGATGACGCATAGAAGACCCGTAAAGCGAAAGGGACCGAACGGAATGTTTGCCACGCTCAGCATCAGCGAGTTTTTTTCGAAGAAACAATGCGTCCAAAGATATTCGCTCGGGAAGGAACGGCCGTGATCGCCTTCGATATAGCCGTCGTCTCCCTCAAACCGATAGGGAACGCCGTTGACGGTGACCGTCCCCGTGACGGTATGGTATAAACTTTTGACGGCATGACGGCATTCCAGATAGGGCACAAACCGAAACGGTCCCATGATATCGTAACGGATCGGCGTAAACGTTCCGAAACGCAGGACGCCTTCCGCGGTGCAATCGGGCGTATGGACCGAAAGACGCATCTCTGTCTGACCGAACCCGCTTTCACCGATCCGCATCGCAAACCGATCCTTCGGCCGATGAAAATCGGACGCGCGATAAGGGATGTTCCAAGCCCCTTCGTCGTTGATGATCTGGACCGACGCGGAAGGCGTTCCGCTTGTCACATGATGGGCAAAGATCACCGCCAACGTCTGCTTTTCGCTTTGACATTTGAAATACCAACCGCCGAATGAATTGCGCATAAACTCTCCAAACACATTTTTGACTCAAACAGGCAGCCGCGCTTTCGGCGACTGCCTGCGAAATTATTTGATCTTTTTGAGATCCCAAATACGGGAAGCGTATTCCTCGATGCTCCGGTCTGCCGCGAAATGACCCGCCGCGGCGATATTGAGCAGGGACATTCTGTTCCACCGGTTTTTATCCTGGTATGCCTGCATCATTCTCTCATGGGTGGTGCGGTAGGATTCAAAATCGGCAAGGCACATATAGGGATCCGCCACGCCGTGACCGTTGAGCAGATAGGCGGCAAGGTCGGCGAAAGATTCGCCCGCAAATCCGGTGGAGAGGAAGTTGACGATCCGGGAAAGCCGCTCGTTGGAGGCGTAATAGGAAACTGAATGATAGCCGTTGAGCCAGAGCTGTTCGACCTCCTCCGCCGTCAGACCGAAGATAAACATATTCTCCTTGCCGGTCGCCTGCTGCATTTCCACGTTTGCGCCGTCGAGCGTTCCGATGGTGAGCGCGCCGTTGATCATCAGTTTCATACAGCCGGTTCCGCTCGCTTCTTTTCCGGCAAGCGAGATTTGTTCGCTGATCTCCGCCGACGGAACCAGCGCCTCCGCCAGACTGACGTTATAGTCTTCGAGGAAGACCACCGAGAGCTTTTCGTGAATCGCGGGATGCTGTTCGATATCCTTGCCGATCATGCAGAGCAGTTTGATGATCCGCTTTGCCATATCGTAGCCGGGAGCGGCTTTTGCGCCGAACAGGAAGGTTTGGGGCTGCATATCCCGGTTGGGATCGTCCCGCAGGTCGAGGTAAAGCCCGATGATATTGAGCGCGTTGAGCAGTTGACGCTTGTATTCGTGGAGCCGTTTGATCTGCACGTCGTAAACCGAATGCGTATCGATCAGAACGCCGGTTTTCTTGCGGATCAGGTTGGAGAACGCGACCTTGTTCTGGTGCTTGATCGCGCGAACCCGGCTCAAAACTTCCGGATTATCGGCAAATTTGGCAAATTCGGCAAGTTCCTCCGGATTTTTCCGGTAACCCGTGCCGATACATTCTTCGATCAGCCCTGCCAGCTTGGGGTTGGAATAGCAGAGCCACCGGCGGTGCGCGATCCCGTTCGTCACGTTATCGAACCGCTCGGGGTACATCTTATAGAAATCCTTGAAGGTGCTCTTGCGCAGAATATCCGAATGCAGTTTGGATACGCCGTTGATCGAATGCGATCCCACCACCGACAAATTCGCCATGCGCACCTGACCGTAGCCCAGCACGCTGATGCGCGAGATGGTGTTCCAGTTGCCGGGGAAGAATTCCCACGCCTGCCGGCAGAACCGTTCGTTGATCTCTTTGATGATCATGTAAATACGGGGCAGACGCAGTTTGAAAAGATCCTCGTTCCAGGTTTCGAGCGCCTCGGGCATGACCGTGTGGTTGGTGTAGGAAACGGTTCTGGTCACGAGATCCCACGCGTTGTCCCAGGAGAAGCGGTAGACGTCGATCAGGATCCGCATGAGTTCGGGAATGCAGAGCGCAGGGTGCGTGTCGTTGATGTGAATGGCAACGTGGTCGGGCAGACTTTCGAGAGACCCGTAAACGGCGATGTGATCGCGCAGGATGCTCTGCACCGACGCCGAAACCAGAAAATACTGCTGCGTCAGGCGCAGGAGCTTTCCCTCCGTGTGGTTATCGGAGGGGTAGAGGACTTTGGTGATGATGTCGGCGCTGTTGCTCTCTTCGAGTGCTTTGGTGTACTGTCCCTGCGTGAAAAGCCCCATATTGAAATTCTGGATGTTGCGCGCCTTCCAGAGCCGGAGCTGGCTGACAGCGGTACTGTCGGCGCCCGAGATCATCATATCGTAGGGAACGGCTTCGTAATCCTCGCCGCCCTCGTAGGTGATCTCGCAGTGTCCGTCCGCACACCAGTTTTCATGGACGTGTCCGCCGAAATGCACCTGATAGATCCGGTCGGTGCGGGGCGTGAGCCAAACGTCGCCGCCCGGCAGCCAGACGTCCGGAAGCTCCACCTGCATACCGTTGACGATCATCTGTTTGAACAGACCGTATTCGTAGCAGAGGGAAAAGCCGGTCGCCGGATAATCGAGCGAGGAGAGGGAATCGAGGAAGCAGGCCGCCAGACGCCCGAGCCCTCCGTTGCCGAGACCCGCGTCGGGCTCACATTCGTAAAGATCGGCGAGGTTGAAGCCGAGCTTCTTCAACGCCTTTTCGTAGGCGTCCGCCAGGCCGAGATTGCAAAGGTTGGTTTTGAGCGACCGGCCGAGCAGAAACTCCATGCACATATAGTACACGCGTTTGCCGCCGACGGCGTTGACCTTTTTCTTATAGGCGGAGCGTTTGTCGCTGAGGATATTCCGGATGGAAATAGCCGCCGCCTGATACATTTGCTCCCGGGACGCTTCCTTTGCGGTACATCCGAAATGGCGTTCCAGAACGTTTTCGAGCGTTTCTTTGATCTCCGTGCTGTTGGGATTGTAATTCATAATGGGGGAAGATTCCTTTCTGTGGGGTGCGAAGTGTTTTCAGACGGTGCAGGGCTCGGCGGCAGGGAGAAGCTCCGCGTAAAGGGCTTCATACCGGAGCGCCGAAGTTTTCCAGGAAAAATCGGTGGTCATGATACGGGAAATGAATTTGCGGCGCAGGGGCGGATCGTTCCAGAGCGCAAGAGCCGCCTGCGTCCGTTCTTTGAGTTCGTCGGCGGAATAGTTGGCAAAGGTGAAGCCGTTTCCGTGGATCTCTTTTCCCTCCATCCAGAAGGGTTTGATCGAATCAAACAGACCGCCGGTTTCGCGCACGACCGGGATCGCGCCGTAGCGCGAGGCGATCATCTGCGAAAGTCCGCAGGGCTCGGTGCGCGAGGGCATGAGGAAGATGTCGGCCGCGGCGTAGATCCGCTTGGAGAGCGCACGGTCGTAGGTGATGAGCGCGCGCACCTTTTCGGGAAAGCGGTATTCGAGCTCCCGAAAAAAGTCCTCAAATCTGCTCTCGCCCCGTCCGAGTACGACAAATTGCAGATCATTCCCGGCAACGAGTTCGTAGATGCGCGCCGCGATCAGATCCAGACCCTTGTGCGAGGCAAGCCGGGAAATGACGGCAAGAACCGGAACGTCCGAACGCTCGGGAAGCCCCAGCTCCTTTTGCAGTGCGGTTTTATCCTGCGCTTTTCCGACCATGCTGCGAGGGGAGAAATGCGCTTCGATCGACGGATCCTTGGCAGGATTGTAATAATCGTAGTCGATGCCGTTGAGGATGCCGCTCAATTTTCCCGCGTTCTTGTTCAGAACGCCTTCCAGACCGTGGGCATATTCCGCCGTTTTGATCTCCTCCGCATAGCGCGGACTGACGGTCGTGACGCGATCCGCACATTCGATCGCCGCTTTCATCAGATTGATGCAGCCGCTGTTTTCCACCAGCGTATGCTCGTTTTCCCCGAGCGAGAAAACGTCGCCGAGGATCGAAAAATCATACTGCCCCTGATATTCGATGTTATGAATGGTAAAGACGGTCCGGATCCCGCCGTAGCCGGGACGGTTGCGGTAGAGGCAGTTGAGGTAAACCACCGTCAGAGCCGCCTGCCAGTCGTGCGAGTGGAGAATATCGGGGTAAAACCCGATGTGTTCCATCATTTCAACGACCGCCATTGAAAAATAGGCATACCGTTCGCCGTCGTCAAAAAATCCGTAAAGCGCGGGGCGGCGGAAGTAGTATTCGTTGTCGATAAAGTAATAGGTAACGTGATCCTTTTGCAGGGAAAAGACGCCGCAATACTGCGTTCGCCAGGCGAGCTGCACCGAAAAGACGGCTTCCTGCTTCATCCGGCGGCGGTATTCCTGCCCGACGGCTTCATAGAGCGGAAGCACGACGCGCACGTCATATTCGCCGCTCTCGGCAAGCGCGCGCGGCAGGGAACCGAGAACGTCGCCGAGCCCGCCGGTTGCGGCAAAGGGCATTGCTTCCGCCCCTGCGAACAGAATTTTTTTCATCACAAAGTCACTCCTTTTCGGATTCCGCAGATGTAGACGCCGGTGGAAAATCGGTCAGACCGAAATGCCTTTTCCGATGAAGAACGGCATGGTTTCATGCCCGGAGAGCAGGCGGTCGTCCCGCACGACGGCGTTCTTATCGGCGATCACGCAGTTGAGCTGTACATGGTCGCCCACCACCGTGTCTTGGAGCAGGATGGAATTCCGCACCACCGTTCCCTTGCCGATGTGAACGCCCCGGAAAAGGATCGAATTTTCCACCGTTCCCTCCACAACGCAGCCGTCGGCCACCAAACTGTTGGAAACGTGAGCGTCCGCGGTATATTTTGCCGGCGCACTGTTGCGGATCTTGGTGTAAATATTCCGGTTCGGATCGCCGAAAAGATCGCGGCGGGCTTCCTCGGAGAGCAGGGACATGGAGGTTGAGAAGTAGGTTTCGAGCGAATCGATCTGCGCATACCAACCGTCGTAGCGGTAGGCAAAGATGCGCTTTTCATTCAGGTTCTGCCCGATTACGTCCCGGTGGAAACTGGAATATCCGTGCGCTAAGGAGTCATCCAGCGCCTTTTGCAGATCCTGCCTGCGGATGACCATAATGTTGGCGCAGACGTTGACGATCCCGCTGTCAACCTTTTGGCGGGAAAGCGCGGTAACGCGCCCGTCGGCGTCAATTTCGGCGAGATCGCGCGGACGCGTCCCGGGGAATTTTGCGGCGTCCAGCTCTTTGGTCACGATCGTCAGGTAGGCGTCGTTGCGGATGTGCGCCCGCATCACGTCTTTGAGATCGATGTTGAGGATGGAGTCACAGTCCGAGAGGACGATAAAGTCGGTTCCGCAACGGTTGATGAAGTTCTGCGCGCCGAGCAGGGCTTCCAGCCGGCTGGCGTAGAGCTTGTTGGCAACGGCGTTTTCATAAGCCGCCACGAAAGGCGGCAGGATCTTGATCCCGCCCGAACGGCGCGCAAGATCCCAGTCCTTTCCGGTTCCGATGTGATCCATGAGAGACTGATAGTTGTAGTGGGTGATGACCCCGACTGAGGTGATATCCGAATTGACCATATTCGAAAGCGCGAAGTCGATCAGGCGGTAACGGCACCCGAAGGGAATACTTGCCATGGTGCGGATGCGCGTCAGTTCCGGGATGGTACGGTCGTGAATATTGGAAAAAATCAAGCCGGCTGCATTCATGGTGATTTACACTTCCTTTCCGATAGTTCCGTTCTCAGGAGTCCGAGATCATGGCGCCTGCCGCGACCGTTTCCCCTGCGGGGATGCGGCAATCCGCTCCTACCACGGCAATTCCCGCGGCGGTTGACCGGGGTTCGCCGACCTTTGCGCCGCGCCCGACGGTCACGTGGGCGTCCAGGATCGAATAGCGCACGGTCGCGCCCGCTTCCACGGTTGCGCCGTTCATCAGGACGCTGTCTTCCACCACGGCGCCCGGTCCGACCGTCACGCCCGTTCCGAGGACGCTGTTTTTCACGGTTCCGAGGATCTCGCATCCCGCGGTGATCGAGGAATTCTGCACGCAGGCGTCGGTTCCGATGAACTGCGGCGGAGCGGCTTCATGGCGGCTGTAAATCCGCCAGCCCTCGTCGAGCAGGGAAAGCGCGGGGGATTCGCCGAGCAGATCCATATTGGCTTCCCAGAGCGAATCGATGGTTCCGACGTCTTTCCAATAGCCGGTAAAGGGGTAAGCCATCATTTTCTCACCCGCCGCGAGCATGGTGGGAATGATATTCTTCCCGAAGTCGTTGGAGGATTCGGGGTCTTCATTGTCGGCGGCAAGATAGCGCCGCAATTTGTCCCGGTTGAAAATATAGATCCCCATCGAAGCTTTCGTGCTGTCCGGGTTCTTCGGCTTTTCCGAAAATTTGAAGATCGAACCGTCCTCCCGGGTACTCATGATGCCGAACCGACTTGCCTCCGAGAGCGGAACGTCGATCACGGCAATGGTGCAATCCGCGCCGCTGCGCTTGTGGAAATCCAGCATTTTGGCGTAGTCCATCTTGTAGATGTGGTCGCCGGAGAGGATCAGCACGTAATCCGCCTGATACTGATCGATGAACTGCATATTCTGCCAGATGGCGTTTGCGGTTCCGCGATACCAGTCGGCGCCGTTCTGCCCCTGATAGGGCGGCAGAATTTTAACGCCACCGAAGGTACGGTCAAGATCCCACGGCAGACCGTTTCCGATATAATCGTTGAGTTGGAGCGGCTGATACTGGGTCAGGACCCCAACCGTATCCACGCCGGAATTGACGCAGTTGGAGAGTGTGAAGTCGATGATCCGGTATTTCCCGCCGAAGGAAACCGACGGTTTTGCCGTTTTTTTGGTGAGCGCGTACAGACGGCTTCCTTGACCGCCTGCAAGTAGCATGGCAACGCATTCTTTCTTGCGGAACATGAAAATGCCTCCTCAAAGTTGAGAAATTTTTTCAGGGGAAACGCGAGGGGAAATACGGTTGGAATCGTTATTTTTTGCCACGCCGGAAACTTTCCGGACACAGCGGAACATCAAAGCACTCATAGGCGGAACGGTGACCGGTATGGCCCGGTCGTATCCGCGGAACATACAGGGGAACGCTTGCAGCGATCCCGGGTTGGAAATTCCGGTGCCGCCGAACCGGACGTCGTCGGAATTGAAAATTTCTTCGTAAATACCGTCGGCGGGAACGGCGAGCGAGAAACCGTCGCGCCGCACGGGCAGGAAATTGAGCAGGACCACCACTTCGTTCCCGCTCGCGTCATGCCGGCGGTAGGAACAGATGCTTTGCTCGGCATTGTCCGCGTCGATCCAGCAAAATCCAGCGTCCGACCGGTTATCGCATTCCCAAAACGCCTTGTTTGAGAGGTAAAGGTGATTGAGCGCCGCGACGTAGGTCTGGAATTTTGCGTGCTTCTCAAAATCGAGCAGAAACCATTCGATCTCGCCGGCGTAGTTCCATTCGCAAAACTGCCCGATCTCGCTTCCCATAAAGAGCAGTTTCTTGCCCGGGTGCGTCATCAGGTAGGCGAGAAATACGCGCGCGCCCGCAAACTTTTGATCGTAATCTCCCGGCATCCGGTCGAGAAAGGACTTTTTGCCGTGCACCACCTCGTCATGCGAGATCGGCAGAACGAAACGTTCGGAGTTGGAATAGAGCATCGGGAAGGTCAGATCACGATGGTGATATTTGCGGAAGAGCGGATCCTCCGCGGCGTAGGAGAGGGTACTGTTCATCCAGCCCATGTTCCATTTACAGGTGAAACCCAGACCGCCGTCTTCAAATCCGGTCACGTGCGCGTAGGCGGTGGATTCCTCCGCGATCGTCATCACGTCGGGGAACAGACGGCAGAGGCAGGCGTTGAGCTTCTGGAAAAAGGCGATCCCTTCGAGACAGCGGTTGTCGCCGTATCGGTTGGGAGTCCATTCGCCGGGACGTTTGCCGTAGTCAAGATAGAGCATTGAGGAAACGGCGTCCACGCGCAGTCCGTCGATGTGGAATTTTTCCGCCCAGTACACGGCGTTGGAGATCAGAAAGCTCTGCACCTCGCGTCGCCCGAGGTCGAACCTTCGGGTACCCCAACCGGTGTCCTCCCTCCGCTCCCGGTCGGCGTATTCATACAGCGGTTGACCGTCGAATTCAAAAAGACCGTGACCGTCTTTGGGAAAGTGCGCCGGAACCCAATCGAGGATCACGCCGATCCCGGCCTCGTGCATCAGATCCACGAATTCCATCAGATCCTGCGGCGTGCCGAACCGTGCGGTGGGGGCAAAGTAGCCGCAAACCTGATAGCCCCACGAGCCGTCGAACGGATATTCCCCCACCGGCATCAGCTCCGCATGGGTGTAGCCCATTTGTTTGAGATAGGGCGCAAGTTCTCGGGCAATTTCGGCATAGTTCAAAAATCGACCGTCAGCTCCGCGTTTCCAGGAGGCGAGATGTATCTCGTAGATGTTGAGCGGATTCTCTCCGATCTTCTCGCGCGTGGCGGTTCTGCGGCGGTAGGCAAGCCATCCGTCATCCCGCCAGATATGCCCGGCGAGATTGTGAATGATACTTGCGGTCTCGGGCGGGTGCTGCATCCGCACCCCGTAGGGGTCTGCCTTATAAAGCTCCGCCGTGCCGTTTCGGATGAAAAATTTGTAGCACTGTCCGTTTTGTACCTGTTCGGAGGGCAGGATCGCTTCCCAAACGCCTCCGGCCGTGACGCGCGTCATGCGGTTGGCATCCGTGTTCCAACCGTTGAAGTCGCCGCAAACCGAAACGCTGTCGGCGTTCGGCGCCCAGACGCGAAAGGTCGCGCCCTCATCGGTGCGGTGAAATCCGAGGTAATCATAAGCGCGTTCGCTGCTGCCCTGATGAAAGAACCAAGGCGCCTGATCGTTGGATCGCAAGCCGATGACCTCCTCCTTTCCGAAACGGTGAAACTTTCCTATTTTCATTATAACACGATTTTCCGGTCTTGTCAAGAATTTTACCGAAAAAGGATTGTTACCCATATCGTTCCCCCTTTGGAGGGATTTCATGCGCCGAAAAAAGATCCGGGAGCGAAATCTTTGCAGGAACTTCGAGCCGTTTTTCTTGACAGAGCCCCCACAACCTGCTATAATGAGAGCAGGTTGATGAAAGGACGGAGATGAGAGGGTGACGGAACTGTTCAGGCGTGCGTGGAGCTCCCTTTTCCGGGGCGGGATCGGCTGGATCATGACGGCGGTCTTTTTGATGATCGCAGGCGCAACCGCGGCGGTGGCGAATCTGTTCGGCGGCAGTGCCGACCTTTCCTATCTGTTCCAGAACCTGCCCTATGCGGCAATTCTGCTCTTTCCTCTCTTGACCGAGCGCCTTTTCACGGCGGAGCGACGGACGGAAAAGGACAAAAAACGGCCGGATCTGCCGTGC
This sequence comes from uncultured Clostridia bacterium, assembly GCA_947302045.1. Classification (GTDB taxonomy): domain Bacteria; phylum Bacillota; class Clostridia; order Oscillospirales; family CAG-272; genus UMGS1865. The sequence goes on from CAMYUQ010000004.1 coordinate 18,528, forward strand.
TCTCCCACCGGATATGTGATCGGAAAATATCTCTGCATGGCGTTGCTTTTTTTGATTCAGGTCGCCGCTTTGTGTTGTTATCCGTTGATTTCCCGGGGGCTTGGCGACGTTTCTTTGGCGGCGGCTTACACGGCGCTCTTCGGTTATCTTCTGTTCGGCGCGGCACTGCTTTCGATCTGCACCTTTTTTGCCCTGCAATTCCGGAACCGGATCGCTTCGCTTGCCTGCAACGCCGCAGTTTGTCTGCTCGGAAGCTATGCATTCTTTTTTGCGGGGCTGACCGAGATGAACCGGGTGACCGGGCTGATCGGACCGCTCCTTTTGGCGGTCGGGATCGGCGGTTGGATTTGGTTTCGTACCCGGGAACCGGTTTGGGCGATTTCGGTGTGCGGAATCCCGGCGGCGGTTTTGACGGTACTGTTCTTTGCCGCGCCGCGCGTGCTGACGGTCTATCTTCCGGCGTTTTTCAACCGGCTCTCTCCCTTTTCGGCATTGTCGGGGTTCCTCGGCGGACATTTCGACCTGCCTGCAACCGTTCTGTTGCTTTCGGAAACGGTATTGTTCCTGCTCCTCTCGGTGTTGACCGTCCGGCGGCAGTGGCAAATCAAACGCCGCCCGCTTGGAGCGATCCTCCTGACGGCAGGTTTGATTTTGGCGAACCTGTTGTGTTCGTTTCTTCCGTACACGGCGGCGCACCCGGACGTGACGGGCAACCAATCCCTGCTTCTGTCCGGGAAAGTCCGCACGGCTTTGGGAGAGGTGGAAAAAGACGTTACGGTCTATTATCTTTCGGCGGGCGGAGAAGCCGAGGCGGACGCGGATCTCTACTGTTTCGCGGAGCAGATCGGCGCCTGTTCTCCCCATATCACGGTCAAGTGTTATAACCTGACCGGAACGAACGATTTTGCCGGGTATGCGGCGGCGGAACTGCGCGCGGCGAATCAGGGGTTTTTGGTGACGTCTGGAGAGGAGAGCGTGCTTTTCGGAAACGACGCGCTCTATCTCTATGAGATATACGGCTATCGGATGACCCCAGCGCAATACGGTGCGTTGCTGGATTCGTTGAGCGGAGCGGAGAACGAAGCGACGCTAAGGGAGGAACTTCGGAGAGAAGTGCGGGTATTCTTTCGGGGAGACGAACTGATCGCGGAAGCGATCCGATCGGTGACAGACCCGAACGTGCAGACCGTGGTGGAATATACCGAAGTAGGACTGGAAAGCGATCGGGAAATTCCGATCCCGATCCTGACGGTCAGTCGCAAAGCGGCGACCGTTTGGAGCGCTCTGCTCGTCGGGGTCATTCCGCTGACCGTCCTCGGCGTCGGAATTTTCTATCTGTATAGACGAAAAAAAGCATCGTGATACGCAGAGACGTTCGCTTTTGTATAACCCGGCAGGAAAGTTTTTTGTGCAACTTTTTTTCAAAAAAGTTGCGACCTTGAAAAAGAAAATTGCCGCCCTTCCGGGCGGCAATTCTTCAAAGCGTATTTTGGTTCGTGCCAAAGGCACGAATCTTTTTCTTTTTGTCGCTTTTTTGTAAAAAAGCGACGTAAAAAACTTTCCGAAACGGATTAGTATGCTACGCCCTGTGCGAGCATGGCGTTCGCAACCTTTTCGAAGCCGGCGATGTTCGCGCCTGCCACGAGGTTATCCTTCATGCCGTATTTTTCAGCGGCATTGTAGGCGTTGTGGAAGATGTTGACCATGATGTTTTTGAGTTTCGCGTCCACTTCTTCAAAGGTCCAGGAGAGACGCTGGGAGTTCTGGCTCATTTCGAGTGCGGAAGTCGCAACGCCGCCCGCGTTCGCCGCCTTTGCCGGAGCAAAGAGAACGCCTGCCGCCTGGAATGCCGCGATCGCTTCGGGCGTGGAAGGCATATTCGCACCCTCGCCGACCGCGATCACGCCGTTAGCGATGAGCGCCTTCGCGCTTGCTTCGTTGATCTCGTTCTGGGTAGCGCAGGGAAGCGCGATGTCGCATTTGACCGTCCAGATGCCGGAGCAGCCCTCATGGTATTCGGCTCCTTTTACGCGATTCGCATATTCCTTAATGCGTCCTCTTTCCACTTCCTTGATCTGCTTGACGACCGCCAGATCAATGCCCTTCGGATCGTAAACGTAGCCGTTGGAGTCGGACATCGCAACCACTTTCGCGCCGAGCTGAGTGGCTTTCTGGTTGGCGTAGATCGCAACGTTACCGGAACCGGAAACGACGACCGTCTTGCCCTTGAAGGAATCCTTCTTCATGCAGCTGAGCATTTCTTCCACGAAGTAGCACAGACCATAGCCGGTCGCTTCGGTACGGGCGAGAGAACCACCGTAGGTCAGACCCTTGCCGGTCAGAACGCCGGTGAATTCGTTGCGCAGACGCTTGTATTGACCGTACATGAAGCCGATCTCGCGCGCACCCGTTCCGATATCTCCTGCGGGAACGTCGGTGTCGGCACCGATGTGCTTGGCGAGTTCGGTCATGAAGCTCTGGCAGAACCGCATGATTTCGAGGTCGGATTTGCCCTTGGGATCAAAGTCCGAGCCGCCTTTGCCGCCGCCGATGGGGAGCCCTGTCAGGCTGTTCTTGAAGATCTGTTCAAATCCGAGGAACTTGATGACCGACGCGTTCACGGATGGATGCAGACGGATGCCTCCCTTGTAGGGACCGATCGCGGAGTTGAACTGCACGCGGTAGCCGCGGTTGACCTGTACCTGTCCCTTGTCGTCCACCCACGCGACGCGGAAGAAGATCTGCCGTTCGGGCTCGACGATGCGTTCCAGAACGCCGTATTTTTCCAGATTGGGGTTGGCGGCAACGACCGGTTCGAGCGATTCCAGCACTTCGCGGACTGCCTGCAAGAATTCTTTTTCACCGGGGTTTCTTGCTTCCACGCCGGCATAAACTTTGTTCAGATAAGCGGATTGATACATGGTTTTATCTCCTTTTCAAAAATAAATTCAAATTTTATAAGTCCAGCCGAAGGTATCCGGCAGGTTACCCCATTGGATGCCGGTCAACGTATCGTAAAGATGTTGAGTGATCTCTCCGATCTTGCCGCCGTTGACGATATATTTGTGATCCTTGTAGCAGAGTTCGCCGATCGGGGAAACCACAGCAGCCGTTCCGCACCCCCATGCCTCTTTCAGGGTTCCGTCCTTCATGGCGTTCGAGAGTTCCTCCACCGAGAGCAGACGCTCACTGACCTTGTAACCCTCTTTTTGCAGGATCTCGATGCAGGATTTGCGCGTGATGCCGGGCAGGATCGAGCCGGTGAGCTTCGGGGTCACGATCTCGTCCCCGATGCGGAACATCACGTTCATCGCACCCACTTCCTCGATGTACTTGCGCTCGACGCCGTCGAGCCACAGCACCTGCGAATAGCCCTTCTGCGCGGCACGCTCGCCTGCACGGTTGGAAGCGGCGTAGTTACCGCCGCATTTGGCGTAACCGGTTCCGCCCCGCACGGCGCGGACGTCCGCGTCCTCGATCATGATCCGGACGGGGTTAATCCCCTCCGGATAGTAACTGCCGACCGGAGACGCGATGATCGCGAAGATCGCGTTGTGTACGGTATGTACCCCAAGACTTTCGTCATTGCCGAACATGAACGGGCGCAGATAAAGGGAAGTACCCGGTGCGTTGGGGGTCCAATCCTGCTCGGTGCGCACGAACGCGGTCAGGACTTCGAGCAGGTCTTCCTCCGGGATCTGCGGCAGGCAAAGGCGCTCTGCCGAGTTGTTCATCCGGCGGATGTTTTCGATCGGGCGGAAGAGCTGAACCGAACCGTCGGCACGGCGGTAGGCTTTCAGTCCCTCGAAAATTTCGGAGCCGTAGTGCAGAACGGTGGAAGCCGGATGGATCGAAAGATTTTCAAACGGTACGATCCGGGCGTCATACCAGCCCTTTCCCATCGTGTAGTTCATCAGGAACATATGGTCGGTGAAAATTTTACCGAACCCGAGCGTGGAAGGATCGGGTTTTGCCTTCGGGGTCTTCGTCAGTTGATATTGGATTTGCATGGTAATAAATCTCCTTTCAGAGCGATGCGCCGAGGCGCAGAGCGTTCAGATTGACTTCAAGCATATCGGCGTGTTTGGCGGAAATGACCTTTTTCAGAGCCGCTTCCACGCCCTCGGGTGTGAATTCGCCAAGTTCTTTGAGGATCTTGCCGAGCAGGATCATATTGGCAAGCGTCGGGATGCCGTTGTCGGCGGCGAGTTTGGTCGCAGGGACGTAAAACGCCTTGACGTCGGCGCGGGCAACCTTCCGCTCGATCAGCGTGGAGTCGGCGAAGATTTTGCCGCCCGGTACAACACTGCTCTCAAACTTGTCGAGAGAGGGCAGGTTCATGGCAACGAGAACGTCGGGTTTGGAAACGATCGGAGAACCGACCGCGCCGTCGCTCACGATCACGCTGCAACTGGCGGTACCGCCGCGCATTTCGGGACCGTAGGAGGGAAGCCAGCTGACCTGTTTTTCTTCAATCAGTCCTTTATAGGCAAGCACTTTCCCGGAGAACAGGATGCCCTGACCGCCGAATCCGGAGAACAGAAACTGTGTGGTTTTCATACCTGTGCCTCCTTCTCTGCGCTGCGATCCTTATAGACGCCGAGCGGATAGTAGGGGATCATCTTCTCGTCGATCCATTTGAGCGCCGCCTGCGGCGTCATGCCCCAGTTGGTCGGGCAGGAAGAAATCACTTCCACGAGCGAGAATCCTTTGCCGTCGATCTGATTCTGGAACGCCTTTTTGATCGCCTTTTTCGCTTTGCGGATGTTGGGAACGCTGTTGACGGTCACCCGTTCGAGGTATTCTGCACCGTCGAGCTCGGAGAGCATCTCGCAAACCTTGATCGGGTAGCCGCACGCTTTGACGTCACGGCCGTAGGGAGAGGTCTGCGTCACCTGACCGGGCAGGGAAGTCGGCGCCATCTGACCGCCGGTCATGCCGTAGATCGCGTTGTTGATGAAGATGACGGTAATATTTTCATTCCGTGCCGCGGCATGGACGGTCTCCGCCATACCGATCGAGGCAAGGTCGCCGTCACCCTGATAGGTGAAGACGACTTTGGTAGGATCGGCGCGCTTGACGCCGGTCGCAACCGCGGGCGCTCTTCCGTGCGCCGCTTCGATCATATCGCAGTTGAAGTAGTTATAAGCCATGACCGAGCAACCGACCGGCGCGATGCCGATCGCTTCGCCTTCGATCCCGAGTTCGTCGAGCACTTCGGCAACCAGACGGTGAATGATCCCGTGGGTACAGCCGGGGCAGTAATGGAACGGGGTATCGGTGAGTGCATGGGGCTTTTGAAAGACGACCATATCAGTTGCCTCCTTTCGCTTGTTTGAGAATGGCGTCGAGCACGAGATCCGGAGAAGGGATCATGCCGCCCACGCGGTTGCAGAGCGTGACAGGCACGCGGCAGTCGGTGGCGAGTTTGACGTCTTCGATCATCTGTCCCATCGAAAGTTCGACCGAGATCATGCTCTTCACGTGGGTGAGCGCTTTCGCAAAGGGTGCTTTCGGGAAGGGCCAGAGCGTGATGGGACGGATGAGCCCTGCTTTGATACCCTGCCGTCTCGCTTCGTCCACGGCGTTTTTGGAAACGCGCGCGGCGATACCGAATGCCACGACGGCAATTTCGGCGTCCTCCATGCGGTATTCTTCATAGCGCGCTTCGTTTTCTTCAATAGTTTTGTAACGCGCGTAACGCTCAAAGTTGGTTTTTTCAAGCTCTTCGGGTTGCAGGAAGAGCGAATTGACGATGTTATGCGGACGTTTCATGCCGGTACCGGTGGTCGCCCAGGGTTTTGCGGGCATCGGCTTGACTTCGAGGTCGAGCGCGACCGGTTCCATCATCTGCCCCATCGTGCCGTCGGCGAGGATCATCGAGGTCATGCGGTAGGTGTCCGCCAACTCAAATCCCTTCACGGTCAGTTCCGCCATCTCCTGCACCGAAGCAGGAGCTAACACGATCATGTGGTAATCTCCGTGACCGCCGCCGCGCGTTGCCTGGAAGTAATCGGACTGGCTGGGTTGAATGCCGCCGAGTCCGGGGCCACCACGCTGTACGTTGACGACGAGCGCCGGCAGATCTGCCCCCGCGAGATAGGAAAGCCCCTCGCCTTTGAGCGAGATCCCGGGGCTGGACGAGGAGGTCATCACGCGCAGTCCGGCGGAAGCGACGCCGTAGACCATGTTGATCGCGGCGATCTCACTTTCGGCTTGCAGGAAGGTGCCGCCGATCTTGGGCATCTTTTTCGCCATATAGGCGGCGACTTCGGTTTGCGGCGTGATCGGATAACCGAAATAGTGGCGACAGCCGGCAAGGATGGCGGCTTCGGCAATGGCTTCGTTGCCCTTCATCAAAACTTTTTCACTCATGTCGGTTTCCTCCTTACTTTTCAACGGTGATGATGCAGTCGGGGCACATCAGGGCGCAGGAGGCGCAGGCGACGCAGGCGTCGGGATTTGCCGCTTCCGCAGGGTGATGTCCCTTCTTGTTGATCTTGTCTTTCGCAAGAACGAGGACGTGTTTCGGGCAGGCGTCCACACAAAGTCCGCATCCTTTGCAAAGGTCTGTTTGAAACGTTAATTTTGCCATAGAGTATGATCCTTTCCGCCGGGGTCCGGCATGAAATTTCAGAGATTCGAGAGCGCCTGATCGATGTCGTCGATCAGGTCTTCTTTGCTTTCCAATCCGCAGGAGAGCCGGATCAGATCGGGAGAAACGCCAGCGGCGACCAGTTCCTCGTCCGAGAGTTGCCGGTGGGTGGTGCTCGCCGGATGCAGACAGCAGGAACGCGCGTCGGCAACGTGGGTTTCAATCGCGGCGATTTTCAGGTTTCGCATGAACGCCTCGGCGGCTTTTCTGCCGCCCTTGACGCCGAAACTGACGACGCCGCAGGAGCCGTTCGGCAGGTATTTCTGTGCTAACGCATGGTATTTATCACCCGGCAGTCCGCAGTAGGTGACCCATGAGATACGGGGATCTTTCGAGAGGAATTCCGCAACCGCCTGTGCGTTCTCGCAGTGCCGCGCCATCCGGACGTGCAGACTTTCCAGCCCGAGGTTGAGCAGATAGGCGTTCTGCGGCGCCTGAATCGAACCGAAGTCCCGCATGAGTTGCGCGGTCGCTTTGGTGATGAACGCACCGCCTACGCCGAATTTTTCCACGTAGGTGATCCCGTGATAGCTTTCGTCGGGCGTGCAAAGACCGGGGAACTTATCGGGATAGCGGCTCCAATCGAACTTGCCCGAATCCACGATACAGCCGCCGACGGCGGAACCGTGACCGTCCATATATTTGGTGGTCGAATGGGTTACAATATCGGCACCGAACGCAAACGGACGGCAGTTGACCGGGGTCGCGAAGGTGTTATCCACAATGAGCGGAACGCCGTGCGCATGCGCCGCGGTTGCGAATTTTTCAAAATCAAGTACCGTGAGCGCTGGATTGGCGATGGTCTCGCCGAAGACTGCTTTGGTGTTGGGACGGAAGGCGGCGTTCAGTTCTTCGGGCGTGCAGTCGGGAGAGACGAAGGTGAAATCGATGCCCATTTTCTTCATCGTGACGGCGAAGAGATTGAAGGTGCCGCCGTAGATGGAAGAACTGGAAACGACGTGATCGCCGCAGGTTGCGATGTTGAACACGGCGAAGAAGTTTGCCGCCTGACCCGAGGAGGTCAGCATCGCGGCGGTGCCGCCTTCGAGCTCGCAGATTTTTGCCGCCACGGTATCGTTGGTGGGGTTTTGCAACCGGGAATAGAAATAGCCGCTTGCTTCCAGGTCGAAGAGCTTTCCCATATCCTCGCCGGTGTTGTATTTGAAGGTCGTGCTCTGGATGATGGGAACCTGACGCGGTTCTCCGTTTCCGGGACGGTAGCCGCCCTGGACGCAGATGGTTTCGATCTTTTGTTTCATATCGGTAGGTCTCCTTTCGGGTTCAGTCGATCGGTTTCTTTTGCAGTTTTAAGGGGAAAAGCCCGGGAACTTTTCCGGTCAGTTCCTTTGCCACGTGTTCTTCGACGGTCGTGAGCAGGAGAGGCAGTCCGCTCTTTTGCGCGACCTCTTCTGCAAACGGCAGGGATTTCAAAACCGTTTCCGGCGTGGTTTCGGGACCGAGATTCGAGTTGTTGACGATCCCGGTGAAGGGAATGGCGCAGGCGGCTTCGATCTCGCGAAGCACTTCCATCGCCGAATCGGCGTCCGGCGTGAGCGGACGGTAACGGTTGATAACGAAGAGCATTTCATAGTCGCCCTCTTCCCGGAGTGCCGGAGCGAGCCGCCCGAGCGCGAGCGCACCGCGGTCGTCTCCGCCGATGTCGGCGATCACGTGAAGTGAACGGTCGTCGGTGATGGCGTAAAGGTCCTGCGGCATCGAGGGCAGGTCAACGTTGGAGTTCGCGTACGCCGAAGCGATCAGCCGGATGCCGGCGTGGGAAAAATCGTCCCGGCTGTCGAGCGTGCGGAAATAGGGATTGACGATATCGAGATCGGCGACCGCCACACGGTCGGTCTGCTCCCGAAGCTCCATCGCCAGATTGACCGCCACGTTGGTTTTGCCGCTCCCGTAATGTCCGCACAGGAGCGTGACGCGTTTGAAACGGTAGGGGATCATAGCAGGTTCCTTTGAATCTTGCCGCTCACGGTCTTGGGCAGGGAATCGCGGAAAACCACGATTCGGGGGTATTTATAGGGAGCGGTATGGGATTTGACGTAACTCTGAATTTCCTTTTTGAGTTCCTCGGTGGGCTGTGTTCCTTTGGTCAGAACAATGCTGGCTTTCACCACCTGACCGCGCACTTCGTCGGGAGCGGCGGAAACGCCGCATTCGAGAACGTAGGGCAGTTCCATGATAACGCTTTCGATCTCGAACGGACCGATCCGGTAGCCGGAGGATTTGATCACGTCGTCCACTCTGCCCACATACCAGTAGAACCCGTCCTCGTCGCGCCACGCAACGTCGCCGGTGTGGTAATATCCGTCTTTCCAGGTTTCGGCGGTCTTTTCGGGATCGCCGTAGTATTCGACCGCCAGACCGCAGGGACGTCCGTTTTTGAGATTGATGACGATCTCGCCGTTTTCGCTGTTTTTCACCGGTTTCCCGTCGTGATCCACCAGCTCCACGTCGTAGATCGGCGCGGGCTTGCCCATCGAGCCCACCTTATGCGGCGCACCGATCAGGTTGCCGATGATCATGGTGCTCTCGGATTGTCCGAAGCCCTCGTGGATCTGGAGCCCTGTCAGTTTCTCAAACTGCCGGTAGACTTCCGGATTGAGCGCCTCGCCTGCCGTCGTCATATGTTCGACCGACGAGAAATCGTATTTGGAGATGTCCTGTTTGATCATCATGCGCAGCATCGTGGGCGGCGCGCAGAAAGAGGTGATATGGTATTTGGCGAACATCGGCAGGATGTCGGCGGCGTCGAAACGATCGAAATCGTAAACGAAGGTTGCCGCCTCGCAGAGCCACTGCCCATAGAGCTTGCCCCACATACTCTTTGCCCAGCCGGTATCCGAAATGGTGAAATGCAGACCGTCCGGATCGACGGTATGCCAATATTTGGCGGTGTGGAAATGACCGAGGGCGTATTTGTAGTTATGCGCCGCGATCTTGGGATAACCCGAGGTGCCGGAGGTGAAGAACATCAGCATGAGATCGTCGCCGCCGGGCGCGTCCGCGCCGCGCTTGTAATGGGTGCTGTAAAGCGGGAATTCTTCGTCGAAATCGCGCCAGCCCTCGCGTTTGCCGCCCACCATGATCTTTTGCAAATCAGGGAAGTCCTTTGCGGCGAGGTCGACCTGATGCGCGGTGTCGCCGTCGGCGGTGCAGAGGATCGCGCGCACGCCTGCCGCGCCGAAGCGATAGGAGAAATCGTGCTCCTGCAACTGATTCGTGGCGGGAATGCCGATCGCGCCGAGTTTATTCAGCCCGATGATGGCGAACCAGAACTGGTAATGCCGTTTGAGCACGAGCATCACGCGGTCACCTTTTTTGATGCCGAGCGACTTGAAGTAGTTGGCGCACTGGTTGGAAGCGCGCTTGATATCCCGGAAGGTGAAGCGCCGCTCGGTGCGGTCCTTGGAAATATGGAGCATCGCGAGCTTTTCGGGATCCTTGTCGGCGAGTGCGTCGACAAGATCGAAGGCAAAATTGAAATGCTCGGTGTTCTTGAAGGTAATGGAAGTCGGCGTGCCGTTTTCGTCCTCGGTCACGTCGATGAAATTCTGCCAGATGCGCTCCTTGGTATCCCGACGCGCGGGCGCCGCCTCGGCGACCGCCTTTTGCGGTTCCAGTTCGGGGATCGGCTCTCCGGTCGGGTTGAGGACGATCGCGTAAAAGACACAATCCCCGCCGCCGGTGGCGATCATGCCGTGGGGCGTGGAGCTGTCGTAATAGATGCTGTCGCCTGCTTTCAGCACTTCCCGGTGCTTGCCGATCTGCACGGTCAACTGCCCCTGCACGACGATGTCGCATTCCTGACCGGCGTGCGTCGTCAGTTCGATCTCGCGCGTCTCGGCGGTGGGATCGTAGGGGATGGTGACGTAGAGCGGCTCGGCGATCCGGTTTCTGAAATCGTAGGCAAGGTTAAAATAGGTCATGCCGTGCGCCTTGGCGATCTCCTGCCCCGAACCCTGCCGCGTGACGGTATAGGAACGGAGCTTGGGGCTGTACCCCTCGATGATATCGGTCACGTTCACGCCGAGGATGTTCGCGCAGCGATAGATGAAGGCAAAGTTGAGATCGCTCTTGCCCTCTTCGCAGTCGCGGTATTCCGCAACAGAGAGATCGGTCTTTTTTGCCATTTCCTCAACGGTAAAGCCCTCGATCTCGCGCAGTTCGCGGATGCGCTGCGCCATTTCCTGAATTTTGAAGTCAAGTTCTGTCATGTAGCAAATTCCTTTCGGGGGACGGGAAACAAAGCGACCCGTCCCAAAGTGCGTTTTGCAGGCGTATGCCGGCAAGATAACTTTGAGACGGGTGCAGAAACACTCGCGGTACCACTCAAATTGCAACCCGGCAGGGGTTGCCGCTCATCAGGATCTTTCAATCCGTTATGCGTTGACGCAGCCATCACGGGAAGGTTCTACTGACGGGGAAGCTCCCGCGTTCTTCCTTCCGGCTCGGAAGTTACAGCACGGTTCCTCTGCGCATGGCTTGCACCAACCGCCATTTCTCTGTCGCAGGAATGAGCCGCACACTCTTCTTCATCGCCTTTACCGGACGAATCCGTCCGAATTCGGTACTTATTATATCATACCTTCACGCTCTTGTCAAGACAAAAGGGAAACTTTTTTTGCAATTTTTGCGCGAAAAACTTGCAAAAACGACGTTTTACAGCTTGTTTCTCTGGATCTTTCCGCTGATGGTTTTGGGAAGTTCGTCGCGGAAGACCACGATCCGGGGATATTTATAGGGAGCGGTATGGGATTTGACGTAGTTCTGGATCTCCTTTTTCAGCTCCTCGGACGGCTGTGTCCCTTTGGTCAGAACGATGCTTGCTTTGACCACCTGTCCGCGTACTTCGTCGGGCGCGGCGGAAACGCCGCATTCCAGGACGTAGGGCAGTTCCATGATCACGCTTTCAATCTCAAACGGACCGATCCGGTAGCCGGAAGATTTGATCACGTCATCCACTCTGCCCACGTACCAGTAGAATCCGTCCTCATCGCGCCATGCCGTGTCGCCGGTATGGTAAAGTCCGTCGTGCAGGACTTCGCGCGTCCGTTCTTCATCCTGATAGTATTCGAGGAAGAGACCGCAGGGGGTGCGTTTGTCGAGCCGGACGACGATCTCACCCACTTCGCCGATCGGGACCGGATTGCCGTCCGGATCGACCAGATCGACGTCGTAGAGCGGAGAGGGCTTGCCCATCGAACCGGGTTTCTGGGTGTCGCCGATCAGGTTCGCTATTGCGAGCGTCAGTTCGGTCTGCCCGAATCCTTCATGAATCTGCAACCCCGTCTGCTTTTCAAACTGCCGGTAAACTTCGGGATTGAGCGCCTCGCCCGCCGTCGTCATGTGACGGATCGAGGAAAGGTCGTAATGAGAGAGGTCCTGCTTGATCATCATGCGCAGCATTGTCGGAGGCGCGCAGAAGGTCGTGATCTGATATTTTGCGAACATCGGAAGAATATCGGCGGCGTCGAAACGGTCGAAATCGTAGGTAAAGACCGCGCCCTCGCAGAGCCACTGCCCGTAGAGCTTGCCCCAGAGCGCCTTGCCCCAGCCGGTATCCGAAATGGTGAAATGCAGACCGTCGTCCGAGACGCCGTGCCAGTATTTGGCGGTGATGTAGTGGCCGAGGGGATACTGATAGGAGTGCAGCGCGATCTTGGGATAGCCGGTCGTGCCGGAGGTGAAGAACATCAGCATCGGATCCTTGCCGCAGGGAGTATCCTCGGTGCGGTAGAAATGCGTGCTGTAAAGCGAATACTCGTTGTCAAAATCCAGCCAGCCGTCGCGCTTGCCGCCGACCAAAATCTTTTTGCAAAGGGTAGGGCAGTCCGGCTCGGCAAGCTCGACCTGATGCGCCACGTCGCCGTCCGCCGTGCAGAGGATCGCGGAAACGCCGGCGGCGTTGAAACGGTATTCAAAGTCGTGTGATTGCAGCTGATTAGTTGCCGGAATGACGATTGCACCCAGCTTGTGCAGTCCCAGAATCGCGAACCAGAACTGGTAATGCCGTTTGAGCACGAGCATTACCCGGTCGCCTTTTTTGATGCCGATCGCCTTGAAATAGTTGGCGCACTGGTTGGAGGCGCGTTTCATATCGGCAAAGGTGAAGCGCCGCGCGGTGTGTTCGCGATCGACGTGAAGCATGGCGAGTTTATCGGGCGTCCGCTTGGCGATCGCATCCACGATGTCGAAGGCAAAATTGAACTTGTCCTCGTTGACAAAGTCGATGGAAGTCACCAGCCCGTGTTCGTTCTCCTCGGTATGGATGAACTGCTCGGCGATCAGCGAGCGCGTGCCGGTGCGTCCGGCGATCAGGGTATCCCGGATGACGGTCTCGCTCTCGTCCTCGCCGGGAAGCACCACCGCCACAAAGAGGCAGTCCTGCCCGTCCACGGCGATCATGCCGTGCGGGGTGGAGCTGTTGTAGTAGATGCTGTCGCCCTCGTTGAGAATCTCCACGTTGTCGCCGATCTGCACTTTGAGCCGACCGCTCATCACGAAGTCGAATTCCTGACCCGAATGTTTGGTCAGATGAATCGGCTTCTGTTGCAGTTCCTCGCTGTACGTATAGCGCACCCAGTAGGGCTCCGCGAGCTTTTTGCGGAACATGGGCGCCAGATTCTGAATTTCGATTCCTTCCTCGCGGGCGGTCTGCTGTCCCTGTCCGCGGCGGGTGACCGTGTAGGATTGCAGGCGCGCGCTCTGCCCTTCGAGCAGGTCGGTGATGCCCACGCCGAACGCCAACGCGCATTTATGGATGAAGGTAAAGGGAAAATCCAGAGCACCCGCCTCGTATTGCAGGTATTCGGTTTCGCTGACCTCGGTTTTTTCCGCCATTTCCGCCGTGGAAAAACCGGCGACTTCGCGCATCTCGCGGATTCTCGCGGCGATCTCGGATAAGGTTTCGGTTGCGACAGTAGACATTTTCAGATTCCATCCTTTCTGTTCTGCTGAACAATAAAAACATAAAGCACCCGTCTCAAACGCTTTGAGACGGGTGCATAAAACACTCGCGGTACCACTCAAATTACGATCTTGCGATCGTCCCTCAGGGCCAGACAGCCCGTATGCCTTGACGCAGCAATCACGGAGGAAACTAAAAACGGTTCGTTTCTCATCTCCCCGGCTCGGAAGTGATGGGCGTATTTGCCAACGTTGCCGATTCGCACCAACCATCGGCTCTCTGAAAACGGGAGCGGCAAATGCCTTCTTCGTCACAGCCATTCTATGAAATTGGCACGATTATAGCACAGTTTTCCGGCGTTGTCAATAGGTTTTTCAAATTTTTTTCAAAAAAGTCGAAAAACCGTGCGAAAGGGATTTTTCCGCGGGTTCAGGAAATGCCGCGGGGCAGGGTCTCCGGATTGCCGCCGACCGACGCCACGAAGCGGGCGTGACTCTGCCGGAGAGCGGCGCGCGCTTCGGCATCCTGTTCGGCACTGCCCAGACCGAAACTGACGGCGATCGCGGCGTTGACTTCCTGCATTTGCGTCTGCGTCAGATGTCCCATCTTTTCGCGCAGACGGCGCTTGTCGAGGGTGCGGATCTGTTCGAGCAGAACCACCGAATCCTTGGCAAGACCGACCTCTTCGGCATAGATGTCGATATGCGTGGGCAGATGGGTTTTGGAGAGGCGCGAAGTAATGGCGGCGGCGATCACGGTGGGGCTGTACCGGTTCCCGATGTCGTTCTGGATGATCAGGACCGGACGCAGTCCGCCCTGTTCCGAACCGACGACGGGACTGAGGTCGGCATAATAAATATCCCCCCGTTTTACGGATTCTGTCATAAAGTTCCTCCTTTTTCGGATCCCATTTCCGGCAGGATCGCGGAAATATTTTGCGGTATTGCTATTATTCCCTCGCGATGGAACACTTTAAGCAATCCGGGGAGAGGAAGTTTTTGGAACCTTTCTTCCCCTGTCAGTTTATGCCGATATTTGCCGACTTGCCCCGCTTGACAAAACCGTGAAAAAGGAATATAATAGAAAAAAAGAACGAAAACGAGGAAAAAAACGATATGAAATCCTATCCCTTGCGGCTCTCCGCCGTTTGTAAATCGCCCATCTGGGGCGGCACCCGACTGCTTGACAACTGGCATTTCAAGTCCGACGCGCCGACCGTGGGAGAAGCGTGGGTCTATACCAACCGGGAAGCCGAGCAGAGCGTCGTGCAGAACGGCGAACTTGCCGGAAAGCCGGTGCGGGAGATCCTGCCAGACAGCTCGTTCCCGCTCCTGATCAAGCTCATCGACGCCGCCGACCGCCTGTCGGTTCAGGTACATCCCGACGACGCCTACGCCGCGCGTGTGGAAAACGACCGCGGCAAGACCGAAATGTGGTATATCCTCGAAGCCGAACCGGGCGCGACCCTTCTGTTCGGTCTGCGCGAAGGATGTACGGCGAAAGATTTTGCCGAATCGGTACGCGCAGGCGACCCGCTCCGGGCGCTCAATCAACAGCCGGTCAAACCCGGAGAGACCTATTTCATCCCGGCGGGAATGCCCCATGCCATCGGGCGGGGGATTTTGCTTGCCGAGATTCAACAGAACTGCGACCTGACCTACCGCGTCTACGATTACGACCGCACCGACGCACAGGGCAACAAACGGCAGCTGCATCTCGAAAAGGCACTTGAAGTGGTACGTCCCTTTACGAAAGCGGAAATGGATGGCATCCGGTTCGCGAGAGCGGGAGAGAAACGTACTGAAAATCTGCTTGCCGCCTGCCCCTATTTTCGCGTGGAGCGGCTGGACTGCGCAGAGGGGATCGAACTGCCCGGGCGGCAGGGGTGGAGCCATCTGCTCTTTGTCGCGGGAGACGGCGTGCTGACTTCCGGGGTGCTGTCCGAACCGGTTCGGAAGGGCGAGAGCTATCTTTTGCCTCCCGAAACGCCCTGTCGGTTGGCAGGGAACGCGACCGCCTTGCTTTCCACCTTGTAACGGACAGGAGAAATTTTCCGCAAAAACCACTTGTCAGGACAGGGTTTGTATGATATAATATCATCTGGTAAAGAATACAAATTGAGGAAAATATGCCGCCGGGCATGGGAGGTATCTTTTGATCGTTGCGTTGGAAGAAGCAAAATATAAATTACAGGCGATGCGGGAAGACCTGACCGAATTGGGGCTTTCTCTGCGGATCGCCGAAACGAAAGAAAATCTGAAAGATCTGGAAGCGCAGACACTGGATCCGGCATTCTGGAACAGTACCGAAAATTCGTCCAAAGTGTTGCAGACCATCAAGCAGTCGCAGGATAAGGTGCAGGGGTATGAAAAACTTTGCGCCCGCCTCGAAGACGCCATCGCGCTTTGTGAAATGGCGATCGAGGAAAACGACGAATCCTATGTGGAGGAAGTGCAGACCGAGCTTACCGAAATTGCCGCCGAGGAAGAACACCGCAGGATCGAAGTTCTGCTCTCGGGCGAATACGACAGAAACAATGCCTACGTTTCTTTCCATCCGGGAGCAGGCGGAACCGAGGCGCAGGACTGGGCGCAGATGCTCTACCGCATGATCACGCGCTGGGCGGAAAAGAGCGGCTTCCAGGTGAAACTGACCGACTGGCTCGACGGCGACGGCGCCGGGATCAAGAGCGCGACCATCATGGTCGAGGGGCTCAACGCCTACGGGTATCTCAAAAGCGAGAACGGCGTGCATCGGCTGGTGCGGGTATCTCCCTTCGACGCCAACGGCAGACGGCAGACTTCGTTCGCCTCGATCGAGGTGATGCCGGAATTTGAGGACGTGGATAAGGTCGTTCTCCGGGAAGAGGATCTGGAAATCACGGCGCACCGTTCGAGCGGCGCCGGCGGACAGCATATCAACAAAACCGACTCGGCGATCCGGATCGTGCATAAACCGACCGGGATCGTGGTGGGATGTCAGACCGAACGTTCCCAGTTGCAGAACAAAGAGACTGCCCTGCGGATGCTCAAAGCCAAGCTCATGGAGATCAAACTCAAAGAGCGGCTCGATACCATCGAGGATATTCAGGGAAACAAGGCGAACATCGAGTGGGGATCGCAGATCCGGTCCTACGTGTTCATGCCCTATACATTGGTGAAAGATACGAGAACCGGATATGAGACCGGCAACATTCAGGCGGTCATGGACGGAGATCTCGACGGATTTATCAACGCCTATCTGAAAATGACGGCGGCACAGTAAGGAGGAAGTACCATGAAAAAAGTGAAACTCAAATTTGTTCCGGAAAGCAACCTGTTTTATACGCTTTCGGGCGCGTTTGTCACGGTGACCTCGGCGTTCGCACTGGCGCATTACGTCACGCGCCGGGAGTGCGGAAGATCCGCCAGCTCCGCGGAGCTGATGATGGGCTTGGCGGGGATCGGCGTCGGAACCTTTCTGCTTTGCGAACCCGACCGCCGTGCGCGCAAGCGCGTTGTGGTGGAGGAGCTGTTTGACGAGAAAGAGGCGGATCTGACCGGCCGCCGGATCCGGGAGGTGCTCGGCAAAAACGCGGAACAGCCCGAGGAATCTGTGCCGCGCCGCCGCCCGATCGAAGTGGATGAGGAAACCTCGATCGAGGATTTTCAGAATTTTAACTGACTGAAAGCAGACGTTTTGCAGGCGAAACGGAAAGGAGATTCCCCGTGGTTTCGATTGTGTCGATTTGCCCCGGCAGTATTGCCGAAGCGGAGGGCATTTTGCCGGGCGACCGGTTGATCTCGATCAACGGGCATCCGATCCGGGATGTTTTGGACTATCGGTTTTATCTTGCCGAACGCGCGGTCTCTCTGGAAGTGGAGCGGCAGGGCGAGCGGATCACGGTTTCGTTTCGCAAGCAGGAGTACGATGACATCGGACTCGAATTTGAAACGCCGCTCATGGATCGGAAACGCAGTTGCGCGAACAAGTGCGTTTTCTGTTTTGTCGATCAGTTGCCGCCCGGAATGCGCAAAACGCTCTATTTCAAGGACGACGACGACCGCCTTTCCTTTCTTCACGGCAATTACGTCACGCTGACGAATCTGAACGACCGCGACGTGGAGCGGCTGATCACGATGCATATCTCGCCGATCAACGTGTCTGTCCATACCACCAACCCCGAACTGCGGGTGAAGATGATGGGCAACCGTCGGGCAGGGAAGGTGCTCTCCTATCTCGACCGCTTCGCCGAGGCAGGGATCGACCTCTGCACCCAGATCGTGCTCTGCAAGGGATTCAATGACGGGGAAGAGCTCGACCGTTCCATGCGCGATCTGGCAAAATTATATCCTGCTCTGCGCTCCTGCGCGATCGTTCCGGTGGGGCTGACGCGCTACCGGGAGGGGCTTTGCCCCTTGCAGATGTTCGACGCCGCGGAATCCGCCGCGGTCATTGAGCAGGTCAACCGTTTCGGGGACGCATGCAAACAAAAATACGGCACGCGCTTGTTCTATTGCGCGGACGAGCTCTACGTCAAGGCGGGATTGCCCCTGCCGGACGAAGATTATTACGAAGATTATTCCCAGATCCAGAACGGAGTGGGGATGCTGACCTCCATGGCGGCCGAATTCGGGTTTGCCATGGAGGATCTTTCCGAAAGTCTTTCGGCGTTCCGGCCGCCCCGCACGGTTTCGATCGTGACAGGCGTTGCGGCGTTCGATCTGATCGACCGCATGGCGAAGCAAATGGAACAATGCGTCGCGGGACTGACGGTTCATGTCTATCGGATCATCAATCACTTTTTCGGCGAAACGGTCACGGTCGCCGGACTGCTCACCGGGCAGGACGTGGCGGCGCAACTGAAAGATCAGCCGCTCGGGGACGAACTGCTCTATCCCGAAACCATGCTCCGTGCCGACGGAGCGGTGTTCCTCGACGATATGACGCCGGAAGAACTTTCCGCAAAGCTCGGTGTTCCGGTACGTGCCTGCCCCGGGGACGGAGACGCTTTCGTCCGGGCCGTTCTGGGAATTTGAATTTACAAGAGAGGAGATGTTTGGAATGTCTGCACCGATCGTTGCCATCGTAGGGCGCCCCAACGTGGGGAAAAGTACCTTTTTCAATAAACTCATCGGCGAGCGCCGCGCGATCGTGGAGGATACGCCGGGCGTCACGCGCGACCGCATCTACGGCGAGACCGAATGGCGCGGGAAAAAACTCGTGCTGATCGATACCGGCGGGATCGAACCGAAAACGAAAGATATCATCCTCTCGCAAATGAAGGATCAGGCGCAGATCGCCATCGACACGGCGGACGTGATCATCTTCCTCTGCGACGTGAGAACGGGCGTGACCGCCAACGACCGCGATATTGCCGTGATGCTGAAAAAAAGCGGCAAGCCGATCGTTCCCTGTATCAATAAATGCGACCGCATCGGCGCACCGCCGATGGAATTTTACGAATTTTTCGAGCTTGGGTTCGACCGTGACCCCATCCCGGTTTCGGGACTCCACGGGAGCGGTTCGGGCGACGCGCTGGACGCCTGCATGGAAGCGATCGGCGACTGGCAGGAAACCGAAGAAGAGGGCGACAGCATCCGCGTCGCCGTCATCGGCAAACCCAACGCCGGAAAGTCCTCGATCATCAACCGCATGACGGGAGAGAACCGGCTGATCGTTTCGGATATTGCCGGAACCACGCGCGATGCCATCGATACGCCGGTGGAGAACGAGAACGGAAAGTATATCTTCATCGATACAGCAGGGATCCGGAGACAGGCGAAGATCGAGGATCGCGTCGAGCATTTCAGCGTCCTGCGCGCGCACATGGCGGTCGAGAGAGCCGACGTCTGCCTGCTCCTCATCGACGCCTCCGAGGGCATCACCGAACAGGATGAAAAGATCGCCGGGATCGCGTACGAAGCGGGCAAGGCGACTGTCATCGTCGTCAATAAATGGGATACGGTGGAGAAGGATAACACCACGGTCTCCGAATTCAACAATAAGATCCGCACGGCGCTTGCCTATATGCCATATGCCCCGATCGTCTACGTCTCGGCGAAAACCGGACAGCGCGTCGCAACCCTTTATGCCCTGATCAACGAGGTCTTCGCGCAGGCGACGCAGCGCATCACGACCGGTATGCTCAACGACGTTTTGGGCGACGCCATGATCCGGGTACAGCCGCCGTCGGATAAAGGCCGCCGACTGAAAATCTACTACATGACGCAAATTTCGGTCGCGCCGCCCACCTTCGTGATTTTCTGCAATAACGTGGAGCTGTTCCACTTCTCCTATCAGCGGTATATCGAAAACTGCCTGCGCGAGACCTTCGGATTCAAAGGCACGCCGATCAAGCTCGTGATCCGCATGAAAGGCGACGACGCATAACCCACCCTTGTTAAAGTTTTTGAAAGGAAAGGGGTACGGGGGAAGGAAAAACTTTTTCCAAAAAGTTTTCCTTCCCCCGGTACAAGAAAATGTTTATAGATCAAGCGAAAATTGAGATCAAAGCCGGGGACGGCGGCAACGGAGCCGTTTCGTTCCGGCGGGAAAAATACGTTGCGGCGGGAGGACCCGACGGCGGCGACGGCGGCAGAGGCGGAAACGTGATCTTCCGGATCGACGAGGGGACCAACACTCTGCTTGCCTTCCGCTACCGGCATAAGTTTGCGGCGGCGAGAGGCGGCGACGGAAGCGGCGCGAAGTTCCACGGCGCAAACGGAGAGGACCTGATCGTGATGGTGCCGCCCGGAACGCTGATCCGGGACGCCGAGAGCGGAAAGGTCCTGCACGATATGTCCGAGGACGACGGCGCGGACTACCTTGCCTGTAAGGGCGGACGCGGCGGCTGGGGCAATAAGCATTTCGCCACGGCGACGCGGCAGGTGCCGATGTTTGCCAAGAACGGCACCAAAGGGGAAGAGAAAACCGTCGTTCTCGAACTGAAAATGCTCGCGGACGTGGGCATCTGCGGCTATCCGAGCGTGGGGAAATCCTCGATCCTGGCGCGCATCAGCGCCGCGAAGCCCAAGATCGCCGACTATCATTTTACAACCCTATCGCCGAATCTCGGCGTGGTACGTACCGGGGGAGAGCACGGGTTCGTGGCGGCGGACATTCCGGGGCTGATCGAGGGAGCGGCAGACGGAGCGGGTCTGGGACACGCCTTCCTGCGGCATATCGACCGTTGCCGGCTGCTCTGGCACGTGGTGGATATCTCCTGCACCGAGGGAAGAGACCCGGTCGAGGATATTCAAATTATCAATGCAGAATTGAAGCGGTATAGTCCCGAGCTTGCCTCCCGTCCGCAGATCGTGGTGGCGAACAAGACCGACGCGCTCGACCGTGAAACGGTAGATATCCCGGCGTTTGAAACATTCGTCAAGAAAAACGGCTGGGAACTTTTCTATGTTTCCGCGGCGACCGGAGAAGGACTGAACGAACTGGTAAAATATACGGCGGCGAAACTCGAAGACCTGCCGCCCATGAAGGTCTACGAGCGCGAACTCGAACCCGAGGACGCATACGTCGGCGGCGGGAAGGAAACCACCATCCGGCGCGAAAACGACACCTTTTTCGTGGAGGGCGAATGGCTCTTCAACCTCATGGGGCAGATCAATTTCGACGACTACGAATCGCTCAATTTCTTCCAGCGCGTCCTGCAACGGAGCGGCGTCTTCGAGGCGCTCGAAGCCAAGGGCTGCAAAGATGGGCATACAGTTTCAATTTATGATTTTGAGTTTGAGTATATCAAATGAAACAAACGCTATATGCACTCGTTTCAGAAATTCCATAAAAGTTTTCGGTGCCGCCTTTTTCAAAAGGCGGCGACCTTTTTTGTTTCAAAAACAGGAAAATTTCAAAAACAGTTGACAACCAAACCGAAAAATGGTAGAATAAAGTTGCGACACAATTAAATAAGTGAATTCAGGATCAGAATCGATCTGGCGTATTTTTTTACCTTGGTAAAAATGTACGCTCCATTTTCGTACGCCTGTATCGAGAGATCTTGAATATGAAAATTTAATTGTGTCGCAGCAATCGGAGTTACGTTTTTCGGTGCGTGGCTTCATTGCCGCGCACTTTTTTATTTTCAACTTCAAAGGAGAAAGAAAACAAAAAATGAAACGGAAAAAGTTCTTACAATCATCTCTGACGGCGCTTTTGGCACTGACGACGGCATTGATCTTGCCGCTGACATCCTGCCGGAGCAAAACTACCCCGAAAACAGAAAGTACGGACACGGAAACCAACAACGGCGATGACGGTGTTGGAATCGAAACGATCGTCATCAATGAGAAAGGCGAATTGATCATAACGCTGACCAACGGCAAGGTGGAAAACGCCGGCGTGATCGTTGATAAAAGTGCGCAAACCAAACTTGCCTACGTTGTGGATCAAGAAAACGGCTTTGTTACGATCAAAGGCAGAGGGCTTTGTCCAGATATGAACGTGGTGATTCCGGAAGAATTGGAGGGGTACCCGGTAACAATGATTGTCGCGTCCGCGTTCTCAAACGATTTGGATCTAAAATCAATCACGATTCCGGATAGCATTACGAGCATTGGATATGATGCGTTCAAAGATTGCAGCGGCTTGACGAGCGTCACGATCGGGAACAGCGTAACGAGCATTGGATGGGGTGCGTTCTCCGGTTGTAGCAATTTACAGTACAACGAATATGACAATGGTTATTATTTAGGGAATGCAAGCAATCCGTATGTGGTATTGGTAAAAGCAAAGGATACGTCCATTACATCTTGCAATATCCATGAACAAACCAAAATCATCTATCAATCTGCGTTCTCCGGTTGTACAGGTCTTACGAGCATCACGATCCCGAACAGCGTCACGAGCATTGGAAATGAGGCGTTCCAAGGTTGGAGCAATTTACAGTACAACGAATATGACAATGGCTATTATTTAGGGAATGCAAGCAATCCGTATGTGGTATTGGTAAAAGCAAAGGATAAATCCATTACCTCTTGTACCATCCATGAACAAACCAAATTCATCTATCAATCTGCGTTCTACGATTGTAGTGGGTTGACGAGCATCACGATCCCGAACAGCGTCACGAGCATTGGAGAGCGTGCGTTCCGCGCTTGTACAGGTCTTACGAGCATCACGATCCCAAACAGCGTCACGAGCATTGGAGATATGACGTTCTACTGGTGTACAGGGCTTACGAGCATCACGATCCCGAACAGCGTCACGAACATTGGAGATTATGCGTTCCAATATTGCAGCGGCTTGACGAGCATCACGATTCCGGATAGCGTTACGAGCATTGGAAATTCTGCGTTCTCCGGTTGTAGCAAACTTACGAGCATCACGATTCCGGACAGCGTCACGAGCATTGGAAGCTATGCGTTCTATTATTGCAGCGGTCTGACGAGCATCACGATCCCGAACAGCGTCACGAGCATTGGAGATTGGGCGTTCTCCGGTTGTAGTGGGTTGACGAGCATTACCTATCAAGGCACGAAAGCACAATGGAATGCGATCAACAAGGGATCGGCTTGGGACGGCAATACCGGCTCCTACACGATCCATTGCACCGATGGAACGATTCCAAAAGAATAAAAAATCCTATTTCATCAAAACAAACGCCCGACCGCGGATGATTCCGCGGTCGGGTTTCGTTCTGTTTGGTTCGCGCTGTCGCGCGAGATAAAAGGATGGGGGGCTTTGCCCCTCCACCCCAACCGCTTTTTTGAAAAAAAGCGGCGCAAAAAACTTTCCGGAATGGTTGTCACGAGTACATACAGCGTTAAAAAGCGATCAGCTTGCCGTTCAGCGTCGCCGAGGTGAGATGCTCCCCGGTGTAGCTCAGTTTCAGCGAAAAGAAGGGAATTTCGCGGTTCAAAAGATCCAAAAACACCCGGTCGCCCTCCCACATTGGCAGACCGCCAAGCCCAGACTTCGGCATCCACGCAAGCTCGCCTTCGTCGCAGTCGACAAGCTCGCCCGTCCATGCCGTCGCCGTGAAGAGGTGCATATATTCGGTCGGGCAAACATCCGAAACAAAAGTAATGATCCCCCGATACCGATATTCGGTCACGGTCAGCCCGGTTTCTTCTTTCACTTCCCGGAGCATACAGTCCTCGGGACTTTCTCCGTCCTCAAATTTGCCGCCCACGCCGATCCACTTGCCGCGGTTGTCGTCCGCGTCCTTTTTCGTGCGGTGCAGCAAGAGATAGCGGTCGTTTTGCTCCAAATAGCATAAGGTCGTCAGTTTTGCCATCTTTTCAATTCTCCCTCGCGTAAAAATTCAGATCCCATGCCGGAATTCCGCCGAACCGACGCAGGAAAAACTTGTTGTAGAACGGAAACTTTTCCCGGATCATACGCGGCAGGGCAAAAAGATCGTCCACCCGATGGTAGAGCGAGACCAGAAGCACCGGACGGCACCGGTTCAAGGTTTCGGTGGAACCCTCCAACGCCTCGCGCTCGGAACCTTCCACGTCGTATTTGAGATAATCCACACGCGCGTCGCCGAAAACCGCGTCCGGCGGCAGGGCAGGGAGTTCGACCGTTCTGACCGGACGTTCGGCAAGGATCGCCGAACGGTGCTCCGTGACCGCCGCGTTCCGGTTTCCCGAAGTGTCAAAGACGAGCGTTTCGCTTTTGTTCCATGCGGCGGCGCGGACCGGAAAAATTTTCGCCCGCGTTTCGCTCCCGGCGTAAAGTTCCAGCTTTCGGAAGTTTCGCGCGTCCGGCTCCATCGCGTAAACCGTTTGCAAATGAGGCGCGACTTCCAACAATTCCCGCACGGTGTCGCCCGTGTAGGCGCCCAGATCGCCCGTTGCCGTGAGCCGGTCGGCACATACGACCTTTTTCCAAACCTCTGCCGGATCGCTCCGCGCCGCAAGCAGGGCATGAATGTTTCCGGTGATTTTATATTCCAGAATCAAATCGAAAATCCGGAGCGATTCTGTATCTTCAAACATCGTGCGCACCTCTTCGAGTTCGTCGGCGTGCGCCACGGCAAAGGATTTATCGAAAAGTCCCTCGCCGAAAACCGGAACGTCCGGCACGTAGAGTTCGGTCTCTTTTGCCACGCGCAGAATTTGTTCGAGCACGTCCTGCCGAGCCGTCCCGAACGCCACTAATACGATCAGATTTTCCGCACCGTAAAGGGTTTTGATCTCTTCCCACTTCTTCACCCGTTTGCCGTGAAATTCCTGCCCGCGCACGAAGTCGTCGTTGGCGAAAAAATCAACCACGGGGATCGACTTGCGCGCGCAAATATCCAGAATTTTGTCGGCACCGTTGCCCATGCCGTAAAGGACGGTCTTTTTGCCTGCCGTTTGCAGACGTTCCCATAAATCGGGCAATTTTTCCAAAATCAACGCGCCGACACCTCCTTTTGTGCTTGACATTTTCGGGCATTTGTCGTATAATAAGAAAAACGATCCGGCAAACGGATCCGGAAAGGAAATCACAAACAATGGATTGTCTGTTTTGCAACATTATCGAGGGGAAGATCCCTTCCCAAAAGGTTTATGAAAACGAGTTTGTCTATGCGTTCCGCGATATCAACCCGATGGCGCCGGTACACGTTCTGATCGTTCCGAAAACGCATCTTGCCTGCGCCGACGAGATCAATGCCGACAACAGTGCTTGCGTGGCAAAAATTTTCGAGGCGATCCCGGTGATTGCCAAAGCCGAGGGACTGACCAACGGCTATCGCGTGATCAACAACTGCGGCGAGGACGGTTGCCAAACGATCAAGCACCTGCATTTCCATCTGCTCGGCGGCCGCAAACTGCCCGAAACGATGGCGTAAGCGGGCAAAGCCCGCTTCCAATACTCGATGCCCGTCCGGCGATTCGCCGCACCTCACACCCCGACGGCATGGATCTTACGAACGCCGAGCGCACTCGCTCCCATAATGCTTTAAAAGTTTTCGGTGCCGCCTTTTTCAAAAGGCGGCGACCTTTAATTTAATCTTTTCAAAGCCGCTTGTAAAAGCGGCTCTTTTTCATTCGGCAAAACACCGTCGATCACGGCGTCGAGGAGAAATTGCAGGGCAACGCCGAGTTCCTTGCCGGGATGATAACCGAGCGCGATCAGGTCGTCCCCGTCCACGGCGAGGGTTTTCAAGGTCAAACAATCGCCGCGCGAGAGAATTTCGTCGAGGATCGCCGGAATTTTCGTCTGCTCGTCCGAGAGAGTCCGGAAATCCGGCGCGTGCGCGAGACGGTCGCATTTTTTCAGTTCCAGAAGCCGCCGCAAGGTTTCGGGCGACATTTTCGTCAGAAGCCGCCGCACGGCTTTTTCGGTACAGGCGATCGGGTAGTCGTGCCGCTCGACCAGAAGGACGACCTCGGCTTGCGTGGCTTTGTCGAAGCGCAGCCGCTCTAATGCGGCGGCGCAGAGAGACGCGCTCACGGCAGCGTGACCGAGGAAGTGGTCGCCATCCGCGTCGGTCGTGCGAACGGAGGGCTTTCCCAGATCGTGGAAGAAGAGCGCGAGCCGCAGGACCGGATCGGGCGAGGCGAACGAAAGCGCGCGAACGGTATGCTCGTATACATCGAAACAATGATATTTGGTATTCTGCGCAAAGCCGACCGACGGCAGCATTTCGGGCAGAAATGTGCCGATGACATCCGGGTAGGCAAGCAGAATTTCAGCCGCACCCCTGCCGCAGAGCAGTTTGACAAATTCTTCCCGCACCCGCTCACGGGCGATGTGATCGAGCAGTCCCCGACAGTCGCGCACGGCGGCGGCAGTTGCGGGATCGAGCGAGAAGCCGAGCTTGGAAGCGAAGCGCAGGGCGCGCAGGATCCGAAGTCCGTCCTCGTGGAACCGGGTAGCCGGATCGCCCACGCAGGAGATGACACCGTCTGCGAGGTCTTTCTGTCCGCCGAATAAGTCAACCAGTCCGCGTGCCGGATGGTACGCCATCGCGTTGACGGTAAAATCCCGGCGCGAAAGATCGTCCGAGAGCGTGCGCGTGAAGGTGACCTGCTTGGGATGACGGTTGTCTTCATAGATGCCGTCGGTGCGGTAGGTCGTGATCTCGAGCGGTTCGCTTTCATAGAGAACCGTCATCGTGCCGTGCCGCTTGCCGGTTTCGATCACGCGGCAGTCGGCAAAGCAGGCGGCTACCTCGTCCGGCGTGGCGTTGGTGGTCAGATCCCAGTCGTGCGGGGTCGCACCCAATAAGGAATCTCGCACGCAACCGCCGACGGCATAGCATTCAAATCCGTGCTGTTCCAGACGCGAGATCGCAAAAGCGGCGCCTTTTGAGAGTGGGATCGTTTTCATGTGCGCAGACTCCTTTCTGAAAAAATGTTTATTTCGTCAGTTGCCGGTAGGCGGCAACGAGTTCGGCATAGAGATAGAGCGAACCGAGACAAACCAGAGGATAGTTGTTTTCCCGGCTGTCGGCAAGCGCGGCGGCAAGCCCTTCGGGAACGGTCGCGAACGCGGTCGCCGGAACGCCGACGGAAGAGAACCGGGCGGCAAGGTCGGATGCCATCAGCGCGCGCGGATTGGCAGGCGTTACGGTAAAGACGCGGACGGCAAGCGGCGAGAGGGCTTTTACCATCGTTTCAAAATCCTTGTCCGCCATCACGCCCATGAGCAGATTGACCTTTCCGGGCAGACAGGCACGGATGCTTTCGGCGGCGGCGGCAACGCCCTGCGGGTTATGCCCGCCGTCGTAGAGGACGACCGGGTCGCGCCCGAGCAGTTCAAACCGCGCTTTCCAGTGCGCGTCGGCAATGCCGCGGAAGACTGCTTCGTCGGGCAGATTCAATCCTTGCTTCCGTAAAATTTCAACCGCGGTCAGCACGTTTGCGGCATTTTGTGGCTGATAGGCGCCGAGCAAGGGAAGGCGAACCGACTTCCAATCCGCAAAATTCAAGATCGTTCCATCCAGTCCGGTTTTCAAAACTTGCAGACGGTCGTGCGCCACCGTATAAAAAGGCGCGTGCCGCGCGGCGGCGATTTCGGAAAGCACCTGCATGGCAGACCGGTCTTTCCCGCCGTAGAGACAGGGGCGACCTTGCTTGATGATCCCACCCTTTTCGGCGGCAATTTTTTCCACCGTGTCGCCGAGGTAGGCGGTGTGGTCGAGCGCGATCCCGGTGATGACCGAGAGGGTCGGGTCGGAGATCACGTTGGTGGAATCGAGCCGACCGCCCATGCCGCATTCGAGCACCACAAAATCGCACCCGACGGTTTTGAAATAGACGAACGCGATCGCCGTGATGAGTTCAAATTCGGTGGGCTGATCTCGCATGGATTCGGCAAACGGGCGAACGGTTTCGGTCGCGCGGGCGAGATCATCGTCCGGAATTTCAATATTGTTCAGCATGATCCGTTCGTTGAAGCGTTCAACAAACGGGGAAGTAAACAGCCCGGTGCGATAGCCGGCGGCGGTCAGGATGCCCGAGAGCATCCGGCAGAAAGACCCCTTGCCGTTGGTTCCTGCAACGTGAATAAAACGCAGATCCTTTTGCGGATCGCCGAGCAGAGAGCAAAGCTCGGTGATGCGGGAAAGCCCCGGACGGCTGCCTTTCCAGTCGACCGAGTGGATATAGGTCAAAGCTTCGTCGTAATTCATGAAAAGCCCCCTCACGCATCCATACGCCGGCGCAGCGTTATCCCGAGGCGGAACAGGACGGGAATGAAAAACAGATTCAACGGGATCAGAATTGCATATTCGGGCAGGCGGTAGAGAAACCAGCCCCAATAGGTTCTGGAACCGTAGA
Organism: uncultured Clostridia bacterium; assembly: GCA_947302045.1. Lineage (GTDB taxonomy): Bacteria > Bacillota > Clostridia > Oscillospirales > CAG-272 > UMGS1865. The sequence continues at coordinate 46,816 of CAMYUQ010000004.1, forward strand.
GCATACTCACCCAGATCGTGTTGATCAGAAGTCCGAAGATCAGATTATTGATAAGAGTGGGCAGAACAATCTGCCACCAGTGAAGCTTTTTGCCGCACAAAAACAGACCGTAAACCATGCCCATCAGTGCGCCGATGATCGTAAAGCCGGGATGGTAGATTCCTTTTGGAATCAGTATCGCGCCCACAAAATCGGCAATCGCGCCTGCCGCCGCGGCGTATACGGGACCGCAGAGGGTCGCCGTGATCACGATCGGAATAAACGCGAATCCGATCTTCCAACCTTCGGTTTGGATCGAGCAAAACCGATCCAGCACCATGGAAAGAGCCGCCATGGAAGCCGTCACGGTCAGGCAAAGCAAATGTTTCAAACTTTTTTTCATAGAAAAAACCTCCTTTTCCACTCATATCGCAGAACAGGAGGATGGAACCGAGCGTTCCGGTCTTGTCGAGCTATACGAAGCGGGATGCAGAGTGCGAACCGCAAGCGATGCTTTTCGTCCGCCCGGCAACTCCCCGTCCGGGCGGCACTGCGGATCAAAGATCCAACGCGCGCACTCTTACTCTTCTTTTTCAATTTCCGTTTCACGGATGATAATATTATAATAAACAGGCGCACGGTTGTCAAGACTTTTTCGCAAATTCCGGCTCGTTCGACCGTTTTTTTCAAAAAAAGAAAATATTTCCGTTTTTTCCAGAATTAACCATTCTTTTCGCTTGACAAACCGAAAAAAATGGATTATAATAGGAAATGAGAGGATCTCAAACGAAAATAAAGGGGATTTTTTATGAAATCAACGGGAATGGTTCGCCGCATTGATGAACTCGGCCGGATTGTCATACCGTCCGAAATTCGCCAGACGTTGGGAATTCAAATCAGAGACTCGATCGAAATTTTTACCGAGGAGGACCGCATCGTTCTGCAAAAGTACCAGCCGTCCTGCATTTTCTGCAAGGAGACCGGGGACTTGGTTTATTTCGGAGAAAAAAGAGTCTGCCGGTCGTGCATTGAAAAATTGGAAAAACTGAAATAAGAGAAACAAGATAAGAGGATACCCCTATGAAAACAAGTGAACTCAGAACCGCGCTTCAAACCGGAGCGATGGACGCGCGGCTCTCCTATCTTTACGGAGCGGAATCGATCCGGGTGCAAAAAGAACGGTATCTTTCCGCGCTTTCCGCGTTTGAAGAGCTTTACGGCAAAGACAGGGACGCCGATTTTTATTCGGTTGCAGGAAGAAGCGAACTCTCGGGCAACCACACCGACCACAACCACGGATGCGTGGTGGCGGCGTCGATCGATCTGGATATCATCGCGGTGGCGGCTCCGAGCAACAGCCGGGTGATCCGCGTCAAGAGCGAGGGTTACGCGGAGGACGTTGTGGATTTTGACGCATACAGCGCACCCAATCCGGCAAAATACGGAAAATCGGTTTCGCTGGTTGCCGGAATGGCGGCGGGATTCCGCCAAAAAGGGTACGCCGTTTGCGGATTCGACGCTTATACCACATCCAGCGTTCTCAAAGGATCGGGGATCTCTTCCTCGGCGGCGTTTGAGGATATGATCGGAAACATCCTCAACTATCTGGCAAATGACGGGAAGGTCAGCAACGTGGAGATCGCGAAGCTGGCGCAGTATGCCGAAAATGAATTTTTCGGGAAGCCCTGCGGACTCATGGATCAGATGGCTTGCGCGGTGGGCGGCATTATCGCTATCGATTTTGAAGACCCGAAGCGGCCGATCATCGAGCAGATCGGGTTTGATATGAACGCGCACGGCTATCATCTTTGCCTCGTCAATACCGGGGGCAACCACGCCGACCTGACCGACGACTACGCCTCGGTTCCGGCGGAAATGAAATCGGTCGCGGCGCATTTCGGAAAGAAAGTTCTGCGCGAGGTCGGGGAGGAGCAGGTGATCCGGGCGATTCCCGAACTCCGGGCGGCGGTCGGCGACCGGGCTGTTTTGCGCGCGCTGCACTTTTTTGAAGAGAACCGGCGTGTGGCGGCGCAGAAAGCGGCGCTCAAAGCCGAGGATATCGACGCCTTTTTTGCAAACGTGATCGCTTCCGGGCGTTCCTCGTTCTGCTATCTGCAAAATGTATATACCACCAAAAACGTGCGGGAGCAGGGGCTTTCGCTCGCGCTCTGCCTTGCCGAGCGGACGCTTGCCGGCAAACGGGCGGCATGGCGCGTGCACGGCGGCGGATTTGCCGGAACGGTTCAGGCGTTCGTTCCGGACGCGGCGGTGGAATCCTTCCAAAGCGCCATGGACAACGCGTTCGGCGCAGGGAGCTGCATGGTACTGCGGATCCGTCCGGTGGGTGCCGTTAAAGTGTAAGAGAGCCGGAGCAGAGGAGCGAAGCGATCCCCGGGGGAACGGTTCGCTCCTCTCTTTCGGTATCGGGAAAAAGAAACAAGGAGGTTGACGATGGCATTTCGCAATCCCTGGAAAAATGCATCGGAGCGGGATCGCGGGCAACGGAAGCTTTTGCTGATCCTGCTGCTTAACACGGTTTTGTTTGCAACGGTGTATTTTACCGTGGCGCAGTATTTTGCTTATATTCAAATCATTTATCTGGGAGTTGCCGGAGCGTTCGCGCTGGGATACGTTCTCTATAACCGCGGGTTTTCCCGCCGGCGCGTCACGCCGGAACAACTGCCGGATACGATGACGGCGGAAGAAAAGGCCGCCTGGATCGAGGACGGCGCAAAACGGTTCCGGAAATCCCGTTGGGTTCTGACGGTTCTTCTGCCGCTGATCCTGACTTTCCTCATGGATCTGGTTTATCTTTTTGTTTATCCGTCCGTGGAAAAACTCTTTGCGTGAGGAGACGGAGAATATGTTACAGGTAACGGTTGCGGTCGTGGGATCGCTCAAAGAGCAATACCTGCGGGACGCGGCGGCGGAATATGAAAAACGGTTGAACGGATTTTGCAAACTCACGGTCGTGCAGATCCGGGAATCGCGGTTGCCGGACGACCCGGGTGAGCGGGAAATCCAAGCCGCGCTGGAAGCCGAGGGAAAACAGATTTTGGAAAGCTTACCGCCGAGATCCTACCGGGTTGCGCTTTGCGTGGAAGGAAAACAGCTTTCCTCTCCGGCGCTGGCGGAAAAGATCGGCGAGATCGGGCAAACGCACGGTTCGGTCTCGTTTGTGATCGGTTCTTCCTACGGCTTGTCCGGGGAGGTCAAGCAGAAATGCGATTTCCGGCTGTCGGTTTCCGAATTGACCTTTCCGCATCAGCTCATGCGGGTGATCCTGCTCGAAACGCTCTACCGGTCGCTCTCGATCCTGCAAGGCGGCAAATATCACAAATAGGGACTGTAAAAAAAAGTGCAGACCGAAAAAGCGAAAAGGTATAAAGAAAAAAGCCGTTGATTTTCCTTGGAAGCCATTCGAGGAATCGGTAGAAACCCTGCCGGATTTCTCAAATAATTTGTATTTTCGCTTTTTTTACCGCCGTTTTGCGTCTCTGCCGTACGCCTGTACGGCGACGAGCGCGCAAAACGGCGCTTCTGCCTCTTTTTTCCCCTAGCCCCTTTCCAAAGAGCGAGGGTGTGTAAAAAGTCGCAAACTTTTTACACACCCTCTTTTTTTGATCGAACGGTCAGATCGTTCCGGAAACGGTGACGGTCGAAGAGCCGGGCACAGCAGTCCAGGAGCCGTCGGCTTCACGGGTAAACGAAGCGGCGGGGACGGTGATCTGCCCGGGAATCGTTGCGAAGAGTCCGGTGGTGCTGTCATACGTGTAATTCGTATCGGCACTCCACACGGTGCCGTTGTAGGAAACGGTCAGATCCGAGAGCGTGGGATCAAAGGTATCGGTCACCGAAAGGAGATCGGCGGCGGTTGCTTCCGCGTTCCCGGTATTGCTGATGAGGAAGGTATAGGTGATCCTTCCGTTTTCAACGACCGGTATGGGAGAGACCGTTTTTTCGATCGACAGGATCGGACCGCTTGCCGCACCGACGGTTGCGGAAGCGGAGGTCGGATAAATTCCACCGCCCGAGAGAGTCGCGGTGTTGGTGATCTCGGAACCGGCTGTTGGTGAAGCGTAGCCGTTGACGCCGGTTTCATAAACAAGCGTCGTTTCGCCGCCTGCGGGAACGGTCAGACCGGTAACGGTCAGCGGATCGGTTTCCGCAACGGTCGGAGCGGGTTGCGCCACGCCGTTGATGAAAACGAGCAGCGTGCCGTCCGCGTAGGTGAGCGGAACGTAGGTGCCGGTTTCATCGGTGAAGGAACCGAGATCGTCGGTTAAGGTCAGGTTGGTCAGCGTCGACGTGCCGGAATTGAGCAGGTTGACAACGTAGGTCACGTGTCCGCCGACCGTATATTGTTCCTGCACAGCCGTTTTGGTCACCGAAAGTACCTCGGTGATCTCCCCGACCACGACATTGGAAGCAATAACGGTGTTCCGGTAGGAAAGCTGCGCCTGATTGGTAAACTGTTGAGCCATCGCAAAGAGTTCCTTTTCTGGAATATTACAGAGGGAGCCGCCGAAGCGCGTCTGCCGTTTCGGAATACGCCCCCTGTGCAATGTCAGTATATGTCGAAAAGCCGGAGCCGGTCCCCCGTAGAACGGAACAGCGGATTTTTTTGCAAAAGGTCTTGACTTTTTTGCAAAAAGGTGATATACTATGCCTGTATTCGAGATAAGATCTAATCCCGTTGGCTTCTTTTGCCGCAGGTTTTGCCCTTTTTCCGGGTACAGATATTCTATGATGGAGGTACCCGCAATGAACACCGGTACGGTTAAGTGGTTCAACGCTGAGAAGGGCTACGGCTTCATTTCCAACGACAACGGCGGCGATGATGTATTCGTTCACTTTTCTGCCATTCAGGTTGAAGGCTTCAAAACGCTGTCCGAGGGTCAGAAGGTGACGTTTGATACCGAGCCCGATCCCAAAAACAGTGCGAAACTGCGCGCAGTGAACGTCACTCCCGCGTAAGTGAAAGCAAACAAAAACGGAGGAGCTTCAAAAACTTCTCCGTTTTTGTTTATGGAGGAAAAGAACATGAATCTGTTTCTGTATTACCTGCGCCTGACGGGTTATTGGCTCGGCGTTGCGGCGGTTTGCGGACTCGCGGTGGAGCTTTTTTCCCGGTTGTTCGGTTGGTTGGCAGGCAGAAAATCGGTCTGGATCTTTTGGATCACTTCCGCTCTGGGAACGCCGGTTCACGAACTCGGTCACGCGGTCATGTGCCTGTTGTTCCTGCATCGGATCACGGCGATCAAGCTCTGGGATCCGAGAGCCGAAAACGGTTGCTACGGATACGTGGAGCACAGCTATTCCGGAAAGAATCTTTGGGCGCGTCTCGGAAATTTACCGATCGGGCTGGGGCCGCTGCTCAGCGGACTGGGCGTCACGGTTCTGGTTCTTTGGCTCTGTTTTCCGGAACTTTGGCAGAACTACCTGATCTATTCGGGAGAGCTGATCCGGTCGGGAAATTTTTCTCTTGGGAATCTGTCACAGGGGATCCTATCCCTCTTCTTCGGACTGCCGGGCGCGTTCCGGCGGCATTGGATCCGTTCCCTGATCGGAACGGTCATTCTGCTCTCGGTATCCCTGCACGTCAGTTTGAGCTGGAAAGACGTTCAAAGCAGTCTGCCTGCACTGCCGGCGTGGCTCGGAATTTTGTTTCTGCTCGCGCTCTGCACCTTCTTTAACCGGGCAGGGAGCTTCATTTTGTATCATTCACGCCTGTTTGCCATCCGGGCAACCGCGCTGTTTGCGCTGGTTCTCGCTTTCGCGGCGGTCTGGGTTCTGATCGCGCTTCTGGTGCGAACGGTACGGGCGATCATTCGTCTGTTCTGATCCCGAACAGGGCATCGACCCAGGCGGGAGTACGGGAGAAAACCGTTTCTCCCTCTTGCGCGGAAAGCGTCAGCCGACAGCAGGCAAGCAGGATCCTGCCGCCTGCGGTGAGTTCCGGGTATGCCGGGCCGCCGTAGGCGCGGTCGCCGACGATCGGCGCTTTGCGGGAGGCAAACTGCACGCGGATCTGGTGGGTGCGCCCGGTGACGGGAAAGACCGATACGAGCGATACTTTGCCGATTCCGGGGATCTTCCGGGATTGTTCCACCCGATATTTCAAAATCGCTTCTTTCACGCCGCGCCGCTGTCGCAGCACGGGAAAAACCTTGTTTCGGGAACGGTCGTAAAAGAGCAGATCCCGTAATTCTCCCGCAGGTGGAATTTCACCGGCAACCAGCGCGACGTATTCTTTCCAAAGAGAACCGTCTTGCACCATCGCCGTGTATTTTGCGGCGGCGGCAGGGGTTTTGGCATAGAGCATCAGTCCGCCCACCCCGCGATCCAGCCGGTGGATCACGCCGGCGTAACCGCCGTTCTGCGAAGCGAGCAGATCGGCAAGCCCGTCCTGTTTCGGCGTCCTTTCCGAAACCAGCTCGGGCGGTTTGCAAACGATCCATTTTTCATCATCTTGAAACAGTATTTCCAACGCGATCTTATCCTTTCGGGAGAAATGTATGAATGATATTTTATCCGAAGCGACCCTTCGGGCGGCGCTCGGCGACTGCAAGCATCTCAAAATTGTTTTTTATCCGGTCTGCGGATCGACCAACCTGGAAGCCAAAAAGCTGTTTGCCGACGGCTTTTGCAAACCCACGCTGATCGTTGCGAAAGAGCAGACTGCCGGGCGCGGACGGCAGGGAAGAGCGTTCTATTCCCCGGCAGAGAGCGGCGTTTATTTTACGTTGCTCCACCCGGCGCAGGGATCGCTCGGGTCCCTTGTGCCGCTCACTGCGGCGGCGGCGGTCGCGGTCATGCGTGCGATCCGGGATTGCACCGGCAGGCAGACGCAGATCAAATGGGTCAACGATCTGACCATCGGCGGGCGAAAGGTTTGCGGCATTCTGAGCGAGGGCTTGACAGGAGAGCAAAACGCGCTGGCGATCGGCGTCGGGATCAATCTGCGTCCGGCAAAGTTCCCCCCCGAACTGGCGGGGATCGCCGGGAGCGTCGGAGATACCGATACGCCGCGGTCAACCTTGATTGCCGCGGCGGTTCGGAATTTGTTATCTTTTTTGAATGCGCCCACCCACCGGGAGTGGCTGGATGATTACAGGAAAACGTCCTGCGTGATCGGGCATGAAATTCTGATTTTACAGAACAGAGAAACACGGGCGGCAAAAGCGCTCGACGTCGGAGACGACGGGGAACTGATCGTGCAGACCGGGCGCGGGATCGAAACTTTGCGCACCGGAGAGATCACCGTTCGCATGGCGGATCAACCGACAAATTCGGAATAAACCGCCTGCATCGCGCGTTCCAGATCGGCTTCTTCGACCCCGACAATGATGTTGAGCTCGCTTGACCCCTGGTCGATCATGCGGATATTGACGCCGGCGGAAGAGATCGCGTTGCAAACGCGCGCCGCGGTTCCTTTTGCTTTGACCATACCGCGTCCGACAACGGCAAGGAGCGCCAGCCCGTCCTCGGCGGAAAGACTGTCCGGCCGAACCGAGCGGTTGATGGCGTTGAGCACCCGTTCGCGGATCGGATCGAGCGAAGACGTGGAGATGACCACGCTCATCGTATCCACCCCGGAGGGCAGATGCTCAAAGGAAATATCGTGCTCTTCCAGAACTTCCAGCACGCGCCTGCCGAATCCGATCTCGGCATTCATCAGATCCTTTTCAATGGTAATGACCGAAAGACCTTTCTTGCCGGCAATTCCGGTGATAACGGTGTTCGGATCATAGGAGTTGGCGGTGGAAACGATCATCGTGCCGGGTGCGTCCGGCTCGTTGGTGTTCCGGATGTTGATCGGGATCCCGGCATTGCGAACCGGGAAGATCGCGTCCTCGTGCAGAACGGTTGCTCCCATGTAGGAAAGCTCGCGCAGCTCCCGGTAGGTCACCGTGCGGATGGGAAGCGGATTGGATACGATCCGGGGATCCGCCATGAGGAATCCCGAAACGTCGGTCCAGTTTTCATAGAGGGTCGCTTCCGCGGCGCGGGCAACGATCGAGCCGGTAATATCCGAACCGCCGCGGCTGAACGTCTTAATGGTGCCGTTTGGCATCACGCCGTAAAATCCGGGAATGACGGCGTAGGAATGAAGTGCCAGCTCGGCACTCATGGCGACGTTGGTTTTCTCCTCGTCAAAAGAGCCGTTTTCCCGGAAAAAGACCACCGATTCTGCGTCGATGAAATCGAATCCGAGATATTTTGCCAGAATCAACGAGTTGAGGTATTCCCCGCGGCTGGCGGCAAAATCACGGCCGGAATGATGCAGGATCGCGTTGCGGATATATTCGAGTTCACCGCTGATATCAAAACGCAGTCCGAGTTCCCGAATGATGCTGTTGTAGCGTTCGGCGATCTGCGAAAAATAATCGGTAATATCCTCGTGTTCGCGCACCATCTCATAGCAGCGGTAGAGCATATCGGTCACTTTCGTGTCCGAACGGTCCCGCTTTCCGGGCGCGGATGCAACCACATAATGACGGCTGGGGTCGGCTTTGACGATCTCAGCCACTTTTTTGAACTGTTCGGCATTGGCAAGGGAAGAGCCGCCGAATTTGACTACTTTCATCTGCATAAGAAAAGGTCCTTTCTGTGTCCTTGCTTTTCTTTTACTATTATATGGAAAAAGGGCACGCTTGTCAAGTATTTTCGTAAAGAAGCGTCAACGAAAAGGTGTAGGGACGGGTATGAGAGCGCAGCATGGGCTTGCGCGCCGGGCGCAAAAGCGACACTTCCAGGCGGTAACTTCCCGCGGCAGGTTCCAAATGAAACCCGGTTTGAAATGCCGGATGAGAAAGAAACGGCAACACTTCGCAAAGTCGGGGCGCATCGGCGGCAGGGGTATGAAGCATTTCGAGAGACAACTCCGCGGAGTCTCCGAGCAGGCGGCAGGAGGGACCCGACGGGGCGGAACCGCGCAGGGTCAGAAACAGGCAAAGGAGAAAAGCCGTCCACCGGAGCAGTTCGGTGGGAAGCACGTCCATGGGAAACCGCGGGAGATTGACCGTTTCGGCACGGCAGCCGGTAAAGACGGCGGCTCTGACGCAGACGTTCCGCAGCGTTGCGTCTCCCTGCGCGAGAAACAGACCTTTGCTCTGCCGGTAATATTCGGCGATCGCACCGCAGAGATTTGCGGAAGGTCGGGCTTTTCGCGTGATCGACTGCACCGCAGGGGAGCAGAGAAGTTCCCGGCCGACGGCGTAATCCCACGCCGAGAGGATCTCTCCGGGAGATTCGTTCCAAACGGCGACCGGCAGAAATCCAACCGCCGAAAGACCTGTGCAGGAGAGGCAGAGCCGCTCGCCGCAAAGAAAAGCAATGAAGGAAGAACTGCCTTTGTGATCAAGGACAAATTGCCATTCGGCAGGGTTCATACCCTCCGGGATCGGGGTGCCGACCGTAAAGAATTGACCGCAGCAGGCGAGGATCCGGTTCGGATCATAGAGGTCGACCATAGCGAATGCCGCGCATGGGATACGAACGGTGTTTTGCTGTTTCCCCGCCTGAAACAGTTCTTCCGGGACGTAATTCCGAATCTGTAATTTCATTCAAAACACCACCGTTCGAATTTTTGAAAGCGCAACGCGACGGCAGCTGCCGT
>CAMYUQ010000005.1 GCA_947302045.1 uncultured Clostridia bacterium
GAGTTCTTGTTCGCGCCGACGGTACCGTCGCCGCCCAGACCCCAGAACTTGCAGGCGATCGTGCCCTCCGCGGCGGTCACGGGAGCCGTCTTTTCGTCGAGCGAAAGACCGGTCACGTCGTCCACGATGCCGATGGTGAAGCTGTTCTTCGGCTTCTTGGCGTCCAGATTCTCATAGACTGCGAAGATCGAAGCCGGCGTGGTATCCTTGGAACCCAGACCGTAGCGGCCGCCGACCACAACGTCCATCTTTCTGCCGGTCTGCGCCAGAGCCGCAACGACGTCGAGATAGAGCGGATCGCCCAGAGCGCCCGGCTCTTTGGTGCGGTCGAGAACCGCAACCTTCTTCACGCTCGCCGGGATCGCTTCGGCAAGCTTTTCGGCAACGAACGGACGGTAGAGGCGAACCTTGACAAGTCCGACCTTCTCGCCCTTGGCAAGCAGATAGTCGATGACTTCCTCGGCAACGTCGCAAACCGAGCCCATCGCAACGATGACCTTTTCGGCATCCGGCGCGCCGTAGTAGTTGAAGAGTTTATAGTCGGTTCCGATCTTGGCGTTGACCTTATTCATATAGTCTTCCACGATCGCGGGGAGCGCCTGATAATACTTGTTGCAGGCTTCTCTGTGCTGGAAGAAGATATCGCCGTTCTCGGCGGAGCCGCGCAGTGCCGGGTGTTCGGGGCTGAGCGCGTGCTTGCGGAACGCCGCAACCGCGTCGAGATCCGCCATTTCAGCCAGATCCTTGTAGTCCCAGACTTCGATCTTCTGGATCTCGTGCGAGGTACGGAAGCCGTCGAAGAAGTTGAGGAACGGAACGCGACCCTTAATGGATGCGAGGTGCGCAACGGCGCCCAGGTCCATAATTTCCTGCTGGTTGGTTTCCGCCATCATCGCAAAACCGGTCTGCCGGCAGGCATAGACGTCGGAATGGTCGCCGAAGATGTTGAGCGCGTGGGACGCGACGCAACGGGCGGAAACGTGGATCACGCAGGGAAGCAGTTCGCCGGCGATCTTATACATATTCGGGATCATCAGAAGAAGACCCTGCGAAGCCGTATAAGTCGTGGTCAGCGCACCTGCCGCCAGAGAACCGTGCACGGCGCCTGCCGCACCCGCTTCGGACTGCATCTCCATCACCTTGACGCGCTCGCCGAAAATATTACGGGCGGGTTCGCCGAAAATGTTTTTGTCGGTTGCAGACCAGGTATCGGTCACTTCCGCCATCGGGGAGGACGGCGTGATCGGATAGATCGCCGCTACTTCCGTGAACGCATAGGAAACGTGCGCGGCGGCTGTGTTACCGTCCATGGATAGTTTTTTTCTCTGAATTGCCATAGTTTTTGTAACCTCCTGTTTTTTTAGCAGAGAGAAATCGTTCAACCTTTATCATATCATGTTTTTTCGGAAAAGTAAAGAGATTTTTCAAAAAAACTCCCGATGGCAGGCAGATTTTTTCTATCCGACCCCACAGGGCAGAGAGAGACATGGAGAGCCGAGCCGTCCGTATCTCTCTTCCCCGATTCAGTTTTGCAGTATTTCCGACAGGATCCGCACAAACGCAAAGACCTCTCCGGCGGTGTTGTTCCCCCCGAAACTGACGCGCAGTGCGCCTCCGTCCGGCGTTCCGAGCGTTCGGTGCGCGAGTCCGGCGCAATGGTATCCGGCGCGCGTGCAGACCCCCCGTTCGTTCAGCGTATTTGCCAGAGCGTCCGGAGCGATCCCCGACGCGGTCAACAGCAGGACAGGTCCTTTCAGATGCGGCACGGCAACCCTGACGCCCGGCAGCCGCGACAGCTCTGCTTGCAGCCGCTCAGACAGGCGGCATTCCCGCTCGGCGATCGCCGCGATCCCCTGCCGGCGAACCTCCCGGATTCCTGCCAAAAGTCCCGCGATCGCAGGCGTTGCCACCGTTCCGGCTTCATACCGTTCGGGCGACTCCTGCGGCATGACCCGGTCGAGCGAACGCGTTCCGCTTCCGCCTTCGAGCAGGGTGTCGGCGAAAACATCCTTTCCCCAGATCAAAAGTCCGCTTCCCTGCGGGCCGAGCAGACCCTTGTGACCCGGCAGGCAGAGGGCGTCGATCTGCATCTCCCGCACCGAGATCGGCAGATGACCTGCCGATTGGGAAGCGTCCGCCACGAATTTGATCCCGTGCTTTCTGCAAAGCGCCCCCAATTCCCGCAGGGGCATGACCGCCGGGCAGATATTGGAAGCGTGCGTGCAGATCAGGAGTTTTGTCCTCGGCGTGATCTTCTCTTCCGCCGCCCGGCAGATCCTCTCCGCCGTGCGCCCCGGATCGGTTGCAAACGACGGGAAAATATCATAGGAGGCGACCCCCCGGTCGGCAAGTTTTTGCACCGGTCGCAGAACCGCGTTGTGTTCCAGATCCGAAATCAGAATATGGTCTCCCGGACGCACCAGACCTTTGATCGCCATATTCAGCGCCGCTGTGGCGTTCCACGTAAAGACGACGTTTTCCGGGCTTTCCGCTCCGAAAAATAACGCCGCCTCGCTCCTGCATTCATAGAGAATCTCCGCTCCGCGCATGGCAAGCCGGTGCGATCCGCGCCCCGGATTTCCGCACTCCCGCATGGCTCTCTCCTGCGCCCGGATCACCGCCTCGGGCTTCGGAAAACTGGTGGCGGCGTTGTCAAAATAGATCATGCGATCCCCTCTGGCACCGGATGCCCGCTTCGCGCAGGATCGACCGTGCGATCTTTTCCTGCGCGCAGGGGAACGAAACGGAATATGCGCATCCGCGTTTCTGCCCGGAAGAGTTTGCCTGGATCACGTCCGCACGGATCGCCGCACGCGCGAGCAATTCTCTGGCGCGCATCGCCTGCGTGACGGTGGGAACGCCGCAAAAACAGGTTTTTCTATTTGTTTCTTTCGGCATCATGCTTGATCCTTTCCTTGGTGAAATGCTGCGGGACGGATCCGTCCCGCACAAGGGTTTCCCCTCCTTCCCATTGTATGAACCGGTTCGTCCCTGCGTGCCCGTTTTCCCTCCCGGAGCAAACGCAAAAAAGCCCCCCCGCCGGGAGGGGCGGAGGGGCTGTTTTGTTCCGGTCAGTCGGCAAAGATACGGATCTTGTTATCCATGACTTCGGTGATGATATCCACGATCCAGACGACAAAAGCAACGAACGGGATGATGCAGACCAATCCCGCAATCAGCGTCGATGTATTCTTTGCTTCCAGATACCGAATGACGCGATAGACGATCGCAATGAAATATCCGAAGAAAATCTGCAAAACAATTTTTGCCCACTTCGGAAGCGATTCATACGCCTCCGTAACGCTTTGATAGTTCGCCATAAAGACTCTCCTTTTTTCAAATATGCAGTCTTCCCTGCACTTTTTCACATTGTACCACATTTTTTCGTCTTTTGCAAGTATTTTTCCCGATTTTTCGCAAAAAGTGCAGAAAATTACGGCAAAGACTTGTCAAAGCCGCCCCTCCGTGCTATAATAAAATAGCAAAATTATATCTTTTATCCATTTGGAGGATGTTATGTCGAATTGCGCGATTGTCGGGATCAACTGGGGCGACGAAGGGAAAGGCCGGATGGTCGACCTTCTGACCGAAAAATTCAACGTGGTGGTGCGGTATCAGGGCGGCGGAAACGCCGGACATACCGTCATCAACGAAAAGGGCAAATTTGCCCTGCATCTTCTGCCTTCCGGGATCTTCCGGGACGGCGTTATCAACATTCTGGGCAACGGTGTTGCAGTGGACGCCGAGAGCTTGTGGAATGAAATTGAAGCGGTGCGCGCGCAAGGCGTTGCGATCACGCCCGAAAATCTGAAAATCAGCGATCGTGCTTCCCTGCTCCTGCCCTGGCACCGTGAGCTTGATTCGCTCGAAGAGGCGCGGCTGGCAGACAAAAAATACGGTTCCACCAAGCAGGGCATCGCTCCCTTCTACTCGGACAAGTATCAGAAAAAAACGGTGATGGCAGGCGAGCTGCTCTACCCGGATCACCTCTTCTCCCACCTTGCCGATCTGCTGGAATGGAAGAACCTGACGCTGACCGGCGTCTACGGCGCAAAGCCCTATACCATGGAGCAGATGACCGAATGGGTGAAAAACTACGGCGAGAAGATCAAGCCCTTCCTCTGCGACACCGGAGAACTTTTGCAGAACGCGCAGAAGAACGGAAAGCGGATCCTGTTTGAGGCGCAGCTCGGTTCCTTGCGCGATCTCGACTACGGCATATATCCCTACACGACCTCTTCCAACACCACCGCGGCATACGCGCCGATCGGTTCGGGATTCCCGGGCGCGAGGATCGACGAGGTGATCGGCGTGGTGAAGGCATATTCCACCTGCGTGGGGGAAGGTCCCTTCACCTGCGAATGGTTCGGCAAGGAAGCCGAGGAACTCCGCGAAGCCGGATTTGAATACGGCGCGAAGACCGGTCGTCCCCGTCGGGTCGGTCCGATCGACTTTGTTGCCACCCGCTACGGCGTGGAAGTCCAGGCGGCGACCAACATCGCGCTGACCAAGCTCGACGTTTTGAGCTATATGAAGAAAATTCCGATCTGCACCCGTTATATCGTCAACGGCAAAGAGACCGACCGCTTCCCCTTCCCGGCTCTGCTCGCCGAGGCAAAACCGGTCATCGAATATATGGACGGCTGGGGATGCGATATTTCAAAGGTTCGCCGTTGGGAGGATCTGCCCGAAGCCGCACGCCGTTACGTGGAAGCCGTGGAAAAGGCGATCGGCTGTCACATTGGATACGTTTCGGTCGGTCCCGAACGGGAAAGCATCATCCTGCGCTGAAAGGACTGTTTTATGAAAGATACTTACGAATCGCCGCTCGCCTCCCGTTACGCTTCCAAATATCTGCTGGGGCTGTTCTCCTCCGAGACGCGCGCCCGCACCTGGCGGCGGCTCTGGGCGGAACTGGCTCGTGCCGAGAGCGAATTGGGACTTCCGATCACGAAAGAACAGGTCGCCGAGCTCGACGCGCATCTGGATGACATCGACTTTGACGTCATCGCGGCAAGAGAAAAAGAAGTGCGGCACGACGTGATGGCGCATATCTACGCCTACGGTCTCGCGGCGCCCTCGGCGGCAGGGATCCTGCACCTCGGCGCAACGAGCTGTTACGTGACCGACAACGCCGACCTGATCCTCTATCGGGACGGACTGCGTTACCTGCGCGGTCAGCTCCTCGGCGTGCTGAAAAATCTTGCGGACTTTGCCGAAAAATACAAGGCGACGCCCACGCTCGGCTATACCCACTATCAGCCGGCGCAGCCGGTGACAGTGGGCAAGCGCGCCACGCTCTGGATGCAGGATTTCCTGACCGATCTTGCCGAGCTGGATTTCGTCATTGAGTCGATCCCCTTCCTCGGCTGCAGAGGTACGACCGGGACCGAGGCAAGCTTCGTCGAGCTCTTTGACGGCGACACGAAAAAGATCGACGAAATGAATCAAAAGCTTTGCCGCGCGTTTGGATTTGAAAAGCTCTGGGACGTTTGCGGTCAGACCTATCCGCGCAAGCTCGACAGCCGGATCCTGAACGTGCTCTGCTCAATCGCCGAAAGTGCTTACCGCATGGCGAACGACATCCGTCTGCTCCAACACGACCGGCAGGTGGAAGAGCCGTTTGAAGAAAAACAGATCGGTTCCTCTGCGATGGCGTATAAGCGCAACCCGATGCGCTGTGAGCGGATCTGTTCACTCGCGCGTTACCTCATGGCGGACACCATGAACGCGCACATGACCGCTTCCGTCCAATGGCTCGAACGCACGCTCGACGATTCGGCAAACCGCCGCATCTCGATGCCCGAAGGGTTTCTCTGTGCCGACGCGATCCTGCGGCTCTCGCAGAACGTATCCGACGGTCTGCACGTCAACGAAAAGATCGTTGACAAAACCGTGCGTGACTATCTGCCTTTCCTCGCCACCGAAAACCTGATGATGGAAGGGGTGCAAAGAGGCGGCGACCGGCAGGAACTGCACGAGATCGTGCGCACCTGCTCGATGGAAGCGACCGCGAAGATGAAGAACGGAGAACCCTTCGACCTGCTCGCATCTCTTGCCGAGCATTCCGAATTCGGCATGACGAGGGCGGAGATGGAACGCCTGCTTGACCCCGTAAACTATATCGGGCGCTGCCCCGAACAGGTGGAAACCTTCCTCGCAAAGGTAAAACCCCTGCTCGCCGACGCGCCAACCGAAAAAATCGCACTCAACCTCTGAGGAAACTACCCATGGAAAAAATTCTGGTTCTGGATTTCGGCGGTCAATATGACCAGCTCATTGCGCGCCGTGTGCGCGAACAGCACGTTTACGCGGAAGTAAAGCCCTACAACGCGATCACGCTCGAAGAGATCAAGTCGACCGGCTACCGCGGCATCATCTTTACCGGCGGCCCCAACAGCGTCTACGATGAAAAATCGCCGCACTACGATCCCGCGATTCTGGACGCCGGGATCCCGATCCTCGGCATCTGCTACGGGGATCAGCTCATGGCATATATGGCGGGCGGAGAGATCCGCAGTGCCGAAAACGCGAGTGAATACGGCAAGGTGGAGCTGACCGTGCGCAAAAGCCCTCTGTTCCGCGGTCTTTCCGAGAAGAGCGTCTGCTGGATGAGCCACACCGACTACGTTTGCCGCCTGCCGGAAGGGTTTACCGGCATCGCTTCCACGGCGAGTTGTCCCTATGCTGCAATGGCAAACGACGCGCGGCGGCTATACGGCGTGCAGTTCCACCCCGAAGTCACGCACACCGCCTGCGGCAAAGAGATCCTGCATAACTTCCTGTTTGAGGTCTGCGCCTGCTCCGGCGACTGGAACATGGAAGACTTTATCGCTTCCTCCATCGAAAAATACCGCCGGGAGCTTGCCGGCAAAAAGGTGCTGTGCGCGCTCTCGGGCGGAGTGGATTCCTCGGTTGCGGCTGTGCTGATGCACAAGGCGATCGGAGATAACCTGACCTGCGTCTTTGTCGACCACGGTCTGCTTCGCCTGCATGAGGGCGATATGGTGGAAAAAATTTTCCGCAAGCAATTCAAAATGAATCTCATTCGCGTCAACGCCGAGGACCGTTTCCTTTCCAAACTCGCGGGCGTCACCAGACCCGAGCGGAAACGGAAGATCATCGGCAAGGAATTCATCCGCGTCTTTGAGGACGAGAGCAAAAAGCTCGGCAAGATGGATATCCTCGTACAGGGAACGATCTATCCCGACGTGATCGAAAGCGGCAAAGGCGACGCATCTGTCATCAAGAGCCACCACAACGTGGGGGGACTGCCGAAAGTGATCGATTTCGAGGGCATCGTCGAGCCGCTCCGGGATCTGTTCAAGGACGAAGTCCGCGCAACCGGGCTCAAACTCGGGATCCCGGCGGATCTGGTCTACCGTCAGCCCTTCCCCGGTCCCGGACTCGCCGTGCGGATCATCGGCTCCATCACCAAGGAGAAAGCCGACACCCTGCGCGAAGCCGACGCGATCTTCCGGGAGGAGATCGACCGCGCCGGGCTGAATACCGGAATCGCGCAGTATTTTGCCGTTCTGACCAACACGAAAAGCGTCGGTGTGATGGGCGACGCGCGCACCTACGGCTATACGGTCGCGCTCCGCGCCGTGGCGACCGACGACTTTATGACCGCCGACTGGGCGCGCATCCCTTATGAAGTGCTCGAACGCGCCAGCAGCCGGATCACCAACGAAGTCAAGCAGATCAACCGCGTGACCTATGATATTACTTCCAAACCGCCTGCAACGGTGGAATGGGAATGATATAAATGTGAAATTCAAAAAAGGAGATTCACCGCTATGAGTACGAAGCCCTCTTCCAAGCAATCCCGCACAGACCTGATCCTGAACTGCATCCTTCTTGCCATTTCCGTGATCTATTTCGGTCTTCTGATCATCGGCAAATTCGCTTTTCCTGCCGGCAACCGGTTCTACGAAAGTCTGAACCCGTTTTCCGGGCTCGGCGATCCGATCAAGGCGGTTCGCATCATCAGTCTTGCCTGCTTTATTTTGAGCATCAGCTGGGTTGTCCGTTTCGGGCTGAAACAGCTTGAACGCCTGCTCCACAAAGGGCGCGCGATGCTGAATCTGTTTTGCAGTTTCATTAAGTACATCGCCATTCTCATTCTTCTGTTCTGGGTGCTGAACACCTGCGGCGTGGATACGACGACGCTCCTCGCAGGCGTCGGAATTTTAGGGTTGATCGTCGGTCTTGGCGCGCAACCCCTCATCGCCGACATCATTGCCGGACTTTTCATCGTATTCGAGGGGATTTTTGAAGTCGGCGACATCATTGTGATCGACGGATTCCGCGGAACTGTCAAGGAGATCGGCGTGCGCACCACGCAGATCGAAGACGTGGGCGGAAACATCAAGGTCGTGAACAATTCGGATATCAAAACGCTCGTCAATATGACCAGCGATCTCTCGCTTGCCGTTTCCGAGGTTTCCATCGAATACGGCGAGTCGCTCGAACGGGTCGAAGCCGTTCTCGCCGCCAATCTCGGCGTGATTCAGAAGGAAATCCCGGATATCGTGGAGGGTCCCTTCTACAAAGGCGTTTCTGAGCTTGGGGATTCCGGCGTGACGCTGAAATTCGTTGCAAAATGCCACGAGGGCAACAAATATCAGGTGGAGCGGGATCTGAACCGTCAGATCAAACTGCTCTTTGACGCGAACAACATCAATATTCCGTTCAACCAGGTGGTCGTCAACACGCCCCCGACCTTCCAGAAATATGACGCCGGTAAGAAAGCCGCCGCGAAACGGTTCGTCGATATCCAGCGGGACGCCAGCCGTCACATTACCGACGAAGGAGAGGGTTGATCTGTGGACGATCGTGAATTTGACCGGTTGGACGGTCAGATCCATGCAAAAAACGACGCGACGCACGCGGTAGACGAATTGCCGATGCGCAACATTCCGGAACATTCGGATTACACGGAAGCTTCCTCCGCCGGGGAAACCGGCGCCGGGCGGTATGCCTACGAATGGAAAGCCGCTACCGCGAGCGAAAAAAAGACTTCGACCGCTCAGAGTTCAACGGTCAAAATGGCGGCAAGCACAACCGTCGCCACGCCGATCATTGCCGCGCTGGCGACCGTCGTTTCGGCGGTTCTGATCGTCACTTCGGCGATCAGCTCCATTTCGGTCAAGGTTTCGTTGCAGGCAAAAACCGCGTTTTCGCTCATCTTCTCGCTGGTGATCCAGAATCCGGAAAACACGCCGCTCCTCGCAACGCTTTCGGCAGAAGATCAGGAACCGCAGGAACGGTTTCTGGAAACGCAGGGCGAGGAAGACGAAAAAGCGGTCGAGCTCGTTTTTGAAAATCTGCTGCCCAACACAAAATATACCCTGCTGATCCGGAATCCGGAGAACGGCAAAACACTGTTTGAAAAGTATTACTACACCCTGCGCGAAGAAGAAGATTCGGTGCGCTATACCGTCACGGAGGAAGAATGGCTCGCCGCGCTGGCCGCCGAACGCTTCCGCAACGTGACCGTCCGGATCACCTCATCTGAGGGTTCCGGGCAAGGCGAAAACGGCAAATGGGAACAGACCTACGTTGCCGTTTATGACGGAGACCGGGTCCTCACCTATTCGCATGATTCCGTCAGTCTGACCGAGCGTTCGGGAGATAACGGCGACCTTTGGCTGCTTTCTTATCTGGCTCAAATCCCCTTCGGGGAATTTACGTACGACGAAGCGGCGAAGCTTTACCGGTATGCGCAAGCCGACGACCGCGGTCGCGATCAGCCGCAGGGAAAAGATTCGTTTGAAGAATCGTTCCGCACCGTTTACACGCTCTCCTTCCAGGACGGTTATCTGACCGCCGCCGAACAGACGCAGGAGAACACTTACGGAGAAGAAACCTGGTCCTACACGCAGCGCTATGCCTTTGAGGGATACGGAACCAGCTTCATTACAACCGAAACGGTGAACGGGATCTGCTATGTGCAGTCTACGGCGAACGATACCTGGATCGCCTACGGGCAGGTGCCCGAGCAGGAACCCGAGCAGGATCCCTATCCGGTCACCGAGGAGCAATGGAACGCCGCGCTGGCTTCCGAGGCGTTTGAAAACGTCACGATCCGCCAGATAGAGGCATCCGCCGGCGGTCAACAGGAAGATAGCTGGTACAGCGAATCGACGACCGTCTGTGCCAACGGAAAGACCCTCCGGCTGGAAAGCGACTGGGTCAGCGTTTGGGAAACACCGGAAGGGACCGCGGATTTCGAGGAATTCCTCTGGCTCATCCGGGAGCTTTCGGAACGGGATTATGCCGACTTCACCTTCGATGAAGCCAATCATCAATATCGATACGTTGAAGAAATTGCAGAAGAAGGGGAAGAAACCGTCACCCAATATACCGTGGAATTCCGGGACGGAAAGCTTACTTTCGCTGAATACACCTACGCTTATTCCGGCGACTGGGGAGAGAACAGTTCTTCCACGATCTGCATCTTTGAGGGGTACGGAACCAGCTTCATTACAACCGAAACGGTGGACGGGATCGGTTACGTGAGGTCTTCGGCAAACGATACCTGGATCGCCTACGAACGGCAGGATTGGGAACAGACCGATCTCGTCGTTGCCACTGAGATCGACGGCATTGCCGTGACGCAGATCTCTTCGTATACCATCAATTCACAGGGCATTTCCACCGTGACCTTGCCCGCAACGCTCACTTCCATCGGATCTAACTTCGATAACTGCGACGATCTTTCCGCGATCTATTTTGCGGGAACGCGGGAGCAATGGAACCTCGTTACGGTCAATTCCGACGGTTATGTCACCGTCTCTCCCGACCTGCCGGTGTATTTCTATTCCGAAGCGCGCCCCGATGAATCGCCGTCCGATTACTGGTATTACGGTTCCGACGGTCTCCCGGTGCGTTGGAGATAACGGCATAAACAACCATATAGAACAAACAAAAAAGTCCCCTGCTTCCATAACGGAAGCAGGGGTACTTTTTTGTTTTGCTTTTAACCTTTTCCCGGCGGCATACCGCCGGAACAAGCGCTTCGACAATTTGCACAAAAGAGGAACGAAAGAAAAGAAATAAAACACCGGTTTAATTCAATTTCTGGTTTTCTTTTTTGCTTTTTCCCTTTTCTTGTTTTCTGTTTTTTGTTGAAAATAAACAAAAAGCAAAAAAAAAAAAAAAAAAAAAAAAATAATTAAAAAATAACCAATTTTTGATTTAAATCTCGTTAAAAATATGTTATAATAAAATGTCATTTTTTGTAAAAAAGTGTCACTAACCCTGCAAATAAAATAAGATTAGAAAGGGAAAATATGCGAAAATTTCGTGAAAAGCTCAGCATTTTGCTTGCAAAGACGCCGGGACGGTTCGTGCTTCTGGCAATTCTGTTCCTGAACCTCATCCTTGTGCTCCTCTCTGCAACCGTGCTCAACGCAATTTCGTTGAGCGGAACCGAGCACATGGGATTCTGGCGGGCAGCGTTTTATACCGTCACCATGATCCTGGACGCCGGATGTATCCAGTTCGTACTCGACAGCGTTGGAGCGCTCGGCGTCGGCGTTGCGATCTTCTGCATCCTCGTCATCCTTGCAGGCATGATTCTCTTCACCGGCGCTGTGATCGGTTACTTATCCAATTTCATTTCCAAATTCATTGACCGGTCGGAGGGTTCCCGCAAGCTCCTGATGTTTCGCCACACGGTGATTCTGGAATGGAACTCCCGCGCTTCCGAAATCGTGAATGAAATGCTCTACATTGACACCCCGCAGAAAATCGTCATCCTTGCAAGCGATGAGAAAGACGTGATTGCGAAGGAGCTCGACGAGCGTTTGCAGAGCACAGTCAACCAGGAAAACGCTACCGTGGAAGAAGCTTCCAAAGACTTTCCTTTCTTCAAGCGGTGGCTCTACCGGAAAAAGAACAAATTCAAAAACAGACTCACAATCGTCATTCGCCAAGGGGATACGTTCTCCACAAAACAGCTGAACGATATCTCGATCAAGCACGCAAAAACCATCATCATCCTCGGCCGCGATATGCAATCGGTTGCCTCCTGCGCCTACGACGCGGAAAAGCGGATCGAAGAACTGGAACGCGGAAATCCGGAATGTATCAAATCTCTGATACAGGTTGCGGACCTGACCGCCTCCGAAAGCTCGGACGATAACCAAAAGATCGTTGTCGAAGTGGAGGATGAATGGACGCTTTATTTGGTGAACCGGATCATTGCGCAAAAAGCTGTTCAGGGCAAGTGCAATATCACGCCGTTCCGCGTACACGTGGTTTTGGGACAACTCCTTTCGCAGTTCTCCCTGATGCCGGAGCTCAACCTGGCATACAAGGAACTGTTCTCCAACAAGGGAATGACCTTTTACGCCACTCCTGCCGACGGCGAAGTCGAGTCTGCTTTTTTCGTACGTTGTCTGCATGAAGCCAACAGCATCCTTCCGCTCGCGATCATGTCCAATAAGGTAAGAACAACCGGCGATCAATATGAGGAACGCCAATTTGCCTATTATGCGGCTGCCGCCCAGCGCGATTTCTCCAAACAACGGAAATTTGAGGATCACGGCTACCGCGTTCACCTCAACCCCAACTACTGGATCGAGCAAAAGAACGTCATCATTCTCGGGCATAACAGCAAAATCAAGAATATCATGGACGGTTTTTCCAATTTCAGCAACGAATGGAACAACGACTCCGGCGATATCGTTCGCATCGTCGTCATCGACGATAAAAAGCACCTTGAGAAGATGGACTATTATCGGAATAATCCGCTGGTTATCAAAACGGTGGAAGCCGACCTTTATGACCGGGATATCATTTGCTCCGCCATTGAAGAATTTGTGGATTCCAACGAAACGGACACGAGCGTTCTGATCCTTTCCGATGATACCGAGCGGCACGAAAAGATCGACACAGGCGCTATCAGCTACCTGATTTACGTGCGGGACATCATTACGAAAAAGGTGGCGGCAAACCCGAATTTCGACGTAAACAGCATTGACGTCATCGTGGAAATTCTGGATCCGAAGCATTACGACATCATCAAAAAATACAGCGGCGAGACCGATAACATCGTCATCAGTAACCGGTACGTCAGCAAGATGATCACGCAGATCGGTGAAAAGGAAGAAATGTTCACCTTCTTCCAGGATATTCTCAGTTACGATGAAGCAGGCACAACCGACTACGAAAGCAAAGAAATATACATCAAAAAAGTTTCCCGTTATTTCTCCGAGCTGCCCGGCCCCTGCACGGCAGCCGATCTGGTCAACGCCGTCTACCTTGCAACAACTGATCCGAACCCACTCGGCAACCACGACGAAGCGATCGTTCTCGGCTACGTAGATGCCAAAGAGAAGATGCATCTTTTCACCGGCGACCGAAACAAGATCAACATCACGCTCGACAATCGATGCAAGCTGATCCTGTTCAGCAACCACTAATATAATAAAAGGAGGATTTTTTGATGAAACACCTCAAACGGGGTATTTCGGTATGTCTCGTGCTGATCCTGCTCTTCTCGATCTGCGCCGCAGCCATTCCGGCCTCCGCTGCCACAGCGCCCCCGGACAATTATAAGCGTAAGGTCGTTTCGATCGTTTTCGACAACTCCTTTTCCATGGTAAGTCCTTTGATTGGGACGGATTCGCGGTATCAATACGCCAAATACGCGCTTCAAACATTGATCGCGCTGCTGGATCCACGGGACACGTTGGATATCATTCTCATGAATATCAATGAGTTCGGCAAGAATAAAATCAATGTTGATCTGAACGGCAACCGAGGCGATGCTTTAAGAAACACCATGGAAATGATCGGCGAGCCAAGCGGAAGTACACCCGTCTCTTCCATTGATCGGGCAATCAAATCGCTGACCGAACACGGGATGAAAAAGGCGGAAGACGTGGTCTCTGCTGACGGAAGCGTGGAATACTGGCTGATCATCCTGACCGACGGTTTGTTTGAAAACGGCGCCGTAAATATCGAGGATGTCGTGCATGATAGCATTGTTACGCAAGAATATTATGCCCTCCGAACCATCTATCTCGCATTTGACAAAGATGCGAAAGATCTGAGTCAAAACACCGATATCAGCGGTAAAATCCCCTTCACCGCCTACAAAGCGACCGAAGATATTCCCATCGCCGGTGTGATGCAGCAAATTGCTTCGCAACTTTCCGGGCGCTTCAAGTTGGAAGGAGACGACGATGTCCACGTCAACGGCAAAACCGTTACCGTAAACCTCTCCTCCAACGGATACTCCATGAACAGCGTTTCTGTGATTGCGCAGAACTTCGGCGGAAAACTGGAATCGGCAAAATACAACGGAAATCCTCTTGTGATTGATCAGCGTTGCGAGCTTGATTCCATGAATCTGAACAATATGAGATCCGGTTACTCTGCCGTTCTCAAACCGCCATCCGGTTATTATTCAGGAGGCAGCTTGGAACTGACGTTCTCAGAGCCGGTATCCCCAGACAACCTTTCCGTGCTGGTTTCGCCAGCAATCTACATCGAACCCTATATTACTTACGAGGGGAAGGAAATATCGCCGCAAAATCTGAGTGCCTCGTGCAACCCGGGCGATGAAATCAGCTTCGGTTATCGGGCGTATGATGCAGCTGACAAAAAGCAAATTGATCTTGCAACGATGTTCGGAAACGTGACCGCCAACGTCACCTACAGTTCCGAAACCAAACCGGTTGGCGGAAAATTTGCGTTAGCCGCAGGAAGAAACGACGCCACGGTGACCGTTAACGTCATGGACGGCAAATACGTTCTGTACGGTTCGCTCTTCTGCGACGTGAAATCCACCCTGGCGGTAAACTGCTTATCCAGCCCCGCTACCCTGAGCCAATATGAATTGACAGTGAACTCCCGCGGATTTGAGTTTGAGCTGATTGCCGACGGAAAGAAGGCGCCATTTGATTCGCCGAACGTTTCCTACACCGTTCGTTTCGGCAATACCGACGTTACCTCTCATGCAACTGTTGAAAACGGCATTCTACGCTACGTTCCGCAGGAAGCGCATATCGGCGGTTCCGAGCTTGCCCCGGGGCAAAAGCAGGTCACGGTCACCGTAACGTCCCGCGCAGGCAATGCGGCTCCCGCAACCGCCACGGCGACCTTTGATCTGCAAAAAACAACTTATTCGGTCGAAGCAGTATCGGTCGGTGCAAAAAAGGAAGTGGAACGTTTCAACGTTTCCGCTTCTCATGCGGTTCTGTATTTCCGCGTTCTCTGCGACGGAGCTTCCTTAAATGAGGAGCAACTCCGCTCCGCGCTGGAAAAAGGCGAGCTGAAATGGAACACCGCTTTTGCTCTGAAATTTTTCCTCCTGCCCTGCAAAACAGAAGTGCAGGTGGAAACGGTAAACGGAGAGACATATCTCGCCTGCCACCTGCTTCCCTACCAGCCGGTCGCGCTCTCCACTTTCACCTCCATGTTGATCTTCAACGGAAGCAAGGCGGTAACGGTGACGTACAAAGGCGCAACGGCGGTCGATCACTTCGTATTTACACCGAGCTCCGTATTCCAATATATCTGGCGCATCCTGCTCCTGCTCTTCATTATCTACGTTATTCTGTATATCGTCGGCTTCTTTACCACCAAAGGACTGCCGAGAGGAACCTTCGTGAAAGTGACTCTTGGGGAGGGCAACGACGAATACACCTTTGGCGTTAGCGCGAAGGATCTGAATATTTCTTTCAAGGAGCGCTCCAAACGGCATTTCAAACGTTTGCTGCCCTGGAAAATCTTTTCCAACGAGGAACACAAAACCATTCTCGGGTTCATAGACGTGAAGTTCGGCAGAGGAAAAGTTGCGAACTTCAATTATAAGAAGACCTTCGTAGAGTTGGTCAATATTTCCCGCAGAGGCGGCTTCGGAAAATACTTTGAAGAGTTCAGAGATAAGGTTCAGAAGCACGCAAATGGCGAGAAAAACAGACTGAAATGGAGCCGCAATATTCCGACGACCAACAATGATGGGACGATTCCCTTCACCATCCGGGATTTCAGAGACCTTTGCCGGGTCGACCGTCACGCGCTCCACGAACGCGGGTCAAGCGAGCCCTACCACGCAAAGTTCCTGGCAATTCAGAACAAGGAGGGGGAAATTACAAACGTCATTTTCTTTGTTCCGAGATCAAAATGAACCCCGTACACCCCAGATACCCCTTGTTGAACGAACCAAATTAAAATTAAAAAAATTTTTTGTAAGGAGAACAGCATGAAAAACATTCTTCTCATCGGCGTGGGCGGCGCCGGCAGCAAAACGGTCGACATTTTCTACCAGAGAATCAAAGAACTGGGAGTTCAGACCGACAGCAAAATCAATGCCATCGTGTTTGATACCGACATGGGTGATATCAAACAGATCAAGGACGCAACCCCTATTCCCATGGCAGATCCCGCCAGCGTCGGCACCATTTGCGACCGTCTCGGCAACCGCTACATCAGAGAGTGGTTCCCCTGCGACGATCCCGCCGTTCGCTCTCAGGAAATGATCCGCGGCGCATCTCAGTGGCGGAAAAAGTCCTATCTGGCTTTCCTGAACCTGATGAACAAAGCCGATATGCGGACACGCTTCACCAACGCTCTGGAAAAGATGGTTGTGGATCCCAACGCTTCCTGTGAAGTTTACGTGATCTCCTCTATCGCCGGCGGTACCGGCTCCGGTTCCTTTATTCCGATCGCACTCTTCACCAAGAGATACCTGCGCAAGAGTCTCGGCAAGGATCCCATTGTGAATGCAATGCTCCTTTTGCCCGATATCTTTGCAGGCCGTCAGACCGAAGATAACAAAACCAAAGTTATGGCAAACGGCTACGCTATTCTGCGCGAACTCAATGCCATTAACTTGGTTGCCAGAAACTACAATGAAGGCAGAACCGATAGAAAGAAGGCGCAGATCAATCTGAAAATCGGATCTCCCAACGATCCCAACGTCGGCGTTCTGTTCGATTCCAATGATCCCGAATTCTGGACCCCCTCCGCGGCGCCCTTCTCCCAGGTCTTTATGCTGGATCGGATCCCGCTGATCTCCCCGCTTTCCCACAACATCGTTCTTGCAAACTCGCTCTATACCATCCTCTGCACCAAGACCGGCGGTGCGTTTGACAGCGAAGCTTCCAACCACGAAGTGGTTCGCTCGCAGAACAACGGCTCCAACACCATCTTTGCCGGTATTTCCACGTCCCAGATCAACTTCCCGAAAGATACCATTCTGGAATATCTGGCTTACGAGCGCACCTACGCTTCCTGCAACAATTCCTGGATGACCATCCATCGCATGGTGGAAGACAAGATCAAAGAGCGGGAACGCGAAGCGAAAGAAACCGGAAGCAAATACGTTATGAAGGACGGCGAATATGCCGAAATTCTGCTGGAAGCGCTCAGCAACCTGGAACTCAACGGCAATCGCGAAGTGGTTGAACTTGTGGATCTCGGTTCCGCAAAATACGACAGCAAAACCGGCAAGAAAGAAAAGAACAATACCGCGGATGATTATTTCAAATCGCTTGACAATTTCGTTACCGGTCTGATTCCGGACTCCGATACCGTGCTCACGCAGATCAAGAGCAAGCGGGAAGAAGCGGCTAAGAAGCTGACCAAAGACGACGTCGTGTCGTTTGCCGAAGAGCTCAAACCTCTTCTGGACGGTTATTTTGCAAGCTGCGTGGAAACCATCCGCAGAACCGCAACCAGCACTGCCGACGCTGTCATCACCTTTGACCCCAACAAAGCATCGTTTTCCGGTCAGAGCATCGCTTTGGAAGAAAACCTGCTCAAGAGAAACAAAAAATATATCCATCCCGTTGCGGCAATGGTTCAGCTCTGCCGCGTAAAGAAAGAACTCGTTAAAGAACTGGAAACCTATTCGTTGGACGAGCCGTGGAAAGAATTGAAGAGCCGCAACGCCGTCATTTTCCCGGATCGTTTCTGCGCGCTCAACAATATCACGTCTCCCAAGGGCGCTTACGACAGAATGGGCGACAACAGATTCTTCGATATGGTCTTCGGCGATCACGAAGATTATATGGACAGCAAAACCAAACCGAATGCTGACTTTGATCAACTGTCGTCCGACGCCGAGGTCGTTCTGAACAAGGTTTGTCAGGATGCGATCAGTCAGATCAAGATGAAGATTTTCAAAACCGTTTCGGATAACATTCAGTTGCTTCTGGATAAATACCGTGAATTCTTCAAACGGTTTGAGCAGGAGAAGGAAAATCTCGCCGAATCGGTCAAGAGCGCTCGGCGTAAAGACTCCGGATTGGTCAACAGCGTTGAAAACGTTTATTCCTCCGAAGAGTGTAAGAAGGCGATTCTTGCCGAAGTCTCCAACGATTCCGGCAGCGAGACCGAGGACGACCTGAAAGAGGCGTACGACATCGCAGGTCGCGGTGTATTCCGCACGGTTTACGGTGCTGCCGCCGCCTCCAAAAAGGTGGACGAAAGCGAAACCGGTGCCGCGAAATTCAATGATAAGGACTCGGCCGCCTACCGTTCCCTGTTCACCGACATGGTTCACTCCTACTCCAAATTCATCTCCCGTAGCGATGCCTTCAAAAAGATCGCAGAATGCAACGTCATCCAAGCCATCGAGATGGAATGCGGCGAAGGCGCCGGGGCAGAAGTTGTCTCCAAAAAGCTGTTTGACCACTTCAAACAGGCAGGCACGCTGGCAGAACCCTCTCTGCGCGTGAATATGGGCGGAGATATGCCGGAGTTGATTCAGCCCTCCAAGATCATGGTTTACATGGTTTCCCGCAACACCGGTTATTATATCAAAAAGCGTGCGGATTTCTATGAGATCTCGGTGCCCGCGGATCAGGCATCCGAAAACGATGCGATCAAGGCCTGTGCCGAAACCTTTATTCAGAGATATTCCGGCAACGACAGTGCAAGAGTTGAGATCGTTGATACGATGCCCGATCAGATCCTCTATTGCACCGGCGAAATCATGGATATCACGCCTTTGAGAATCGAAAAATTCGACGAGCTCTACACCGGCGAGGGATCCTATTTCACCTACTACCAGAAAGCGATCGCAAACGCAAGAAAGTATGATACCGATATGTGGAACCCCCACCTCGGATTCGGATTTGAAAAGCGCGGAAATCTTCCCTACATGAACGAGAAGATGGAAAAAATTTGCGATGAAAAGATGGCAAAGGCGTTGCTTTATGCGCTTTCCTCCGGTGAGGTCTACATCGGCACCATGGAAATCGGCAAGAGCGCCAAGATTCCCGCATTCTACCGTCTGGGTGAAGGATCCGCGATCAAAACCGAGGAAAACACCATTATCAACATGAAGAATGTTGCAAAGCTGGTTTCCTGGATCCGCAACGAAGATGAGTTGATCGAGACCTTCAGCGCACGTTTCGATGAGGAAATTGCTTCTATCGAGAATGCACTTCCCAATATCGCAAGCGATCAGGAGGTTGAAACCCTCAAGAGAGAAATCACCACCAGCAAGTACATGGGATATATGTGCTGCGGTCTCTTCAAGAACACGGATGCAAGCAACGAGTTCAACGGTCCTGCCACCATCGTCGGCAGCAAAGCCGGCCGCGACAGCAACGGTAACAAGATCGGTCCGAACATCATCGAGCTCGCATATAAGATCAAAGTCAGTGAAGAAACCATGCGCGATAACGATGACGCAGAACGTGTTGCGATCGTGGCGTACAAGGTGTTCCAGGATATCTGCGCATTCCGTGCAAATCCCGAAGCCAATATGGAACGCTATATCGAAATCTACAAACACGAGTTGCAGAAGATTCTGGTTGCCATCGCAAATTCCAAACTCATTCAAAACGCCGGCGCAAATGCAGAAGCTTACTTTGACCAGATCGTATCCTGGCTGAACGGTGCAGGGCTCTTCCTGGATATTCCCGAGGATGATCCGTTTGAAGGATCCAGCATCAAGTATCGCAGATATAAGGTGCCGCGCAGCGATGCCGATGAGGTCAGAAAAGCACTGCAAAAAGCAGCTGCAAACGTCCCTTTTAAGAAGGCCGACGCCGTAAAGACAGCTGAAAACGAAGCGGAAGATTCCGATGATGAGAACATCGAGGAATCCGATGAAGTTTCCGCTGTTGAAAGCGCAGAATAAACCTGTTTCGGGTCTGCGATTTTACAATCTCGAACAGATATTCCGACTTTCCGCTCATGCGGAAAGTCGGAATATACCCCCGCATAAATAACCTATAAGGAAACGGCATTGATTATGAAAAAACGAATTTTGGTATTGGGGATCGGCGGAACGGGCGCAGAAGCCCTGCATACAGTCATGCAAAAAGACCCGACTTGTGCCCTGCCGATCGTTTTCGATCTCGACCGGATCGCACTGGAAAATATTCCGGTTTCCAATCAAATAGATCTTTCCTCTGTTGATATCATGGGTGCCGTCATGGATCAGATCGGTTATCAGGATGCGGGGTGGGAATTTTTCGGTGAATACAGTGAAGCGAGCATGGATTACGCCGCTGTCAGTCGTTTAGACAGAGGTTCCGGCGGATGGCGTGCAAAAGCACTTCTGGCATTCTTTGCT
Source organism: uncultured Clostridia bacterium (assembly GCA_947302045.1). GTDB lineage: Bacteria > Bacillota > Clostridia > Oscillospirales > CAG-272 > UMGS1865. The sequence continues at coordinate 20,552 of CAMYUQ010000005.1, forward strand.
TTTTGCAAAGATCCTGAAAAGAAAGCCCTCCTGGACGGCACCATTGACCGTCTCTTTGAAGACGCGGAGGAAGGAGACCGTTATGAGATCCTATCCGTCGCTTCTCTCGCCGGCGGCACCGGTTCCGGCCTTTTGATTCCGCTGACACTCTACGTCAAGCAATACATCCGGAAAAATCACGGCGTTTCTCCCTATACCGCCGCTCTTTTGACCTGTCCTGCCGTCCACACGAATCTGATGCCGGAAAATCGCCGCTCCATCGCCGAAGCAAACGCTTATGCGACCATGCGGGAACTGAACGCAATCAATCTTGCCGCGCGGGGATATTTTCAAAAGGAAAATCTCGCTTCCCCCACCCGTTTCCGAATCGGAAGCGAAAAGGATCCCGCTGTGGGAATCTTGTTTGATTCTCACGACCCCCGTTTTGCCACTCCCGAAGCAGCACCTTTCAAAAAGGTTTATCTCTATGAAAAATCGAATGCTGAAAAGGCACTTCCTTTCCAGTTGGATATTTTTTCCAAAGTGTTGTTTGCTCTATGTCATGCAGATTGGGATCACTCCGTCTGCAAACCCGAATCTGAATACTCCACCGTTTTTGCAGGCATTTCGGCATCTCAACTAGATGCCAATGCCGAAAAATTGGTTTCCTATATTGTTTCAAAAAAACTTTTTGAAGCCGTTTCCCATGATTGGAACCCCTTGTCGGACGCAGTGGCGCGCAGACAGGGTAAAAACATGGAAAACGCTCGTATCTATGGATTACGCACGACCGGAAACGATGCAAATTTGATAGATCTTGTCTTTGAAACCGGAGCGGATCTCGTTTTTCAAATGGACGAGGCGCGCGCCGAAGAAGAGTTCCGCCGCGGGGAGGAGCTCAGTCGCCCGCCGCAGGAACCTTTTGCCAATCTCGTCAACGCCAAAGCACTGTTCGGCGATCTGCAACAGGCGGTCAATAACTTCGTTTCGGATGACGCGGCGCGTAAATTTACCGAATCTTTGGCGCAACCGCTTTATCCGCTTGATGAGAAGAAGCTCAAAGAACCGGCAAAGCGGGAATCAACCCTAAACGGCGCTCGCGCGCTTGCAGAAGAGTTGCGGAAGCTAAACGCAGTTAATTATCTGCCTCTTTCCGACGCTCAGCGAAATTTGATTGCCGACTTTACAAAGGCAGCCGTTTCTTTTGAAGGTCATTTTCTGCGTCCCGATCTCGCATGGATCCGTCTTTGCAATTTCTGTAAATACGTTAGAAACTATGCGCACGAACTCACAGATCTGGAAGAAGGAAACGTTTTCACCGACGAAGCTTTATTTACGCTGCGATCTCCCTTCTTTTCGGCGGGCTCTCTTTACGGAAAACGCTCACCCGACCGTTTTCTGCGTCTGATCGAAGGACGCGATTCTTCCAAAAAGAAAAAGTTTTCCAGAACCGCGTGGAAAAGCGAAAGCACCGTCCGCAAGGATGTCTCGGAAATTTTCACACGGATTCTGACCCGTCGTTGCCGCGACGTCGTTGCAAATATATCGGAAGCACTGGACCGTTTGGCTCTCTCCTATCAAAAACTGTTCCAAAGCAGCCGGCGGCATTGGTGTTCTCTGTTGCGGGAAGATACCGAACAGCTGTTGCGATATGCCGGAACCGCTACGCCCGGTCGGACGGATCTCTTTTCCGCAGGCGATTATGAACGCGCGTACACGGCTTTTTCGGATACCGATCCGGATCAGGAAGACTTTTGTAATCTTTCCGGCAAAATTTTCTATGAAGGTGCTCTGCAGGAAGCCGACAGCCGTGACGTATTGGAAAATCTGAAAGCTATGGTACGGGATCGGTATTTGACAAGCGATTCCTATCGGGATTCCGTCAACCGCGATCTGTTTGATCTGCTGATTGAGAAAAACAAAAAAGCACGCGATTACTCCGACAAAATTTTTCAGCGTGTGTTCCGCCTTTCGGAATCCTGTTTGCGAGTTACCGTTCCGGAGACCTTGCATCGAACCGGATATGCGGTTCGCGCAAAATCGTCCGTTTTCCTCCCACCCGATGCAAACAAAGCGCCTGAAGAGTTATATGCTCTCGGAATCCCCGAAAGCAGATTCCTCAAATCCGACCGTTTGGGTCGCTCTATCCTTGTAATATCCGAAACATCCGCTATTCAGCTTTCCTTTTTGAATCAATTTTCCGAAAAGCTACGGGATCTCAACTGTTATCATTCTTATCGAAAGTGTCTTTTGCAAATGCAGCAGTACGGCACGGCGATGCTGTATCCGCACGCGGTCGGTGCGTTGAAATACAGCGAGAGTCTGCCTTTTATTCACCCGGAAAAACAAGAGGAATACCGTCGGCGTATCGCACGGTCCCTGCTCTATCTGTTCGTATCCGGTTCCCTGTTCATCGAACCATATCAATCCGATGATCCCGTCTTCTGTATTCGGGAAGGAAACATTCCACCGCGCCCTGTTACCGTTGAGAACGCAACGATTCCGGGCAACGATTGGGTCATGTTTCTTTGCTGGCTGCGCCGGCATCCCGCAAAGACGGAAGAATGGAGCCGAGCGTATGAGCAGGAACTCGATCGTGAGCTCAACCAACTTCCGGGCTATGGAATCGGCGATATGAGTTTTGCACCCCTGATGCGTGCGATCGACCACTCCCGCATCATTGACCTCATGAAAAACAATCTGTTTGCAAAATCCACCTGTCAAATCCCGCAAGCGGAACAGGGACTTTACCGGTTTGCTTACGAATTGCATTTGCAGGAAGAAGGCACGGGCGGATTCGGCGATGCGGAAGCGCTTCTTTTGGAAGGATGCCGCACGGTGAGTCGCTTTTGCTCACATCGCTTCCCGGAAAATAATTCGGAAGGGCCTACCGTGCTCTCCAAAATCGAAAATGACGAATTCCGGAACGCATTACCAATAAAAGATCCAAATACGGATGATATGCTGCTTTGGATGAAGAATTGTGATGGATTTCCTGCCGAATTTGGCATTGATCATCTTTGCCCTTGACCAGTAGAACCTGCATTCTTTTGTGAAGAGAGAAAGGATACGATATGCTGACATACGTCATTAACACATCCGGGAATAAAACACTTGACAGCAACCGATTGTTCGAACTCTCCGGATACAACCGGATCCGCTGGATGAGTTGCGAATTGAACAAGATCGAAGAATGCGCCGAGGAAATTTTCCAAAGCTGTCAGACCGTTTTCGTCGGAAATTTTCGCGTAGCGGTTCTGGTGGATCTTTTTGAATTCGACAAGATCCGCACTTCATACAGCAACGACGGATATAAGGAAGTTAACGGGGTAGATCTTTCTCTGTACCTGCCTTTCATTGAGGCCTATCTCTCGGACCATGTGTTCGGCTATCTCGAACGCAAAAACATCAACGTTTCCGAGTGTTCCGTTATTTATATCCACGGCGATCGGTACGATGACTATCTGCAAATTTACAACAAGGAATACCAGGTGTACAGCATTCTCTCCGGAGATGAGAAAACCGTTGAAGAAATACCGGAAAAGAAGATGACTGCGCGCCTCGCCGTTGACAACGATCTGCGCCACAGTCTCAATGAGCCGGAAGATACAAAGCCGCTCGATATCCGGGAACAACTGAAAATGGGTCTGGATGTGCAGGAATTGCGTTATCCGCTGGAACCTTATACCGCATTCAACCTTTATTGTACTCCGACCGTTTCTTTGGCATTCCACCTGGATGACTATCCGTACGGCTACTCAAACGCCATTGATTTTGATGAATTTTACCGTGCATTTCTTGTTCGTTCCGAAGCCCCTTCCCACCTCCGTCGCTACCATTTCGTTGCGGAACACACCAGTAGTATCGCAGGCATTGCTTTCGATATGCTCGTTCTTTCTCTGTTCCTGATCAGCACGTATGAACGCGAAGATGTGATTGAAACCGAAGGGGTCATCTCGACCGACAAGATCTCTCCGGATGCTCTCAGAGAAATTTTGGAACGCTCCTGGCGGAAGATCCGCGCCGCACGCCAAATTGCAAAGGGAAACGATTCTTCTTACTACGTCTTGAATCAATTTTTAGGCGCCGAGAGAAAAGAAGATTTTCAGAACTCTACCACGGTGGAAAGCGAGCGCATCAAAGCAATCGCGCAAAAGCCCGGAAAAAAGATGAGCTTCGATCGTCAATTCGCCGAGGTTATGAGTTATTGTACCCATGAAAAAGGAAATTTCACAGGTCGGGATCGGGAAGAATTCAATGCGATTATGACCGACTATCTCAAAAAGCGGGATGATACCTGTGAAAAAGAGGTTCAGGATGACATTGAGCTGATCCGAATGTCGGGCGTTTATGAAATGACCGATCAGTTTCCTTCCAAAGAGGAATATGAGTATCTAAAAAATAAAAAGCAAGACGAAATTTCCAAGATCTTCAAAAACGCGCTGAACGCAGAATATTTGAACGTGGATTATTCCGAAGAACAGAAGCGTGCCAAAAAGCTTCGCCAAAAATACGACGCCGTTCGTGCCTGTCTTTACAAAAATATTATCGGCGACGTCCTGTTCCTGCTTCTCACGGTCGCTACCATGCTGCTTCCGTACGGGCTTTTGCAAATCCGGAAAATTTCGATCTCCAACTATATGCTCTATGTCCTGACCGGGAGCGTATTTGCCGGATTATTCGTGCTTTCCCTGTTATTGCGAACGCTTCCCCTGTTGCACAAATTGAAAAAGCTCAAAGGCGAGCTGAATGATATTCATATCAACTGTATTGCCAAGCACCGGTATGCGTTTTCGGCGATCAAACATCGCTATCAAGTCGATCTGATCCGCATCGAAGAAGCGAGATACGAATTGCGCCAACTCAGGTATTTTTACGATGAAAACGTCCAAAAAGACCGGAATATCCGCGCACATCGGGAATTGCTGGAAGAAGTGGAAGACCGCGTCAGCGGTATTCTCATCAATCTCGGCGTCATTCCCGTGAAGAAGGAGGCGGAAAACGTGGATGGAGAATTCAACGTCAACAAATCCTTCCGTTCGGCGGAAAACCGCGTCTACCGAGTCTTTTCACTGGAAGCAATCGAATCTATGTTCCCAACCGTTAACAGAGAGGAGAATCAAAGGTGATCATTGCGCTGAAAATTATCATCATGCTGGCAGTTCTGCTTCTGCTGGCATATCCGATGTTGCCTTTCAAGTCAAAAGCCAACAAGTTTCTGAACATCTACGGTTCTCGCTACGAATACCCGCATAACAAGAAAAATATCTTCTTTGTTTTGCTGGCGGTCGTAGAGTTTGTTGTCCTGACTGTTCTTGCCCGTTTTTTGAACTGGATCTCAACCTCTGTAAAGTCCATTCCCTTCCTCGGAACGCTCATCGCAAAAATCGATTTTCCTTCTCAATTCGACTTCATTTTATTTGCCATACGGCTTGTTGTCATCAACGCAATCATTATCTATGCGTTCATGATTCTGAAAAAACTGCTCAAATTCTGGTTCACCGACCGGATATTCGGTTTTTCCGCCGAGCGAAAGAAAAATCGCCGCGCTATGAAAGAAGCCAAGAGGGAAGCAAAAAGAAAGAAGAAAGAACAGCGTAAAGCGGCAAAAGAAAGCAAAAAGAAGAAAAAAGCGGGATCGAATGACGACCCCGAAAAGAAAGAAGAACCCGAAAAGTCTTCCGACAAAAAGAAAAAAGAGCGCATCGGAGAATTTCTTGACAAAGACGACGATGCAAAAGACGACTCGGAAGGAAAAACCGACGACTCCTCCAAATCTTCCGATGAAACGCAGAAAAAGGGCGAGCACTCCTGGCTCTATCGCACCATTGTCGGCCTGTTCTTCCAATCTCCCGAATACCTGAAAGCACGTCCGTGGCTCGTGCGTGCAGAGATCGTTTTACAGTATTTTATTTACCTGACTGAAGCGTTATATCTGATCTTTATCCTGACATCCCTCACCGCAGTGTTTTTCCCGCTGCCGAGCTTCTTCTATACGTTGCTCCTGAGCGGATTCAGAATTGCTGACTGGTATCTCTATCCGTTTATTTCCATCATTTTCCTGCAAGAAATTTGTTATACACTGCACACCGTGATCAAACCCGGAACCGAAGACGAGGAATCCTCTGCGGAAAAGCAGAGCGAGAAAAAGACCGACGCTAAGCTCCGTGCGCTACAAAAACTGCTGAAAAAGCGGTTCGACAAAGATCACTGTCTGCGGTATTATCCCGACGTCGGATGCGAGGAAGAACCTCCGTACGTTTGCACCAGCAAAGAATATTCGAGTGCGCTTGATTTTATCTCGCGCTATATGCAAAAAACATCCGGCAGAACAGTTCAAAGCTACATCAAAATACTGGATACGCTCTTTGCCGATGAACACGTGTACGTTGGCGTTCCCTTCCATTCAGAGTTTGGCGAATATGTGCTGGCGTATACCTATACGCGGCTTTTGTCCGGATCTCGCGTCATCTTTATTACCAGCAACGAAACCGACGCCGAATGCCTTAAAAAGTTTGTTCGAGACAGACTGACAGCCATCACCGGCAGCAACGACGAATGCACCTGGCGTGTTTATACTGCCGATGAGCGTTTGGATCAGGCAGACGTATTTATCGCCACGCCGAAAGATTTCAAAGATGACAACGTCGTAGAGCACTATCCGGGATTCTTTGAGGAAGTCTGCAACGCGATCTTTATCAATGTGGACAATGTGATCGCGCAGGAAAGCTATCTGTGCTGCGTCATGGCAAGTCGCCTGATGAAGAGCTCCGGAAATCGGGTCCGCTATCTCTTTATCTCGGATTATCAGCTGTATGGATTCGCTTCGGCGACCCTCCCCAGATTTTTCGGGATTGAAAAAGTACTGAACATGAGCCACGCGACTCAAAGTGAAAGTGTCTCTTATACGCTTTGGAATCGCGAGAGCATCGGCGGACGCATTTACAACAAGGGCGGACATAAGTTGGTAAATCTGGAAAGCATCATCGCCGAACTGGCTTATCAGCACGGCGTTGACGGTATTCGGGTTCTTACCCCGTCGGTGATCGAGCACGCTGAAAAGAAGATCCTGCAAGCGCACCACGTGGAAATCAATGATCTTTACAAACAGATTCCCGAAGTAAACTACATGATCTACGCGGACGAATATTTCAACCTCGCCGCTTCCCTTTTCGCCTGCACGCGCTTCCGCGGACACAAGAAGTCCATCGCTCATATCATCAGCAGACCTTATATGCTGCGTGACTTCTTCATCTCCAAGGCGTCCCACGAAGATTATATCAATCGTGCATCCTTTATCCAGCCGCGCATGATTGAACACGCAAATCAGCAAAAGCTCAGTCTGTTGCGCATTTTCTGCGATCTGACGACCGACGGCGGTTTGGATTTGGATGTATTCCGCAACCGGATGCAGGACGTCATTCAACTGGCAAAGAAGCGGAATGATGACCCGCCCTGCGAGTTCTGCGCCTCCCTCTTGCAGCAGAGAACCGGTTCTCTCAGCACGGAACAACTGGCAGCCTACCTGATCGCCGGCCTTTGTGACGGTGAAAAAGTGCCCGTAAACAAGAGCGAAGGTCTCAAAGCGAAAGACTATTACCTCATCACAAATTCCAGCGAACGGATGGATTCTTTCACGCGTACGAGAACGATTTCCTTCAAGCGCACCAAAGACGTTCTGGATCGTGTATTTGCCTGCAATACTCGCGTGGAACTGCGGCTGAACGATGAAATTATCGGAATTCTTCCGTTCACCTTCCCCAAACGAGTTCCGCTGGAATACATGGTTGGAATGAGCATTGTCTACCGGAACACCGAATATGAGATTGAGCAAATCTCTTACGGCGAAGACAACGCCCAGGATTCCTCCGACGGAAATGAAAACTGCACGATCTTTTTGCGCAGTGAAAATATCACTTTCAAAAACTGTCTGGATACCGTTTTCTTGCGCCGGTATGAGATCGAATCCGCCGAGCCGTTCGGTATTCCCGGCGTTCGCCAGAATTCCACCGCAAACCTTTCGGAAATCAAAGTTCAGCGGTTGAAAATGAATTTCACCGGAAAGACGTACGGCTTTTACAGCTTGATGTCCGATCGGCAGACTCTTGATTTCTATAAAGGTGTTGAGGGCAACAGCAACCTGGATCCGAAATTGGTTGAAGAAAATGCAAGATCCCTGACCAATTATCGCGGAAAAGCGTTGCTCCTGACCCTGACCTCGCTCAAAGATTGCACCGATGGAATGCGGCTCCTCTTAGCAGCGGTATTCAACGAATTCATTCGTACCACTTTCCCGAACGCTTACCGTTGTATATCGGTTTGCCCGATTCTCGCAGAACCCATTCCTTACAACGATACCGAAAAGCCCGCCACTCCGGAAGAGCAGATTCGTGCACTGTATCCGTATCTCTGCAACCCCGTTGATCCGTTCATTGAAACAGATGCAAAACGGGTTCAACTGCTTATTATCAACGATTGTACGGAAGACGTCGGCATTCTGGATTGGTTCTTTGATCCGGTTGCGCGCTATATGCAGGAATGGTTGGTTTACATTCAATCCTACCTCCACTGGCTCGCCGCCTTCCCTGAAAAGAAGCACTATATCTATTTCGGCGGAGAAAAGTTGCCGGAATGCTACGATCTGGAGGGTTGCCTGACTCTTTTGGAAGGTCTCAATCAGATTTTCAGCGATGAAGGAAAGCAGGATTACGACACTGCCAACGATGATCCCGTTGAAGAGAAAGAAAAGCTTTGCTCTTTCTGTCATCACCACATGGAAAGCGGACGCTTTGAAACCTTCAATAAAAACCGCTATATCTGTGCCGACTGCTATGACGTTGTTTCCGAGGTATCTGAAGCCGAAACGATCATGGAAGACGTGCTCAAATACCTCAACGAAAAGTACAACGGTATTGTTGCTCACGGTGAACAAATCGTTCTGGACGATCCGTACGATTTACAGGCGGATCAGGTTTTAAGTGAATATTACTACTGGGTCGATTCCGAAAACAGAGTTCTTCATCTCGAAACCGATTCTCCGATCAACAATGCCACCGTTTCCATTCTGCGCGGGCTCATCTCTTTCTGGCAGCATGACAACAATTTGCAAATTTCTGCCGCTCCGGGGCAACTCTATTATGAAGAGTTGAAATACCTGCGCGGGATCGGCGAAGAGGAAAGTGCCGACTGGATTTACAAGAATCTGCCTGACGATCTGCGTGCTTCTGTTGATTCCATCGCCAATTTCATTGAAAAAGGCGTTTTGGAAATCAACGGCATGGTTGTGGAAGAAAACGATGAAACTCCGGAAGAGCTTCGCACCAGCTTCCTCTTCCTGCGTAAGATCGCTGAAATTCTCGATAAAGTGGAAAACGACACCGATGATGACAGCGGAGACGACGCAGACGAGAAATATTCGGATAAACTCTATGATCCCGATAAAACGCCCAGATTCTGGAAACGGTATCTGCGTGGAGAACACGCCGATGGCACCGAAGAAGAACGACCGGAGGGCGACGATCCGGACGGCGGTGATGACCCAGATGGTGGCGATAGTCTGGATGGCGATGACAATTTGGACGTGAAAGATCCTTTTGAGGAAAGCCCTGACAAGGAGGACGGTTTTGAGATGACGGATAATATTTCTCCCAATCAGGCATACGATTTTCATTGTTCAACCATATTTTACGCGAATGCTCCCTTAAACGAAGACTCTGAAAAAGATCCGGAAGAAGATCCTTTGGAAAAAGATCCTTTGGATGAAAATCCTTTGGATGAAGAACCTCTGGATGAAGAACCTCTGGATGAAGAACCTTCCGAAGAGGAGACCGCAGAGAAAGATCCTGCCAAAGAGAAACCCGTTGAAGAAAAACCCCTGAATGAAGAACCTGTTGGGGGAAATGAATCGCCAAAAGATAAAAAGAAGCGGGAAAAGCAGGAAAAGCAAGCGGAAAAAGAGAGGAAAAAAAGAGAGGAACGCGAAAGAAAAGAGCAGGAAAAGAGAGAAAAAAAGGAAAAGAAAGGGAAGAAAGATAAGGCAACCGATAAAAAGTTGTCAGAGAGAGCGCGCCGCAAAGAAGGAAAGAAACGGGAAAAGAAAGAGCGCGAGGAAGAAGCGAAAAATCCAAAGATCCGGCTCTACAATGAGCTTGTACGCCACGTAAAAACTTATAGCGAGGAACCGATCGAATACGATTCTTCTTTGAATGACGCAGAGCTGGATAGAATCTGTGCATACGTGATGTGCGATTATCCCGAGTTTTTCTGGCTCTCCGGTGCGAGATGGGACGGTACGCACTTCAGCCCGTCTTTCCGTTGCAAGAACATAAACGGAAAGCTGGACCTCAAACAAGTCAAAAGAAAATGCAAGGAAATCAAGCTGGGAGCCAAGCATTTTACCAGAGGGATTTCCCGCCGCACACCGCCCTACAAAGCATTTCTTACGATTTATCGCCGACTCATTCTGACATTGGACTACGACAGCGTCAATCTGGCAACCAACGTCAGTGCGCGAATGGATCAGGATGATATTCTGCGTTCTCTTCACAGCGCGCTTGTCTCCCATAAGGTTGTCTGCGCGGGTTATGCGGTTGCCATGCAATATCTGATGCACTGCATCGGTCTTCCCTGCGCCTACGTCATCAGTGAAAGTCGGAGTGACGGAAGCTGCCACGCCTTCAACATTGTGAAGATCGGCAAATTCTGTTACTATGTTGACCCCACCTGGGGCGACTCTTCCAACGTACTCCATAACAGAGACAAGGACGTTATCCACTACGGGTATTGTTGCGTTCCATACCGTGAATTTATCCGCGCCGGCAAAGATGAGGTGCTTTTCCATGTGCCGAATAAAAGACTTTATCCGACGCTTGAAGAACTAAAATCCACCGCGCATGAATACCATCGGTATTTCAAGTACTTCATGAACCGGATGGACGAACAGGAACTTGTGCGCATCATTGCGGAGCAAACTTTGCGCTACGACAAAAAGGAAATGGGGAAATTCATACTTTCCATCCGTTTTGCCGATGAAGCTCTCGCAAAATGTGCGGGACAGCGAATGTTAAGCCAAGAGGGCTTTCGGATTTTGAAGGCGGCTCGCGATCGGGTTGCGAAAAAGAACAAAAAGAAAGCATTACTCCTGGATGCAGATTCGCTGGCCGTTGCAACTGCCCCAACCGGCGTTATTGAAATTTATCTCAATCAGAAAAAATAATTTCTGACGCCATATTAAAAAGCCGCAAAACACGGTTTCGTGCTTTGCGGCTTTTTCTCTGAACCGACGGTCTTTCACTTACTCTTCGGTTTTAAGATCATGCAGGTTCTTGCAGGCAGATAGAGTTTCAGGTAGTTCCCTTTCATGCCCGGGACAAATGCGCTCACTGTCTCGCGCCGGATCCTGCCTGCTCCGCCGTATCGGTAATCATCGCTTGTGAAGAGTATCTCGTGATCCTCTCCGCGGCTGACCGGAATCGCGTAATCGCGGTAGTCGCGATCAGGTGAAAAATTGAAGACGAACACAAGTCCTCCTCGCTCAAACGCGATGATTTTATCGTCCTCATGGATCCATTTCAGCTCCGGATAATCCTCTTCCAGAATGCGGTAATATGCGGCGGTATGGATCATATCGAAATCGAAGTTGTAAAGGTACTGATATTTCAGTTCGTCGTTATAGAGCAGAGACCACTGCCGTTTGCAATATTTGAAACTGTTGCCGTTGCCGGGACGCGGAAAGTCAATCCATTCGGGATGACCGAATTCGTTGCCCATGAACGCCAGATAGCCGTTGCCGCCCGCACCGAGCGTCAGAAGCCGGATCAGTTTGTGCAGTGCCATCGCCCGATCGATGACCGGCGTATGACAATCTTTTCGCATCTCGGTATACATTGCCGCGTCCGCGAGCCGGAACATGACCGTCTTGTCGCCGACGAGTGCCTGATCGTGGCTCTCAACGTACGCGATGGTGGGCGCGTTCCGGTTGGTCAGCTCATACCAGATCGCACCGAGGTTCCAGTCCTCGTCCCGCTGTTCCTTGATCAGTTTGATCCAAAGATCGGGCAGTCCCATGCCGAGTCGATAGTCGAATCCGATGCCGCCGTCCCTGATCTTCTCGCACATCCCCGGCATTCCGCTCATATCCTCGGCAACCGTCACAGCGTGCGGGCTGACCTCCCGGATCAGCTCGTTCGCCAGTTGCAGATAGGTCACCGCCTCCACGTCGGTATTCATGGAAAAATACATCCCGAGGTTGGAGAAGCTCTCCCCCAGCCCGTGGTTATGATAGAGCATCGAGGTCACGCCGTCGAAGCGGAACCCGTCGAAGTGGTATTCTTCGAGCCAGTATTTCAGGTTGCTGAGCAGAAAATGCAGGACTTCGGGCTTGTCGTAGTCAAACAGTTTCGTCCCCCACGCCGGGTGATTTCCCTCTTCGCCCTGATGGAAAAACTGATAATCGGTCCCGTCAAAGAGGTTGATCCCTTCGAGCGTGTTCCCAACCGCGTGGGAATGCACCACGTCGAGGAACACCCGAAGCCCCATGCCGTGCGCTTTGTTGACCAGATATTTCAGCTCCTCCGGGTATCCGAACCGGCTCGTCGGAGCGTAAAAGTTACTCACCTGATAGCCGAAAGAGCCGTAGTACGGATGCTCCATGACCGCCATGAGCTGAACGGTGTTATACCCCAATTCGGCAATATGCGGCAGAATGTTGTCGGCAAACTCCCGATAGGTGGAAATCTTTTCCTCCTCGCTCGACATTCCGATATGCACTTCGTAAATATAGGGCGGCTCGTCCCCCGAAAATTCCGCGTCGGTCCAGGGGTATGGCTCGTCCTCCCACACCTCGCAGCACCAGCTCTGGGTTTTCCAGTCCTGCGTGGCGCGTCTGGCATACAGAGGGATGTGCTGCGTCAGGTTTCCGTCCTTTTCCACGATCGTCATCACGCGGCTTCCCTTTTGCAGAGTGTCTCCCGGCAAAAAAAGCTCCCATCCGCCACGGTCGATCCGCGTCATCGGCGTTGCAGTCCAGTTCCAACCGTTGAAATCCCCGGTCAGGTAGAGCCGATCCGCCGCCGGCGCCCATTCGCGATATACCCAACCCTCCGGCAGGCGGTGGAATCCGTAATATTTGTGTGCGTTTGCAAACTCTTTCAGACTGCCGCAGGACTGCAAAAGTTGTTTCTTTTTGCGCGAATACCGCTCCATGCGCAGTTTGATATCGGCTTCATAGGGGCGCAATTCGGGGTGCTTTTTCAAAATGCGATACATCATGATCCTCTCCTCTGTTCCGATCTGTAAGGGATCGCGCAAAGCGCATATCTTGTATGATTCTTCCCCAAAATCGAAGATCTATGGATAGTTTACCATAGTTTCCGCTTTTTGTCAATAGATTGGGTAGCGCGGACGGGAATCTGTGGTATTTCGCCTGCGGCGAATATCTTTGCGTCGCGCAGGACACCGTGCCTGCTCCGCAAGATGCGCACCCGGCTTGCTTTGCAAGCCGGGTGCGCATCTTGGGTCATCTGCTCCAATAGAGCAGGCCGCCTTTCGGCGGTCTTCTCTATTGGATATTAGGGCGAAAATGCTACGCTTATCTCCCCTGCATATAAAATGCGGATTTTCAAAGAATGGTTTAATCTGCCTTCTTTACAATACCGGTATTTAAAAACTCTACAAAGTCAAAATCATTTAAATATCTTTTCTTTGAAAATCCTTTGCGTGTGTATGTCAATATTTTCCCAGAAAAATACTTTTCATCATACAGTTTAACCTTAAAAATGCTTTCATCATTCGATGAACATCTTTCCCCCGTTATCAACACTTTGTTCTTATATTTTAAATTTAAAAATCTGTCAAGTAATTCTTTGTCGGGACCATGTTCTGATGCAATTTCCCATATTATGAAAATATTGCCAAAATCAATTCTTTGTTTTCTTTCTTCCCACTTCACTAACGCTTCATCAAAAGTTTTATAGTGCATAAAAAACAATTTGATGGTTGAGTCATGATATGTCAATTCTCCAACAGGATACCTGCATTCGTCATATTGAATTTCCTTCGGCGTTGCTTTTAAAAAGCCCTCCATGTTTTCACAAAACAGAAGGAATTCGTCCGGACGGAACATCAAATTAATGGTCGGTGAATCAAATTTCAATCCTAAATCATGATAAATAATTCCGCCAATACAGTTTGAAGAAATAATGCTTGGATTTGCATTTTTTAATTTTTTACTTATTTTTTTGTTATAACGAGCTACCCTAAAATTATGTATCAATTCTATCCGAGTCGCAATAATTTGCTGGATTCTCTTTAACATTCTCCGGCTCCTTTTTTATTTACTGAATTGATTGACAATAATATAATACCATTTTTGAAGTTTTATGTCAATCTTTTTTTGCTTTTTTACCGTAGTATCACCGTTTCTTTTAAAACAGATGACGGGAATTTGAACCCACATGCGCGCGGTTCTTCATCTTCTCGCCGCAGAACATCTGCGCGCATCGTTCATTTTGCCTTACGGCAGAATGTTGTCGGCAAACTCCCGATAGGTGGAAATCTTTTCCTCCTCGCTCGACATTCCGATATGCACTTCGTAAATATAGGGCGGCTCGTCCCCCGAAAATTCCGCGTCGGTCCAGGGGTATGGCTCGTCCTCCCACACCTCGCAGCACCAGCTCTGGGTTTTCCAGTCCTGCGTGGCGCGTCTGGCATACAGAGGGATGTGCTGCGTCAGGTTTCCGTCCTTTTCCACGATCGTCATCACGCGGCTTCCCTTTTGCAGAGTGTCTCCCGGCAAAAAAAGCTCCCATCCGCCACGGTCGATCCGCGTCATCGGCGTTGCAGTCCAGTTCCAACCGTTGAAATCCCCGGTCAGGTAGAGCCGATCCGCCGCCGGCGCCCATTCGCGATATACCCAACCCTCCGGCAGGCGGTGGAATCCGTAATATTTGTGTGCGTTTGCAAACTCTTTCAGACTGCCGCAGGACTGCAAAAGTTGTTTCTTTTTGCGCGAATACCGCTCCATGCGCAGTTTGATATCGGCTTCATAGGGGCGCAATTCGGGGTGCTTTTTCAAAATGCGATACATCATGATCCTCTCCTCTGTTCCGATCTGTAAGGGATCGCGCAAAGCGCATATCTTGTATGATTCTTCCCCAAAATCGAAGATCTATGGATAGTTTACCATAGTTTCCGCTTTTTGTCAACAAAATTGAGAAATGAAAGTTTTGATTTCGCATTTCGACCTCCGAAAGGATTGCACGGGACGGTTTTTTCAGATTTCATATGTTATCATCCTCGTTCTCTCGACAATTCCATATTTTACCTATTTTTTTGTCTAAAATTCACATATTTTTGTATAACTCTACAAAAAAAAAAAAAAAAAAAAAAAATATATTTTTTGTTGACATTGACGATTTTTTGTGATAAAATATGGATACAATTTTTTAATCCCCCGGAGGTAGCCCTATGAAGATTTCTAAGCCCGAAATTGAAGTTGTCCGTTTTGCAAACGAAGATGTCATTGCAACAAGTTTGTATTACATGTCCTCTGCCGATTATAATGCGGCTAAAGGAACAAGTTACACCGATCCTTACGTTATATTTAACGGCTCGATGACTCCCGCAGGCGATGGCGTTTGGAAGGTTCCGGATCCCTACGCTGTGACAGCAGTAGAAGATCTTGGTTTAATAACCGGTATACCGGAGATTGGGTTCCCTGGAAAGGGAGATATCTCCTATGAGGCTTATTACAAGGACGGCGATTTTTACACGAACGGTGTAACCTATAAAGAGAGTATCGGTCAATAATCGCCTTTGATATCGTTGACAACACTTC
Source organism: uncultured Clostridia bacterium (assembly GCA_947302045.1). Taxonomy (GTDB): domain Bacteria; phylum Bacillota; class Clostridia; order Oscillospirales; family CAG-272; genus UMGS1865. The sequence continues at coordinate 36,366 of CAMYUQ010000005.1, forward strand.
AATCAGAAAAAGAATGCAGACCGCATAAAAGGTCTGCATTCTTTTTCTTTGCCTTGCGGCAAAATGAGCGGGTTCGATTGGGCGGGGACCGCAAAGTTTTTTTGCGGAACCACTTGACAGGTTCATGATTTTGTAGTATAATAATGGAGCTTTGAAAGAAAGCGTTTGCAGATGTAGCTCAATGGCAGAGCGTCCGCTTCCCAAGCCGAAAGCGCGGGTTCGATTCCCGTCATCTGCTCCAAAAAGTTGCCCCGCATTGCCAATCGGCAATGCGGGGCAACTTTTTGGAATCGGTGAACTTATTGATCGACGGAAGCCGCGTTGCTTTCTCAGATCAATCCTTTCGGGTATGCGCCCTCTCTATGCAGTCGGGCAAGTTCTTCCGTCACCGCTTCCCGGTCCGCCTGATAGGTCAGACCAAACCAGCGGTCCGGAGAACTTTCCGCCCGGACTGTCAGTTTGCCTGCGTGGAGCAGGTCGTTGACCATGATCGGAAGCAGGCATTCCGCCTTGACGTCCTCGGGCGAGAGTCCTTTCAAGAAGTCCTCGAAATACCGCTCCATGACCGGGACGAATTCCGGGCAGAATCCCCAGATGTTCATCGAGACCTTTGCGTCGGGCGGAAGCGCTCCCGCGTCCGACGTGATCGAACGGTCGGGAGCATAGCAGATATTTTTCGTCTCTTCCACACGGCGAAGAAGTCCGTTCTCGATCTTGCAGATGCCTCTCGTAACGCCTCCGTTTTCGCTCATGGTGTTCCCCAGAATATACGGAACCATGACCGCCTCTCCCTTACCCTTGATTTCTCGGAAGAGCCGCACGAGGATCTGATACGCTTCCTTTCCGTAATAGTCGTCGGCGTTGATCGTTGCGAACGGAGAGGTCAGATATTCCTTTGCACAGAGAACGGCGTGCACCGTTCCGAACGGCTTGACGCGATCTGCCGGGATCTGATAAAAGGACGGCAGACTGGTATAATCCTGCACGGCGAAGCAAAGTTCGGCTTTCCCTTTCAGTTTCGGCTCAAATTTCGCGCGGACGGTTTCGACCATCTCTTCTTTGAGGATCCAGACAATCCGGTCAAATCCTGCCTCCACGGCGTCGTAGACCGAGTATTCCATGAGAAATTCTCCCTGCGGTCCGACGCAGGAGATCTGTTTATTTCCCCCGAACCGGCTGCCGAGTCCGGCTGCCAATACGACCAGCGTTGCGCTCATTGGTTTTGATTCCTTTCGGTTTTTTCGCGTCCCGTTTTCCGGGATCGCACGCTTATTTTACCACAAAACGGTATACTTGTCAAGTCGGCTCAAATCGTAAAGGCACGCTGCGTCAGTGCACGGCGCAGAGTCGCCGTCACGGCAGAGGCAATCCGCGCGCCGCCGAGGTCGTTCGGATGGACATTATCAACCGTGCATTCCCATTCATAAGTCCCCCGATAGATCGACGCACCGTCGATATAATAGACGTTGCGGTCGCCGTTTGCGCGCGCAAACCGGTCGGTATCGACGATGACGTCCCTACGGAGCAGACTCTCCGGCTCATAGTGATCGAAATCCGGTCTGGAAAGCATCAGATAGGGGATATCCGGATGTTTGGCGCGGATCACCGAATAGAGTTTCTGATGCGTTGCGCGGAGATGTTCGGGATTTGGGGCGTTGTGGTCGTAGTCGCACACGAACGCGAGCATTGGGAGCGACGCCAGATATTCGATCATCGCATCCTCTCCTTTGCCGTGCCCGGCGAATCCGAAATTGCGGTAGTCCAGATTCAGATCCCTTGCCACCAGATTCTGATAGATCAACCCCGGTCGACTGGAACACGCGCCCTGCGTGATCGAAGAACCGTAGTAGACGATCGGTAGAGCTTCCCGGTAGGGCAAGCCCGCTCCGACGGTTGCGGAGTCCTGCAAGCCGACAAACAGTTGACTGATCGCGCTATACGACGGAAAATGGATCGTAAAATAGCGGAGCCGACGATCCGGGAGCGAGATGATCTGCTCGTATCCGTCCACCATATCGTAGGGCGGCGTGAAAGTTTTGCAATACCGGCTCACGCCGCTGACCGGATCGTCGATATAGAGATCAAAACCTGCCGTTCCGGTCAGGGGCATATGCGAAAAGCGGGTGATCTTGGAAAATTCGGCACGGATGGCAACGTAGGAAGAATCGCTCGAAAAGCGGACGCGACCGCCTGCCGTATCCCGATACAATCCCAGAACACCTCTGCTCGTGGCACGGGCGACTTCCTCGGGGATCCGGACGAAAGGCGTTTCAAATCCGTAGAGCTGAAACGGGGGCTGTTTGGTGTCAAAAAGGCGTACGTCCGGGCGATCGATCACCGCTTTGACGTTCAGATTCGGATCGGGATGTACGGGTTGACTCTGCGTTGTTGTCATATTTCATTTCCTCTTTCAGATAGATTCTTGTACCGGCTCTTATTATACACCCGATCCCGGAAATTGTCAATGCTTTTGCAATTGAAAACGGGTATGTGATCCACGGTCACATACCCGCCTGAGAAAATTATACCTTCAGCGTTTCCTTCAATCTGGAAAGGATCCTTTTTTCGAGCCGGGAGATATAGGACTGCGAGATCCCCATGCGGTCGGCAACCTCTTTCTGGGTCAGTTCTCCCCCGCCCCGGAATCCGAAGCGCAGTTCGATCAGTTCCCGCTCTCTGGGCGAAAGCCCGGCTACCGCCGCGCGCACCGCTTCCCGTTCCTCCCTCTTTTCGAGTTCAAAGGTCACCGTGTCCTCTTCGCTCCCGAGAATGTCGCAGAGCAAGAGTTCGTTGCCGTCCCAATCGACGTTGAGCGGCTCTTCGAGCGATACTTCCATGCGCTGTGCGCTTTTCTTGCGCAGGTGCATCAGAATTTCGTTCTCGATACAGCGCGAGGCATAGGTTGCAAGCTTGATATTTTTATCCGACCGGAAGGTGTTGATCGCCTTCATCAGCCCCACCGTGCCGATCGAGATCAGATCTTCGATCCCGGTACCGCTGTTCTCATACCGCTTGGCGATGAACACCACCAGCCGCAGATTGCGCTCGACCAGAACCGTTCGCGCTTCCTCTTCCCCGATCCGGGCGATCCAGGCGGCTTCCTCCTCGGGAGAGAGGGGCGGCGGCAGAACGTCCGAACCGTTGATGTAATAGATTTTTTCCGAAACACATTTCCGTCGTATGAATTGCAGGATCCTACAAATTTGTTGTTTGAATTTCACCAATATCTTCATTCGTTTCCTCTTACCTCTTACCTCTTCACTCTTCACTATTTCCTGCCTATACTTCTCCGATCAGCGCGTCGAACCCGTGTGCGCGATCGCCCAATTCCGCCAGCGCGACGAGATGGGTCGCCGGACGGGATTCTTTTTCAACCTGCAAGAAGAGCGAATCGGGCACGATCGCACTCAGAACGCCCTCTCCGGCGGCGGTTTTGGCAGGGATCAGCCGCACCCGCCGCGCGTTCTCATAATTTCGCAGCCACATCTCCCGCGCCGGGTCTCCCGGCGGCAGGAAAACCTCTCGCGGCAAAACGCCTCGCAGCCGGCTTGCCTCGGCAACCACAACACTCCTGCCGCCGATCGGGTCGTGCATCAGATTCCCGGTATCGAGCAGGGCGTTCAGGGTCACGCGCTTGCCAAACAGAACCGCTTCCACCCGAACCCGTTTCTGCTTTGCGGAAATGCCCAAAAAACGTCCACCGCGCAAGGTCAGAATCCCCGCCGCGAGAGAGAGGATCGCAAACATCCAGACCGAGATCGATTCTCCGGCAAACGCCTCGAACGGCAGATCCAGCCGGTTCAGGAGCGAATAGAGCGCGGTCATGACGCCGCCGAGAATCGCCGATACCAGAAAAAAGACCGCCGTGATTTTCGCGAGCCGACCGAACCCCGTTCCCTTTCTCGCAAATGCAATGGCGCAAATCACGAAAGCCGCCGCAAGATCGAGGAACAGTCCAAGCCATCCGGCAATGCCGAAGAGCAGAACCCAGAGCGAAAATCCGCCGCCGAAAGCCGCCGCCAAAAGGACGCGCCACCGTGCGGCGACCGTTTGCAGCAGTCGAGCGGTGAGCAGGACGCAAAGCAGGTCCATGCTGGCGTTGACCAGAAAATACAGATCGGCGTAAACTTCGGTTTGCATGGTCGCTCCCTCCCCGTGTTTCCTACCGCTATTTTACTCCGCTCCCTTTGAAAAAAATGTCACAATCCGGAGCTGCCTGAAAAAATTTCTCCTATCTCTGTACTTTTCACCGGTTTTGTGATATAATGATAGTCGATCTTATCTATGACGGAGAAGAAAACGAAAATGACACCCATCGAAAAACTGCAAGAGCGGCTTTCCGCCGTCGGCGCAGACGCCGCGATCCTTTCGGACTCTCTGAATCAGCGCTATCTCTCCGGGTTTCACTTTGACGACGGACTGGTGCTCGTCACGCAAAAGAAGGCGTATCTCATCACCGATTTCCGGTATGCCGAAGCCGCCGCGCAAACCTGTTCCGACCGCATGGAGGTCGTCACACCCGGGCAGATCGGGATGCTGAACTTCCTGCGCACCGCGCTCGAAGAAGACGGATGCCGTCAGGTTCTGATCGAAGAGGAAAAGCTCTCCCTTGCCGCCTACGAACGCTATGCCGAACGACTGCCCGGAATCAATCTCGCTTCCGGTGCGTCGGCGATTTTGACCGAGATGCGAATGGTAAAAAGCGAGGAAGAACTCGCCGCCATCGCGCGGGCGCAAAGCATCACCGACGCGGCGTTTTCGCATATTCTCAACTTCATCCGGCCCGACCGCATGACCGAGATCGAAGTCGCGCTCGAACTCGAATTCTTCATGCGGAAAAACGGCGCGGACGGAATTGCATTCGATACCATCGCCGTTTCCGGCGCCAATTCTTCCCGTCCGCACGGCGTTCCCCGGAACGTCAGACTCGAACGCGGATTTCTGACCATGGACTTCGGCGCGCGTGCCGACGGCTACTGTTCGGATATGACGCGCACGGTGGTGATCGGCAAAGCCGACGCCGAATGCAAAAAGGTATATAACACCGTTCTTGCCGCCCAGACCGCCGCGCTCGACGCCGCCCGGGAAGGGATCTCTTGCCGGGAGCTGGATCGGATCGCGCGGGACCTGATCGACAGAGCCGGTTACGCCGGCACTTTCGGGCATTCGCTCGGGCACGGCGTGGGGCTTTTCATCCACGAAAAGCCGAATCTCTCGGGGGCTGCTCCGACCGATTCCCTCTTGCAGCGCGGAAACGTCGTGACTTTTGAGCCGGGTATCTATCTCGAAGGAAAATACGGCTGTCGCATCGAAGATATGGCCTGTATTAAGCCCGACGGAACCTTTTATAACTTCACGAAAAGCCCGAAAGAGTTGATCGAACTCTGACATTCCCGAAAGGAGCGTTTTATGTTACTCATCAAAGGGATTCCCTGCCTGCTTCAATGGCTGGTCAACCGCCACCCGGAAGAGGATGCCGCGCAGATCGCCATGCACGTCGGCGTTTATCTGCTCTGCGTCCTGATCCCCTATCTGCTCGGCAGTATCAATCCGGCGATCCTGATCTCCAAGATCCGTTACCATGAAGACATCCGGCAGTTCGGAAGCGGAAACCCGGGAACCACCAATATGCTCCGTACCTACGGAAAAGGCGCCGCCGCGGCGACCTTCATCCTTGATCTTCTCAAAGCCGCGGTCTCGGTCTGGATCGGGTGTCTGCTCGCTTCCTACGCCGGTGCCGCGATCGCCGGATTTTTCGTGATCTTCGGGCATATGTATCCGCTCTACTATAAATTTCAGGGCGGCAAGGGCGTTGCGTGTCTGGCGATGGTCGTGCTCAATCTGCATCCGATCGTGTTCGTCATTCTGCTCGGCATGTTTCTCGTCATCGTGATCGGAACGAAGTTCGTATCCCTCGCCTCGGTCATGTGCGCCCTGCTCTACCCCCTGATCCTGCACGCGTTCAACGGTCCCGGAACCGTTTTCATCATGGCTCTGCTCTGTACCGTTTTCGTCGTCTTCCGGCATCGGGAAAACCTCAAACGCATCTGGGCGGGGACCGAGCGGAAGATCAGCTTTTCCAAGCATTCCAAAGAAAAAACCGCCGGGGGAGAAAAGAATGACAAACAGCCCTGATCTCGTCGGATTGATGCGCCTCGCTCTCGAACGGGGCGCTTTTGAAAAAGCCGTCTTTTCCAAATCTGCCGACCCTGCCTGCCCGCGCACCGTCGTGACGCCGCGAAAGATCGGCGGCGGGATCGTTTTCCAGGCGGAAATTTTCCACGCCGACAACAAGGTGACGCACGAGAACATCACCCCCGACCGTGCCGAACGGCTGGACGATTTCGCCGCGACGCACAGGCAGGTCAACCTCTTTACCGCGGCAGGCTCCTGTGAGATGCGCCGCTCGTCGGGCGGGAAAGTGACCCTGATCGGCGGAGAGAAACTGCTCCGCGCGCTGGATTCTCCCGCGCCGCCGAAGGTTGCCGTCGGCTCCAACAACCGCGAGAAAGCGTATATCCTTTCGGGAAACGAGCCGTTTCTGCACGCGCTCGGGATCAGTGAACAAAACGGCCGCGTCAAGGACAAAAAGCAGGCAAAATTCCGTCAGATCAACCGCTTCCTCGAACTGATCCGGGATTGTCTGCCTGCCCTGCCTGCCGAGGGGACGCTCCGCATCTGCGACCTCTGCTGCGGGAAAAGTTACCTCTCTTTCGCAACCTATCACTATTTTGCCAATATTCTGGGGCGAAAGGTCGAGATGACCGGCGTCGATCTCAAACCCGACGTCATCTCCTACTGCAACAAGGTCGCGGAAGAGGTCGGTTTTGACGGTCTGGAATTTCAAAGCGGCGACGTTTCGCGCTATGATCCCGGGTCGCACGTGCATCTGGTGCTCTCGCTTCACGCCTGCGATATCGCCACCGATCTGGTGCTCGCAAACGCCGTGCGCTGGGGTGCCGACGTCATCCTCTCCACACCCTGCTGTCACCATGAACTCAACCACACCCTGCAATGCCGGGAACTTTCGTTCATCGCGGAATATTCCATGCTCCGGCAGAAATTCTGCGACGCCGCGACCGACGCTCTGCGGCTGAAATTTTTGGAGGCGTCGGGCTATCGCGTCTCCGCGCTCGAACTCATCGACCCCGAAGAAACGCCGAAAAATATTCTGCTCCGCGGCATCAGACGCGCTGATTTCGACCCGTCCTCCCCTGCGGCGGCACAGGCGCGCGACGCCTATCTTGCCGCCAAACGCTTTCTGGTAGGAGAAAACGACGATGTGCAAAAAGCTCTTTTCCAAACTTTTCCCTAAAAAGGCCGACAGCCGCGCCTACCGTTGGGAAATGGCGCGCAAGATCTGCGGTCATCATATCCGCTACGTTACCGAAAAGCGGAACGGCGTGGACGAAGTGATCGGTCGGGAGGGCGGACTGAACCTGCGTGACGACGAATTGCTCGTCTTTGCATCCGCCGACGTGATCTTCCGTTGTAAAGTGGACGACCTCTCTGCTTGGGAACTGCTCTCAAAGGACGGCGTTGTGCTCACGGCACCCGATCTCGAACATGGCGGTACCGAACGTACGATCATCGTCTACTACGTCTATTACCGGTGACGCCATGATCCTGCCCGATCTTCTCGAACCCGCCGCCCGCCGCGACCGGTTTCGCCGCATCTGCGATTCGCTCATCCGCGCGCCGCACGAGCAGGGGCTCGCCGGCGTCGGGACGCTTTCCGAAAAGCGGCTCCACGCCGCAATCAAGGCCTACCTCTCGGAGGACACCGACTATCACGAGGTCGGTTTTCCGGATCGCCGGTTCATTGCCGACGTGAAAGTGGATAACGAAATTTACGAGGTGCAGACCGGCGATTTTGCGCCGCTCAAACCAAAAATCGAATATTATCTCACCTCCACCGACTGCACCGTCACGGTGGTGCATCCGCTGACGAGGACCTGTTGGATCTCCTATCTCGATCCCTTGACCGGCGAACTTTCGCCGCGTCGCCGGTCGCCGAAATCCGAAAAGGCGGAAAATATTTTCGCAAAGCTCTATCCGCTCCTGCCCTATCTTGCAAACCCGCGGTTTCGCCTGCGTCTGCTCCTGATCGAGGAATACCGGATCCGCTACAAAAATAAAACTGTTCGGGTGGGACGCAAGCGCACCTCCCGGATCGAGCGCGTTCCGCTCTCGCTCTTTGAAGAAATTTGCCTCTGCACCCCGGCGGACTACCTGCGGTTTCTGCCGACAGAAAAGCTGCCCGTCCCCTTCACCGCGAAAGATTACGCCGCCGCAACCGGCATCCGGGGGATACATACCTACACCGCCCTGCACGCGCTCGAAGCTCTTTCTTTGATCAGCCGGACGGGGATGGTCGGGCGCAGCCGGGGATATACCCCGTGCGAGGGGCATAAACCGTAAAAAAAGGCGATCCATCAGAGAAAAGAGCGATTGAAATCCGAAGAAAAGTATGGTATAATCAAATTGAACCACAAAACGGGAGGAGGACATAAATGAAAAAAGCCACCAAACGACTCGTTTTTCTGCTGGCATTCTGTCTCTTGTTCGGCACATTCGCTTCCTGCAAGGAAAAGAGCGATCTGCCCGAAGGAACAAGTGAAGTTACCACCGAAAGACAATACGGTCAGAGACCGCAGGCAAAGGAGGACAAGACCATCGATATCTATCTGATTGCCGGGCAAAGCAACGCCGCCGGCTCTTCCCCGATCACCGATACCGCCGCCGCGTATGAATTCGCGCCGGAGCTGGAAACCGGATATTCCAACGTGCTCTTCACCGGACGGGCGTCCGACAGCATCTATTCCGGCTGGGAAAAGACCAAATTGGGCTACGGGACGCGGAAGGACGAGCAGTTCGGCCCCGAAGCCGGCATGGCGGAAGCACTCTCGATTTGCTATAACCAAGACTCGGGTGAGACCGCAGGGCTTCTGAAATACGCTTGCGGCGGAGTGAACCTGCTCAATGACACGACCTCCAACGCCAGCAAAAAATACGGCAACTGGGTGCCGCCCTCCTATGCGGAAGCAAAGGGATATTCCTACGACGCCGACGAGATCACCGGAAAATTATACAGAGGCTTTCTGGAATCCGTGAAAACGCAGTTATCCGTCCTGAAATACAAAGGTTTCAGCAGCTTCCGGATCAAAGGGCTTTACTGGATGCAGGGAGAAAACGACCGCTCCTCTCCGCAGGCATACCGGGAAGCGTTCGGCTATCTGGTGGAGGATCTGCGGCATGACCTTGCCGAGATCGCGAAAGAGCTTTCCGGCGGTGACGACTGCGGCGCCGCGGATATGCCGATCTGGGTCGGTACCATTTCAAGAACCTTTGAATCCGCAGCCGACGCACAGAAGAAGATCAACGCAGCGTTTATCAATATGCAGAAAGAACTGGCGGACGAACAAAACAAGATTTTCGTGGTGGATAATTCCATCTACGATATCAACCGCATGGTAAGCGGCAGAAGCGAGCCCCTCGGCAACGACTGCTGGCACTGGGATCAAACCGCTCAGCTCTATATCGGATATAACGTCGGCATTGAAATGCTGAAATACTACTACCCTGATCTGACGTGACAGACAGAAATAGGACACCCCCGCGACATTATACGTCGCGGGGGTGTTCTCTTTCCGGAATACGGAGATCGGATTATTTAGCGGCTTTGACGGCGTTGACCGTACCTGCATAAATCATTTTTCCGTCTTTTCCGTAGGTGTATTCAGAACCGAGGGCTTTCTTCATCGCTTCGGAAATTCCGGTGATGTCGTCTTCATTCTTGTTCCAGTACGCATCAGCAGATTTCTTATCCTTGAAATAAAGGATCTGAACCATCTCGTAATTGCCTTTTGTCGTATCCCCTTTGCGACCGGAGACGGAAAATTCGATTCCGTCGTCGTTATAATCGTCGCGGTCGTAGGACAGCACAGCGTCATAATTGTTCTTCTTCAGCTTCTCAACTGCGGTCTTGTAGCTGCTGCTCGGGCCTTTTCCGCAAGCAACCAGCGTCAGGGCAAAGAAAACGGCAACCAGAGTCAGAGCAAGGATCCTCGTAAACTTTTTCATTTCAGTTACTCCTTCAAATAAATTTTTCCAAATAGGATGTTCCTATTATAACCGATTTTGGGCGTTTTGTCAAGAGTTTTTGCAAATTTTACCGCTTTTTGGAGCGAATTGCGGCAGAAAGAGCCGCTTTTGCCGCATAGAGGCGCACCTGCGCACGGGTCGATCCGGTGGGTGCCGTGACGCGGAATACCTCTGTTCCCGCGACGGTCGAGATCCCGATATAGACCGTTCCGACCGGGTTTTCCGCCGTTCCGCCGCCAGGCCCCGCATATCCGGTGGTCGAGACGGCTACGTCGGTTCCGAACAGCCGGCGCGCGCCCGCCGCCATCTCCATCGCGCACGCCTCGCTGACCTCGGTATGGAGTTCGATGACCTTCGGATCAACGCCCAGAACGTTTCGCTTGACGTCGTTGGTATAGCTGACGCATCCGCCCATGAGAACAGCGGAGCTTCCCGGAATATCGGTGATCAGTTTTGCGATCAGCCCTCCGGTGCAGGATTCGGCGGTCGAGACCGTCTTCCCTTCTTCTTTGAATTGCCGCACCAGATCGGCGGCAAGGTTTTGTGCGGATCTTCTCATAAGGTCACTCTCTCATTTCGCGTCGTTGCCGGAGATATGAACGTCCAGCTGATTGAAGGGGATCTGAATATTCTCCGCCGCGAACCGCCGATGAACCGCCTCCATGAGGTCGAAATTGACCGTCCAGTAGTTTTCCCGCTTGACCCAGACGCGAACGGTAAAGGTCAAACTGCTGTCTTCATGCGCGGAAAGTCGGGCAAAGGGTTCGGGGTCGGATAGCACCATTTTATGTTTGGAAACCTCGTCGATAAGGATCTCGCGCGTCTTTTGGATGTCGGTTCCGTAAGCAACCGGAAATTTGAGTTCCAGACGGCGGATCGGATGCGCCGAATAGTTTGTGACCGGTTGCGCCATGACCGTTCCGTTCGGGATCGTAACGTTCTTGTTGTCGGGCGTTTTGAGTACGGTATAGAAAATACCGATGTCGGTGACCGTTCCGCTGAATCCGCCCGCTTCCACGAAATCGTCGAGGTGAAACGGGTGGAAGACCAGGATCATGATCCCGCCGGCAAAGTTCGAAAGCGCCCCTTGTAGGGCAAGACCGATCGCCGCCGCGGCAGACGCGATGATGGCAACCATCGAGGACATCGGCACGCCGAGAACCGCTACGATGGTGAGGATCAGGAGAATTTCCAAAGCGATCCGGATAAAACTCAGCAAAAACCGGGAAACCGAAAGTTCCGCTTTCCGCATAAAGCGAGTCCGACGCACCAGTTTCAGAATGAGTTTGATCAGGATCTTCCCAAACACCAGAATTGCCAACGCCCAAAGAAGTTTCATGCCTGCCGAAACGGCAAAATCGGCCATTTTATTGATAAACTGCTCCCACGTCATCGATCTCTTCCTCTCAATTCCGTTATCACCTTATTTTACCACAAAGCGCGGGAAAAGTAAACAGTTTTCCCGGAAAAAGCAGAAAAAAGCAAAAAGGGCGAAAACCCGAGGGACACAAAGTAAAAAATCTTTGAAAAAGGGTTGACAAACCGGGAAAAGTTTGATATAATAACGGTTGCCGAGTGAATTGGGGTATCGCCAAGCGGTAAGGCAACGGACTCTGACTCCGTCATTACCTAGGTTCGAATCCTAGTACCCCAGCCAACTGATTGAGCGGTCAACATCCGAACCCCCACGGTTCGAATGTTGACCGTTTTTCCTTTATTCTAGGCGGTTTTTCCGCTCTTTTCTTTTGACGCCGCAAAACATAAAAAGTCAAAATCTACAACGAAAAAGCAAAAAAGTTGAGATTTGAACCCTGTGGGTTACTTGTTTTCCCTATACTGGGACTCGAATTCATTTGGCGATAGGTATTTATTATTGGCGTGCGGGCGTTTTGCATTGTAAAAATCAATGTAATCTTTCACCGCCTTTTTGAATGCCGATTCAGAGGGGTATCGGGTTCGGTATAGTTCTTCTCTCTTCATATTGGAGAAGAAACTCTCTATCACAGCGTTGTCATGCGGTGTATAAGGATTAGAAAACGACTGTACCACCAAATGTTCAGCAAGGCAGGCGCGGAAGGTCGCAGATTGGAAATTGGAGCCGCGATCACTATGAAAAATCAGATCAGAAGGACAATTCCTTTCAGAAAATGCTTTGAGAAATGTCGTTTTCGACAAATGCGTGCTATTTTTGTTTGATATCCCATAGCCAACAACTTTGCGGGAATAAAGATCTACAATGGCACAAATATAGTAAGTACGATTATGAAAACGAAACTGGGTGGTGTCCCCAACCCATACTTGATTCGGCTTCTCAACATCGAACTTCTGCTGAACATGGTTTGTGTACTCACGTTGTTCTGCTTTATAGGCCCGTTTTGCTCCGTTTCGAATACTGGAAATACCCATTTCGCTCATCAACTCTTGTACCATCTTTTTACTGGAGGGAATGCCGTTCCTTTTCAGAACTGCAACAATCTTGTCTGCACCAAAAATCTGAAGATTATCGTGGTAGATTTCTAATATTTTTGCTCTCAATTCCTCCCTGTGTTTTGCATAGACCGTATTTTCACGTTTGTTCCGCAAAATATGGTTATAGAAAGTTCCGCGAGGTAACTTCAATGCCTCGCACAGAACATGAACACTATATTGTTTGGAAAGCGCTTCTGCTTCTAACAATTTCTCTTGCGTTGGCGCGTTAGCAGAGCAGTTTACTTTGTGCAACACTTCGATCACCTTTTGCGATTTTTCGTACCTCCGGCGAAGATTGCTGTAATCGGAATAGGAAAAATGCTCTTTTGTCACATCGCGTTGATCGTTGAAAAGCTGAATCCAGCGCCGGATCGTGCTTTGTGAAATCCCGGTTTTACCTGCAATCACAACCGTCGAAAGTCCTTCCTCCTTCATTTGGATAACTTGTCGCTTCTGTTCTTTAGTGAACTTTTTGGGCATGATAATGCACTCTCCTTTTTATTTGGCAAAATGCCTTGGAGAAATTATAACATATTTAGTAGCTGGTTTTTCATCATTTGATTCAATTTATATTGATCTAATTTTATACTTAAAAAGGTATATATGTTGCGTATATAGAAGTTATTTATCAATTAATCCCACTTTATGACATTTATCAAGAATTTGATAGTGTTGACCAGACTATAAATGGTATTACCACACTTTCTGTCGAGGACATGGAAACATTATACGCTAAAGGATATGAATTACTTGGTGAATCTGTGGATTTATTATTTGGCTTACATAATATTGAATCTTATGGGTCTTATGATAATTTTGGTAATGGTAGAGATGGTTTTTATAAAAAAATGACATCATATTCCTCTAAATATCTAAAGTATCAAGATCTCTCAACAATTAACAATAAATATACGGAGGGGCTTTTGGGTGTACTTGATAATATTATTAGAAATTCAATAGCACATAACTCGATAGAAATTGATGGATTAAATCAAATCATAACATTTATTGATAAACACAAAGAAAAAAGAAAAGAATTAAAGCTCTCTTTTTTAGATTTTGGGAAAAGATGTATCGATTTGTATTCTTCTATCTTAATAATTTGGGAATATTATTATCAATTACTAAAATATAAACTCATGATGATTGATAAATGCTCCCCAAATTATGTGATTGCAGTAAAACAAAATAATTGCTTTCAGTAATACAATAATATAGCCGATTAATCTCTGCATCTTTTTCGGTCTAACCCTATTTTGGGCACGAATGCATAATGAGCAACCGCTCATTATAGAAAAAACGCAAAAAGCCTTTATTTATGCGGGTTTGGGGATTTTGAGGTGTGCATCTTTTCTGCACCCACGCCTCAAGCCCCAAAGGCGAGAGCCGTTGGGGCTACTTTTTACTTTTTCACTCTTCACTCTTCACTTTTCATTCCCCTTTGGGGCAAGTAAGAGGTAAAAGTGAATAGTGAATAGGTGAGGTAACTTTTCGCCGAGGCGAAAAGTTTTTTGAAAAACAGATCGTTGGTTGTCTGCATCTTTTCTGCACCCTCAAGCCAAGTAAAGGGGAGCGGAGCGACGACGCTGATCCGCTTAAGAATCTTTTTCTAAAAAAGCCTTATTAAGTAATTGTCCAATTCTAAAAAAGGGGATATAATTTTGAAAGTTTTAAAAAAAATATTATCTGATGCTTTATTATTTTTTATCTCATTAACATTGGCTTGCTTGGGTGGATATGTTATCGCAAATGGCGTTTTCGGTATGTTTGGTGCAATTATTTCCAATAATAACGAATTGGTTTTTCGATTATTCTATTTTATTCCATACTTTATCATAGTTTCCTTCGTTATGTTTTTCGTTCCATTTAAAACTGAATATAAACGAGAGAAATACAAAGCATATGAAACGGCAATTTCTTCCTTATTTGCATGTGGAATGCAAATGTTGTTTGCGTTTTTGATAAACTTTACGGTTTATACGAGCGGTCCTGCTTTACCAATTGGACAAATTATTTATGCTGGATCCAATATTAATAAGCATTTACTTGATTCTGACGTACCATATTTTATCTATGCTATTTGCATGCTTATTTTTGATATATTTTACACAGGTTTTGCCGTATTAGGTGGCTTTTACGGACAGAAAAAAAGAAAAAAAGCACGAGAAGCGCTTTACAATGAAGTATCTAAAACGAAAGGGGATTAATTCGGAAGCAGCAAAGCGTAAAGCGATTGCAGAACAAAGAAGGAAAGAAGAAGCACGAATAGCAGAAATAAGGAGAATTGAAAAAGAAGAGGAAGCGAGTTCAACAATTAACGCCGTATTGAAAAAGCTCTTATAAGCAAAGAGAAAGATAGAGGCGAGAGAATTCCTGCTTTGGTATTTCTTTATTTACTCGGAAATGCGGAAAAGCATGGATGTCGCGAAACCGAACTGGATTAAGAGTTCAATAAAACTCATGGGGTAGGCATCTGGTGGAGTACTGTGGTAAAAAATTTTGACAAAAAATGTCAAGATTTTAATTCTGAAGCAGACCTTGATTGCATCTTTTTCGGTCGAACCCTATTTTGGATACGGATGCATAAAAAGCTTACCCATTATAGAAAAAAGCGGCAAATAGCCTTTATTCATGCGGGTTTATCCGATTTTACCCCTGCATCTTTTTCGGTAGGATAAGCCAGAAAAACTCCGACTTGCGAGCAAGCCGGAGTTTTTCAGTTCGATTCGCCTGCGGCGAGTTCGATTGCTTCGCAGTGATATGCGGCTATCGCCGCGTGATATTGTGCTTCGCACAGTTGAAGGGCGAATCGAATATCACTGCGCGCGTAGCGAGCAATATCACTTTTGCGAAAGCAAAAATATCACGCCGAGCAACGCGAGGCATATCACTATACTTTGCTTCATGTTTTTGGACTACGATTGGGGTTGTCATTTATTTGTATCTTTTTCGGCCGCACAGCTCAAACAAAACGGGCAGGATGCATCGCATCTTGCCCGTTTTGTTTGGCTCTGTTTCGTGTGAGAACCTACGCCATTCGCGCTTTTGCGCGAATGGCATGATTTGCGCCACCGCCGCAGTTCAAAATCTCATGGAAGGGCGCAAATCTCGGTTCAGAATCCGGCGGCGGGGCAGGTAAGAAGTAAGAGTGAAGAGTGAAGAGTGAAAAAGTGGGGTAACTTTTCGCCGGGGCGAAAAGTATTTTTCAGAAAGGTTATCAGATAAAACGCTCAAAAAGTCTCTTTTCATAAAGTCAAGGGGCTGTCTCATTGAGACAGCCCCTTTTTTGAAAGCTCGAATTACTTCGAATTTTCGGATGCGTCTTCGGATTCTTCGTTTTCTGCATCGTCACCGGCGTCAGCGTTTTCGTTTTTCTTTTTCACGAAAACGATCACGCAGACCACACCGAGTGCGATCACGGCAATGCCGAGAATGATGCAGGCAGGAATTCCAAAGCGCGGAATGATTCTTACGATCGAACCGCCGAACAACATGATTCCTCTCGCTTTCATCGGTTTTTTACCGCCGTTTTTCTCATTGTTGTTCTTGATCTTCTTATAGACGATGAGAATGATTTCAGCTACCGCAATGACTGCAAGAAGAATGATGAGCCACCAGAGGTTGAGCGTATAAACGATCCTTGTCTGAACGACCTCATACTTGTTGAGTTCGTAGCTCTCCCACGCGCCGCGGAAGAATGCTTTATGCGGAATTTCGGGTTCGGTGATCGACGTCGTTCCGTAGGTGTATTCAACCGTCTCGATCCTGTCGTCATACACGAATTCGACTTTGAGGATCTTGGCGGTGTAGACAACGCTGACCACGACTCTCGAACGGTCGTTGAGCAGGTAAGCCGCCCACTTTCCGTCATAACCGAATTTCTCGGGGATAGCCGGTTCTTCGATCAATTCAGAGCCATACCGGTAGGTTACGACCGTCTCGGTTCCGTCCTCGGCTACGAATACGATTTCGTAGAGCTTGGCGGTGTAAACGATCTCGTAAACTTCTCTTTCGTCATCGATCTTTCTCTTCCAGCTTCCGTCATATCCGGTTCTTTCGGGGATCGACGGTGCCTTTTCGAGCGGATCCTCGCCCGCTTCGTAAGTGATCTCGGTCTCAACGCCGTCTATGACGAAGTACGCTTTGTTCGTTTCGACGATGATGATCGCGGTCGCCTCGAAGGTCGCGGTGTAGGTAACGTCGCCGGAAACGGCTGTCACCTCAGGGGTCCATCCCTTGAACTCGTACGTGTACTGCTCGTCAGCGGGTCTTGTCGGCGTGCCGGTATAAGCGGGCGTTGCACCGTATGCAACCTGCTGGGTCTGCAAGGTCGTGCCGTCGTAGTTCTTCCAGGTGACGGTGTAGGTCTTAACCGTCTCGTCAAACTGCGCCGCGTAGGTCACGTCTCCGGTAACTTCTGCAACCTCGGGACTCCATCCGCTGAACGTGTAAGTAAACTGTGCCGTCGCCGCTTTGACAGGCGTTTCACCCGTGTAAGCAGGCGTTGCGCCGTATGCGAGCCGTTCGGAATAGATAACCTCTTCTCCGTTCACCCAGGTTACCGTGTACTCGTTCACCGTCCGGTCAAACTGTGCCGTGTAGGTCACGTTTCCGGTCACTTCCGCAAACTCGGGACTCCATCCGCTGAACGTGTAGGTGTAGTGGGCAGTTGCCGATCTGATCGGAGTCGTGCCGGTATAAGCAGGCATCGTGCCGTATGCGACCTGCTTGGTCTGCAAGGTCGTGCCGTCGTAGTTCTTCCAGGTGACGGTGTACTTTCTTGCCGCTTCGGTAAACTGCGCCGTGTAGGTCACGTTTCCGGTCACTGCCGCGGGCGCGGGAGTCCATCCGCTGAACGTGTAGGTGTGCTCTGCCGTTGCCGCTTTGACCGGAGTCGTGCCGGTATAAGCGGGAATCGTGCCGTATGCGACCTGTTCTGTCTTCAACGTAGTTCCGTTGTAGTTCTTCCACGTTACGGTGTACGCTTTGGGAACTTCGGTGAATTGTGCCGTATAAGTTGCATTTCCGGTCACTGCCGCGGGTGCAGGACTCCATCCGCTGAACGTGTAGGTGTACTGTGCCGTTGCGGTCTTCGTCGGATCCGCTTCGGTGTATGCCGGCATTGCGCCGTATGCAACCTGCTCGGTCTTCAGGGTCGTTCCGTCATGGTTCTTCCAGGTTACCGTGTACTGGTTCACCGTCTCGCTGAACTGTGCCGTGTAGGTCACGTTTCCGGTCACTGCCGCGGGTGCAGGACTCCATCCCGTAAACGTGTAGGTGTACTGTGCCGTTGCGGTCTTCGTCGGATCCGCTTCGGTGTATGCCGGCATTGCGCCGTATGCAACCTGCTCGGTCTTCAGGGTCGTTCCGTCATGGTTCTTCCAGGTTACCGTGTACTGGTTCACCGTCTCGCTGAACTGTGCCGTGTAGGTCACGTTTCCGGTCACTGCCGCGGGTGC